>CAJQPT010000143.1 GCA_905480285.1 uncultured bacterium
GCCAGCCAGCCGTTGTCCGGATCCCGCTCGCGCGCCGCTGCGCTCGCCTCGGAGGTCTGGCGGTAGGTGGCCGACAGCGCGATCCGCCGCTCCAGCGCGCGCAGATCCCAGCCGCTCGCCACCAGCTCGGCGGCGAGGTGATCGAGGAGCGCGGGGTGCTCGGGCCGCGCGCCGCGGATCCCAAAGTCCTCGGCCGTCGCGACGAGGCCGCGCCCGAAGAAGCTCGCCCAGATCCGGTTGACCGCGACCCGCGCGGTGAGCGGGTTCGTCGGGTCCACCAGCCAACGCGCGAGCCCCAGCCGGTCCCGGCGCGCCCCCTCGGGCAGCCCGCCGAAGACCCCGGGGACATCAGGGGTCAGGGCCTCCCCATCCGGGTGGTCGTACTGTCCGCGCCGCAGGAGCCGCGTCTCCCGGGGCTCGTCGCGGTCGCGGAGCACCATGGCCGTCGGGACCTCGTCCCGCTCGAGCCGCTCCCGCTCGGACCGCGTCTTGGCGAGGCGGCGGCGCACCCCGGTCGCCTCCTCGTCGAACACCGCGAGGTAGAAGGGCCCGCCGTCCTCGAGCACGGCCCGGCCCCGTGCCAGCGCCAGCACAGCCCCCTCGCCCAGGGCGTGGCCGTCGACCCGGAAGTCCAGCACCTCCCCCTTCAGCTCCCCCGCATAGCGCCGCGTCCCGAGCCGCAGGGGCTCGTCGGTGGCGAGGGTGCCGTCCAGACGGTCGACCTCGGCCTTCAGGCGGACCGGGGCGCCGTTCACGCGGACGGTGACCCCAGCCGCCTTACCCGACCCGTCGTACGCCACGGCCACGTGGTGCCACGCGCCCCTCTGCAGAGGGTCGTCCCCCACGACCTTGATGGCGTTCCCCGTCCACTCGTGGATCAGGTGCACCGCAGGACGCATGTCCTCCAGCAGCACCAGGTCCACGCCGCGGTATCGGTCGCTGTCCTCCATCCGGCTGTAGACCGCGCCGTGGGACTCAGGCCGCAGCCAGAGGGTCACCGTGAAGGGCCGGTCCTGCTCGAAGTCGACCCGGCCCCCGAGGTCCGCTGATCCGGTCCGCGTGCCGTCCAGGAGGACCGCGTCCCGCCGCTTGAGGAGCGGGGCGGGCAGGTCCGGCACCACCATCTGGTTGGCCGTACGGAACGCCGCGTGGCGCTCGGCGGAGGTGGCGGCGAGCGCAGCGAGGGCCGCCTCCTCCTGCGCAACCTGCGCGTTGAGCGCCGCCAGCCGCGCTTCCTGCTCGGGGGACGGCACCCGCAGGAGCGGCGGGACGTTCCCCCGCATCTCCGAATAGACGCCCTTCTCGTCCACCTGATCGAAGAAGCCGAAGAAGCGGTAGTAGTCCACCTGGGAGATGGGGTCGTAGCGGTGGTCGTGACACCGGGCGCAGGCCACGGTCAGGCCGAGGAAGGCCGTCGCGCTGGTCTCCGCGCGGTCGGCCACGTTCTCCACCCGCCACTCCTCCTCAATGGAGCCCGCCTCGGTCACCGTGCGGTGGTTGCGCTGGAACCCGGTGGCGAGCACGGCGTCGCGCCCGCCGCCTTCGATCAGGTCACCGGCCACCTGCTCCATGACGAAGCGGTCGTAGGGCATGTTCGCGGCGAAGGCGCCCAGGACCCAGTCGCGCCACGGCCACTGGTCGCGGCGGAAGTCGTTCTGATAGCCGTTGGTGTCCGCGTAGCGCGCGAGGTCCAGCCACTCGCGGGTCCGGTGCTCGGCGCGGGCGTCGCTGGCGAGCAGCCCGTCCACGACCTGGGCGTCCGTCAACTCGCCGGAGAGGAACGCGTCCAGCTGCTCGAGGGTCGGGGGTAGGCCCGTGAGGTCGAGGTGTACGCGACGCAGCCAGGTCGCCGGGTCCGCCGGCGGTGAAGGCGACATGCCCTGCTCCCCGAGGCGGTGCAGCACCAGCAGGTCGAGGGGGTCCTGGTCCCATCCGGTGAGCTCCCCGGACGGGAGCGACATGGCGGGGATGAGCGGCGCCTCGACGGGCTCGAAGGACCAGTGCCCGGCCCACGCGACGCCCTCCTCGATCCAGCGCCGGAGGACCTCGCGCTCGGCCGCCGTCGGCGCCTTCCCCGTGGAGGGCGGCGGCATCAGCCGCTTCGGGTTCTCGTGCACGAGCCTCGCGAGCAGCTCGCTCTCCTCGGGCGCGCCGGGCTCCACCACGAACAGCACGTCGTCGTGCACGTCCAGGCGCAGGTCGCCCTTGCGGGCTGCCGCGTCGGGGCCGTGGCAGTCGAAGCAGTACTCCGACAGGATCGGCAGCACGTCGCGCCCGAAGTCCACGGGCCCGTCACCGCCGACGGGGACCAGTGCGAGGAGCGCGAGGATCATGGCCCCAGGATAGTCCGCCGCCCCAGGATCGGGCGGATCACCCTGCGGTGATCAGCGCAGCTCGTAGCAGGCCATCTCCACGTCGCTTCGTACGTAGATGCGGCCGTCGCGGAGGGCGGGATGGTTCCAGCACTTCCCCTCGAGGGCCTCGAAGCGCAGGCGCTCGGTCACCCCCTCGCGGTCGAAGCCGGCAACGATGACCTCCCCGTACTCCGAGAGGATCAGGAGGCCGTCATCCGCGAGGAGGATCTGGCCGAAGCCGTGACGGCCCTCCTTCCAGTAGCGCTCACCTGTCTTCCAGTCGATGCAGGCCAGGAGCCCGCCGTCGAGGCCCACCAAGAGGTCGCCGCGCTTCACGCCGCCGTTGAACTTGAGCTGGAAGCGCCGCTGGCGCCAGCGCTCGTCGACCTCCCACGCCCGGGCGCCCTCACCCGCCGCCCGGCGGGGTGCGACCTTCTTGGCGCCGTTGCTGAACACGCTGAGCAGGACCTCGCCTTCCACGACGAGCGGCATGACGCTGCCGTTCTTGAAGGTGTTTCCCCAGGGGGTGAACCAGAGTTCCGCCCCCGTGCCGAGGTCGTGGCCCGAGAGCCCCTCGAGCCCGAACACGAGCAGGTGTTCCTCGCCGTCGAAGGTCCCGACCCAGGGGGCCGTGTACCCCGCCGGCCGCGTCCCCCCCTTCCACCGCACGGTCCCGTCCGCCCGGTCGTAGGCGAGGACCCCCGCGGCCGCCGACCCCGCGCCGCCGCCGGGGTTCACGCC
>CAJQPT010000144.1 GCA_905480285.1 uncultured bacterium
CACCCAGCCAACACGTCGACGGGGCCAATGTGGCGACCAAAGATCCAGCCAACGGGTAGGCCGGTGACGGCGCCCACGATGAGCCCTGGCATCCCAAAGGGCGTGAAGCTGTAGGCGAGGCCGCCCACGATGAGCGCGCCGACGAGCGCGCAGAAGAATTGCCAGATCTTTCGGAGCATGAGGGATCGAGGTCGGCCTTGAGCGCACACCAGGGTCCTGGGCGGTCACGGGGTCAGCGCGGCGGTGAAGGGACCTCTTGACCAATGTAAGTGGCTCCGCCTGGCTGAGCCAGGCGGAGCCACGCTTCAGCGGACGACTCGCCCTCGCGGGCGCATCGCACGCAGATCAATACCGGTAGGTGTCGGGCTTGTACGGCCCTTCCTGCGGGACGCCGAGGTAGTCGGCCTGGTCCTTGGACATCTCGGTGAGCTTCACGCCGAGCTGGCCGAGGTGCAGACGGGCGACGCGCTCGTCGAGGTGCTTGGGCAGGGTGTAGACCTTGTTCTCGTAGAGCGACGCGTTCTGGAAGAGCTCGATCTGCGCCATCACCTGGTTGGTGAAGGAGCAGCTCATGACGAAGCTCGGGTGGCCGGTGGCGCAGCCGAGGTTCAAGAGGCGGCCCTCGGCGAGGACGAGGATGCTGTGGCCGTCGGGGAACTCCCAGCGATCGACCTGGTCCTTGATGTTCTCACGGACCATCCCGTCCTTCGCCTCGAGCTCCGCCATCTGGATCTCGTTGTCGAAGTGGCCGATGTTGCCGACGATGGCCATGTCCTTCATCTGCTCCATGTGCTCGAGGCGGATGATGTCCTTGTTGCCGGTGGTCGTGACGAAAACGTCGGCCTCGGTGAGGTAGTCCTCAAGGACGCCGACCTCGAAGCCCTCCATGACGGCCTGCAGCGCGCAGATCGGGTCAATCTCGGTGACGATGACGCGTGCGCCCTGGGCGCGGAGCGACTGGGCGGAGCCCTTACCGACGTCACCGTAGCCGCAGATGATCGCGACCTTCCCGGCGAGCATCACGTCCGTCGCGCGGAGGATGCCGTCGGTGAGGCTGTGGCGGCAGCCGTAGAGGTTGTCGAACTTGCTCTTCGTCACGGCGTCGTTGACGTTCATCGCCGGGAACGGAAGCTCGCCGCGCTCAACCATCTGGTTGAGTCGGAGGACACCGGTGGTGGTCTCCTCCGAGACGCCCTTGATGCTTGCCTCGACCTTCTGCCACTTATCGGTGTGCTTGGCGACGCTCTTGGTCAGGGAGGCCAGGACCACCTGCCACTCGGCGCTAGCGCCCTCCGCGGCGGCCGGAACGGCGCCCGCGCGCTCGTACTCGGCGCCCTTGAGGACGTACATGGTGGCGTCGCCACCGTCGTCGAGGATCATGTTCGGCAGCTCGCCCTCGGGCCAGGTGAGCATGCGCTCGGAGCAATCCCAGTACTCCTCGAGGGTCTCACCCTTCCAGGCGAAGCACGGGATGCCGGTGGGGGCCTCCACGGTGCCGTGGGGGCCTACGACCACCGCGGCGGCGGCGTGGTCCTGGGTGGAGAAGATGTTGCACGACGCCCAACGCACATCCGCGCCGAGCTCGACCAGCGTCTCGATGAGGACGGCGGTCTGGATCGTCATGTGGAGGGAGCCCGAGATCCGAGCGCCCTTCAGGGGAAACTTGCCGGCGTACTCCTCGCGGAGCGCCATGAGGCCAGGCATCTCCTTCTCGGCGATGCGGATCTCCTTGCGGCCGAAGTCGGCCTCGGCGAGGTCGCGCACGTTGAAGTCGGTCACGACCGGGCGCTGCGTGGTGACAGTGGACATGTTGTTGTTGGGGGTTGGCGCCCTGGGGCGTCAGGGTTGCGGGGCACGCCCGCGGACAAGGTAGAGGGGCAGCGCGACGTCTCCATGGGGAGCGGCCGCGCGACTTTCCGCATCGGTGGTTCCTTCGGACCCAGGCTGCGGGCAATAACGATCCTCGAGCGGTTCGACGATGACATCGACGAACCCCGCCCGAGTGAGGGCTTGTTGGGTGGTGGCGGGCTCGAGACCCAGGTGGCGATCCCCGAGGTCCTGATGCATCCACGCTTCGTGGTGGGGCATGAGCTCGACGACGCTGAGCGTCCCGCCGGGCTTCAGGACCCTTAGCATCTCGCGCAGGGCAGGCGCGAGCTCCGGAAGGTGATGCAACACCATCGCAGCCACCGCACCGTCCAGCTCAGCGTCCGCGAGGGGGAGGGCGTCCAGCTCGCCCTGTCGGAATTCAACCGCGGTGCGATCCGGCGTGATGTCGCGCAGGCGGCCGCGAGCCTCCTGGAGCATCCCCTCCGAGCGGTCGACGCAGATCAGTCGTTCGCAGACGCCGGCGAGCGACCGGGCGACGTAGCCCGTGCCGCAGCCGAGATCGGCGAAGGTCAGGCCGGGACGGAGGAGGTGGGCGGTCGCCCGCTCACGGGCCGTCCCGCGCTCGAACAGGGCTCCCACCTTGTCCCAGTCGCCGGCAACCCGGTCGAAGAACGCCCGCTCGTCCCCCTGGCGCTCGGTGAGGACTCCCGCGAGGCGCAACCGGTCGGACTGGTGCTCAGCGACCCGCCCGAGGTCCGGCTCGAGCGCGTGCCAGAGCCGTCCCAGGGAGGAGGCTTCCCCCGCGCTCACCGCCGCCGACCGCAGGTACGTGCTCGTGCCCGCCCGGCGCTCGTCGAGCAGGTCGTGCTCGCGGAGGACGCGCAGGTGGTTGCTCACCCTGCTCTGGGCCATCCCCAGACACCGGGCGAGCTCACCCACAGAGAGCTCCTCCATGGCCAGCAGCGCCATGGCTCGCATGCGGGTGGTGTCCGCGAGCACCTTCATCAAGGTGGGGGCGGAGTGGGGCTGGGTGAGGGAGACGACCATGGGCTTGAACACTCAATCATGACCCGGTGATGAAGCGGATTCCAGGGTGCAAGGGCACATTTCACCGAGAAAATCGACCTGAAATGAGACTCGGGCCAGTTCCCCAGAAGGCGAACCGGCCCGAGTCGAGTGATGGAGCCAGGCCCCTGCGGCTAGCGGTCGCGGGGCTGGCTGACGGTAAGCGTCAGGCGAGCCGCTTCCGAGCCGGCTTCAGGAGAGGCCAGCCAGATCGGGCGCCTCGATGGAGAGGATCTCGACCTCGATATCACCGCCGGGCAACTGAACGGTGCTCTGCTCGCCGGTGCTGGCCCCGAGCAGGCCCTTGGCCAGCGGCGCGCGGTACGAGATCACCTGGGTGTCAAGCACCCGGTCCTCGTCCCAGGGTCCGAGGAGCAGCACCGTCGCCTCCTTGTTCTCGGAGAGGTCCCGGTAGTGAACCTTGGTTCCCGGGCAGACCGTGTCCTCGATGACCGCGGCCTCCTCGATCAGGTCGGTGAGGCGGAGCTCCTCCTCCATTTCCATGGCGCGGGCCGTCAGGTTGCGCTGCTCCTCGATGGCAGCTTCCCACTCGGAGTTCTCCGAGAGGTCTCCGAACGACGCAGCCCGCCCGATGGCGTCCTGGTTCTCGGGGATCTTGATCTCACGCAGCTCCTTGAGCTCGAGCGAGCGACGTCGAAGGCCGGCCCGCGTGGTCCAGACCGTCTCTCCTTCCCAGAAGAAGCCGGCGTCCTGGGCGAAGAACTGACGGTCCTTGCTGAGGGCGATCTCCGTGATCAGGTTGTCGATCTCGCTGTCGACGCCGCGGCTGGCCGTGACGTTGGCGCTCCGGAGCGCGGAGACGTCCGCGGTGGAGAAGAGCTGGCGCAGCATGGGGTTGTCCCCCTTGCAGAGGTAGTCCGTCAGACGGCCCGAGATCCGGGTCAGCTGGGGGTTGCCACGTCGCTCCTGGAACGTGTTGACCGCCAGGGCGAGCAGCGCCTGACCGCGCTGAACGGGGGTCGGCATGTCGTCGTGCACGCCACCGTCCTCGTAGCGCTCGGCGAGGACGATCATCAGCGTCGGGTTGCGGAGGGGGCGGGCCAGGAGGCCCGAGTAGTGGCTCCGCAGCTCACCGTCGTGGCCAGCGGCGACGATCCGGTCGACCAGCGGCCTCACCTGACCTGGCGCCGCGTGCTGAAGCTGGGGGAGGACGTCCTCTACCCAGGCGAAGTCGTCCTCTTTTTCCTCCGCGTCAGCGTCCTTCACTTCCGCGGGGGCGTCTTCTGCGGTCGCTGAATCAGAGTCGGCTGAATCGGCTTCAGCCGCATCAGGCCCAGCGGCATCAGACTCAGCCGTATCAGACTCAGCCGTATCAAACTCAGCCGTATCAGACTGGGGGGCCGCTTCCGCGGCAGGCTCATCCGCCGCAGGCTCCGCTCCGTCCGTGGCCTCGACCTCGAGCGCGGCCACCTCGGCCTGGGCCTCGGCGAGCTGAGCATCGACCGCCTCCAGCGCGAGCTGGGCGCCCCCGGTGCCGAATAGCTCCGGGAGAATGGCGACCGACCGCTCCTGGTCCTTGGCGCCAGGCAGGGCCTGGAAGAGCTTCCAGATCTCGGGCGGCTGGGAGGGGTCCGGCGGGGCCGGGGCCTGGGTGACCTCGTAAAGAACCCGGCGCATGAGCTTGGGCGAGGCTCCCTGCTTGTCTCGCAGCATGAGCCACGCGGCGAGGCGCTCGGGGAGCGGCTCGGCCTCGGATGCCGCGGCCGTCTCGAGCTCCTGGATGGCAATGGCGGCGAGGTCGTCGGCGACGCCCTCACCGACAAAGAGGTCGCGCACACGGGCGTGCACCTCGGACACATTCGAGGCCCGCTGCAGCAGGCGCTTCAGCGCCTCGCCCGGGTCCTTCTTGACCAGAAGCTGCGTCACCGTCGACTTCTGGGGGGTGCCGCTGACCTCGATCTCATCGGAGTTCTCGGCGAGCTTGCGAGCCTTGCGCCACCAGGCCGACCAGGCGCTGCCCTCGATGCCGATCTGCATCATGGCGGTCTTGATCGTGGTGGTGGTGGCGCGACCGTTGTGCCGGAGTAGGATCGCGTTGAGGGCGTCCAGCGGAGCCTTCTTGACCTCCTTCTTCAGCTCCTCCGCGTCCTTGAGGGACCTCGAGCGCAGGTCCTTCTCGGGGAGCGGATCAAAGATGTCCATGGCCGCGTTCAGCGGGAACTTGTCCTCTCGCCCATTCCAGAACCGGACACGTGCGTATCCGTCTGAAGCGTTCATCTCCAGCACCTCCCCGACACCCCAGCCGCCAGGGTGGAAGACCGTGCTCCCGGGCTGGAAGGCCAGCAGCTTGGCCATCTTCTTCCAGGGGGTCCGCAGGTCAGGGGCGCCCTCGGCGAAGCCGGTGACCTCCTTGAAGACCGGATACCACGCCTCGTCCGACCATGCCTTCTCGCAGGCTCCGTGGAGGGGCTCTGCGAGTTCGCCGGGGTTGCCGCCGGCGGCCAGCGAGGCGCCGAGGACCAGGGCCGCGTCGGCGGCACGATCCGCTCCGATCAAGGCCTCGGCGTGCTCCCTCGCCTGTCCGACCAGGCGGCCTGCGCGCTTCTTCTCTCCGGCGAGCTTGAGGGCGGGAAGGAGCTCGTCGATCGGTCCGCCGGTCGAGCGGAGCTCGGCCCAGGCGTCGTCGAACTCTTGCCACATTTCCTTGGTGACGAGGAGGGGAAGGGTCATGTCGGCTCTTGGTGGTGGCGACACCAGTGGGGTCCGGGTCGCCGGGTGGGCGCCCGGAGACGGGCGCGAATTTCTTGGATAAGGCAGCGCCCCCGCGATCGGTACAACCGAATCGCAGGGGCGCTTTGAGGAGTGTGCAGATCCCCACCCCCGCCGTCTACTTTTCCTGACCTTCTCCGGGGGAACTTCCGGAGAGCTCGATCAGGATCAGTCGACCGCGAGCAGCAGGCCCTTGAGGTAGCGCGATCGTCCGAAGTCGGGACGCTGCGGGTGATCATGGGAGGCCCCCATGGTCTCGAGGAGCCGGACGTCTCGCTCGGCGCGGCGCGCTGCCTGGAAGATCAGACCCGCGAAGCCGGGCAGATCCAGCGCGCCCGAGCACGAGAAGGTCGCGAGCAGACCGCCGGGCGCGGTGGCCGCCATGCCGAGAGCGTTGAGGTCGCGGTACTTGATCTTGGCAGCCTCGAGGTCCCGGGTCCCCTTGGCGAGCTTGTGCGGGTCAAGGATCACCAGCCCTGGCCGGCGGCTGCCTCCGGCCACCTCCCTGAGCACGTCAAAGGCGTCTGCGTGTCGCACCTGGACCTCGGCCTTGTTCTCACGGGCGGCTTGATCGGCGCGCGCCAGCGGCTCCTCATCAAGATCCACGGCCCGGACGCTGTGGGCACCGGCGAGCGCCGCAGGGATGCTGAAGCCGCCCGCGTGGCAGCACAGGTCAAGCACGTCCCGACCCCGCGCGAGGTCAGCGACCTTGCGACGATTATCGCGCTGGTCGCAGAACCAGCCCGTCTTGTGGCTGGCCCCCGGGTGCACGAGGAACCGGACGCCGAACTCATGGATGTAGCGGGGCTCGACCTCGTCGCCGTCCCGGCCTGGGTCAGCCTCGGGGAAGCCCTCGGGACCACGGGCGGTCCTGGCGAAGCGGTGGAGCACGGCGTGCCCCGGGAGCAGCTCCTGGAGGATGGACCCGACCATTTCTCGGAGCTCCCAGAACCCCAGGCTGTGGTACTGGCAGACCAGGGCGTCGCCGAGCTTGTCGACGATGAGGCCGGACAGGTCGTCCCCCTCGGCGTGCACGATGCGATACGCGTCTGTGACATTCTCAAGCCCGAGGACCCGTCGACGGAGCCGCAGGGCGGCTGCGATGAGGCGCTGGAGATGCTGCCGGGGGCGCTCCAGGTCGCTCCTCCGGCCCCGACTCAGCATCCGGAGACGGATGTCAGAGGTGGAGTTGTAGAGCGCGTGTCCGCAGAATCGACCCGCACGATCGATGACCTCCACGATGGAACCGTCCCTCGCGACGGGGCCGTCGGGGCCGTAGTCGTCCGTGAGTCGAGCGTAGACCCAGGGGCCCGGAGGGATTCGGTCCACCGCCAGGTGGACTTGTTCGTAAGGGGGCATCCGCGGATCCTACTCCCGGCGCCAACCCCCGGGGGCCTTCGGGGGCCCCTTCCGACCACCACATCAGCCATGCACGTCCTCCTCATCGAGACCATCGCCCTCATCGGCGCCACCGTCCACACCATGGAGCCCGGCCCGGACCCTGGCGGGGTTGTCGCTGCGGGCCCTGCGGTGGTGCTCATCGAGGACGGCCTGATTGTCGCCGTGGGGCCAGACGTCGAAATTCCGGCGGACGCGGAGCGGATCGAGCTCACTGGCCTCCACCTCGTCCCCGGGTTGACCGATGGGTGGTGCAGCTATGACCCGGATCAAGATCCGCTCTGGCTCGCGTCGGGGGTCACGACGGTGAGGGACATCGGCGCCTCGGCGGCCCAGGGCGTGTACCTCAAGTCCCTCGCGCTCCAGAGCCCCAGTCCGAGCCCACAGCTGCTCATCGGGTCTCCCATGTTCTTCGACGGACGACGATCCCAAGCTGGTGAGTTTGGACTCGGGGCCCCAGAGCAAGCCGCAGAGCAGATCGCCGAACTCCTCGAACTCGTCCAGGAGAGCAACGGAGCCTTCGACTACTTCAAGCACGACGGGAGCCTTGACGAGGGGCAGCTGCGAGTGGTCTGCCAGGCTGGCCTCGCCTACGGCGTCGAGTCGTGGGGCCCCGTCCCCCGAGAGGTCGGCATCCTTCGTGCACGCGCAGCGGGTCAGTCAGGCCTCGTTGGCCTCGGGTCATTGCTGCCTGAGGGCGCCGACTTCGGGACCCTGTCCGAGGCGCAGGAGGCGGCACTGAACGCCTCCATCAACGATCTCGCGGAGGGCGACTGGAAGGTGGCGCCGGCGATGATGAGCCTCGCTCGCATCCTCCGCTCGAGCGGCCCCGAGGAGCCGGAGATCATGGCTGCCCTCGGACTCAACTACCTGAGCCAGTGGCGCTCCGAGCTGGAGACCTTCCAGATGCTCAGGGCCACCCAGGGCGACGCGCTGCTGGCTGCGGTGAAGGCTGAGCGCGAGACCCTTCGTAGGATCCACGAGGCCGGGATTCAGCTGGTCCCTTCCTCCGGTGCCCCGAGCCCAGCAATCGCGCCGGGTGGGGGCCTGGTGGACGAGCTCGAGGAGTGGGTCGCCGCTGGCATCCCCACGGAGGAGGTCCTCGCCCTCGCCACCCGCGGCGCAGCGGAGGCGGTGGGCGGAGCGGTGCCCGCTGGACGCGTCGCCCCCGGGTACGCCGCCGACCTGTTGGCCCTCTCCAGTGATCCGCGTCGCTCGATCGGCGCTCTGCGCGCCCCCGAGGTGATGATCCTGAAGGGCAAGGTGCGAGAGGGGTTCGAGCTGGAAGAGAGCGTGGTTCAGCTCGTCGAGGCCGAGGCTGCGGCGAGGCTCGCGCGCTCCCGCCCGGTGCCCCTTGATCCCCCTCCCATGCCGTCTGGAGAGCTCAAGGCCTCCGGGGTTCTGGAGGTCAAGCTCTACGGTGAGCGCACAGCCACCGAACGCTACGCCGTGGTTGAGCTGCCCAAGGGGCGGACCGCCTACGGTGCACGGGTCCGGTATGCCGGGCCGCCGGGACGGCCCGCAGTGGAGATGGTGGTGGTCCAGGTGATTCACGAGGGGCTTGTGGAGTTCCTCGACATGACCCTCAACGAGGTCGACGAGGCCGGGGTGCCTCAGAGGAAGGACGGCATCAACCGCTTCCTCGCGAGGGCGCGGCCGGTGGGGGCGACCGGCCGGCTCGCCCTTGAACGGTTGGGAGATGGTCGGCTTATCGGGAGCGTGCGGGTTCCGGAACCGATCGCCGCGGTCGAGGGCAGCATGGCCCTGCTGGGCCTGATTGCCGGGAAGCACTTTCCGGAGGGGCCGAGCTTCGTGATTCGCTTCGATGCCGTGCAGATGGAGCCGGTGGTCGAGCGGCGGATCCTCACCGTGGACCCCGTGCTCCACCGGTTGGACCTGGGTGGTCGCGGCACGATCAACACGTACGGGCTCAGTGGCGACGGAGCCATCCTGTTCGCGGTCACGGCAGACACGCGGAGCCGGACCGAGGGGGTGCCGCTGATCGGGACCCTTGACGATGAAGTGAGCGCGCTCGCCATCGATCAGAAACGGACGTACACCGGGGACCCGACCACCTGGGCCGATGATGCGCTGGCCAGGCCAGCGTCCGCACCGATCTCTGACCCAACCGCTGCGGGGACCTCAAAGGAGGCTGGTCCGGCGACTGGAGCGGGAGGAAAATGAGCACGGGACCGGACGCCGATTCAAGCCACGGGAGGGTCGCGACTCCGCTCAATCGAGAGGTGCCCGTTGCATCACCCGGCGAGTTTGGGCCGCTGCAACTCGGGGACGGACGGGTGAGCGAGCGGGGTCAGCTCCGCGTCTGGCCGCCGGTGATCCTCGCGCCGATGGCCGGGGTAACCAACCTGGCGTTCCGCTCGCTGTGCCGTGAGTACGGGGCCGGGCTGTACGTCTCCGAGATGATCACCGCGCGCGGCTACCTCATGGGGAACCGGCTCACGGCGCTGCTCGCCTCTTCCGCGCCAGACGAGAAGCCCCGGTCCGTCCAGGTCTACGGGGCTGACCCCGTGGATCTTGGGGAGATGGTCCGCAGCCTCGTGGACGAAGGAGTAGACCACCTCGATATCAACATGGTATGCCCGGTGCCCAAGGTGACCCGCGCGGGAGGAGGGAGCGCGATCCCATGCAAGCCGAAGCTGCTCGCGCGGCTCGTTCGGGCCATGGTCCAGAACGCTGGCGACGTCCCGGTCACGGTCAAGATACGCAAGGGCATCCACGACGAGCTGCTGACGTTCGAGCAGGCGGGCCTCGCAGCCGCCGCAGAGGGGGCCTCGGCGGTGGGGCTCCACGCGCGCACGGCCGCACAGCTGTATTCGGGCGAGGCGGACTGGGACGCTATCGGCCGGCTGGTTGAGGTCCTGGACGTCCCGGTGCTGGGCAACGGTGACATCTGGGAGTCCTTCGACGCCCTGCGGATGATGCGTCGCACCGGCTGCGCGGGCGTCATCGTGGGGAGGGGCTGCCTGGGAAGGCCGTGGCTCTTCGGCGAGCTGGCCGACGTCTTTGACGGCCGAGAGCCCGGCGTGCCGCCCGACTTCGGACAGGTCGTCGAGATCATGATGGGGCACGGTCAGCGCCTGGTGGAGCTGTTCGGGGAGACGGTTGGGGTGAGGCAGATGCGCAAGTGGACCGCCTGGTACACCAAGGGCTTCCGCGGCTCCGCGAGGGTGCGTGGACGCCTCATGCGTATCGAATCCCTTGAAGACATCCGTACGGCCGTCGCGGAGCTGGATCATTCGGAGCCCTTCCCCGTGACCGCCCTCCGCGCGATGCGGGCGAAGGGGTCCAAGGTCCAGACGGTCAAGCTGCCCGAGGGCTACCTCAAGGAGCTTGATGACGACACGCCGCCCAAGGGGCCGCGGACCCTCGACGAGATCGAGGCCTGGGAGAAGGCGCTCAATGGAGGCTGAGGCGAACACTCAGGACGTGCTGGTCCTCGGGGCGGGTGCAGCAGGGCTCTGGTGCGCGGAGGTCGCGGCCCGTGGTGGGCGCGATGTGCTCGTGCTGGAGAAGGTCTCCCGGACGGGCACGAAGGTGCTCGCCAGCGGCGGCACCCGGTGCAATATCACCACCACGCTCGGGGCAGCGGAGGCCGGCCGTCTCTTCGGCCCAAAGGGTGAGCGCTTTGTGCGTGCCGGTTTCCGCAACCTGACCCCGGCAGCGGTCCGAGCGCGCTTCGAGACCTGGGGCGTCCCCACGGAGGAGGCGCCGCTCGAGAAGATTTTCCCCTCCTCCGGGAACGCGAAGGACGTCCGCGACGCTCTCGAGGGAGCCGCTCGCGGAGCCGGCGCGCGGATCCATCTGGACGACGGCGCGGTGGCCGTCGAACGGGAGGGCGACGCCTGGGTCGTCCGGACGGCAGCCGGCAATTCGTGGCGGGCCCGAGCTCTGGTGCTGGCAGTGGGTGGGAAGAGCTACCCCAAGACTGGAACCACGGGTGATGGCTATGCGTGGCTCGAGGCCCTGGGGCTTGAACTGGTGGAACCGGTCCCTGCGCTCGTCCCGCTGACCTCCGAGGCCCCTTGGGTCCATGAATTGACGGGGATCGCGTGGCAGGGAGGGGAGGCCCGCCTGGAGGACGACGGAGGGCGCGTTCTTGAGCGCCGTCGCCGCCCGATCATGTTCACCCATCGCGGGGTCTCCGGGCCTGCCTCGATGGACCTCTCCCATCACGTGGCCCGCGGGGCGGGGGCCGACCTTCGCCTTCGCGTGGACTTCTTCCCAGCCCTCGACCGCGAGGCCCTGCGCGCGGCGCTCGTGGCCTCCGCAGGACTCCCTGGTGCCCCTCGGCTGCAGCGGGCGTTGGGGACGCTGGAGACGGGGCCCATGCCACGGCGGCTGTTCGACGCCGTGGCGTCGGCGGCCAGCCTCCGAAGCGACGTCGCGGTCAACGGATTGGACCGCAAGAGCCGCCACGCTTTGGTCGAGGCGATGAAGGGCCTGCCCGTTCCCGTGCACGGCACCGTCGGGTGGGACCACGCCGAGGTCACCGCGGGTGGACTGGCACTGCGCGAGGTCAACCCTCGGAGCATGGCCGTGAATCGCTGTCCCGGCTTGTTTGTGATCGGAGAGCTCCTCGACCTCAATGGCCCTATCGGCGGCCTCTCGTTTCAAGCCGCCTTCGCGACGGCGCAGCTGGCGGGCGAGGCGCTCGCTGCGGCAGCGCCCTCCTGATGCCGCAGGGCGGGCGAGGGTCAAGTCCACGGCCCATACCGACGCGGCGCCCCAGCCTTGGCAGCGGAGAAGGTCTCCGGACGACCCCCGGGCAACGTCTATCCGGGGGCAACGTCTATCCGGGGGCAACGCCTAACGGGGGGCAACGTCTGACCGGGGGCAGTGTTTAACCGGGGGCAATGCCTACCTCGGGGCACCGCCGCCCTTGGGGGGCGCGCCTACCGGCTCCGGCGCGGGTGCAGGGGGCCGGGGATCGAAGGCCCCGTATTCCCTGAGGATGCCCTCGAAGGTTCTCCTGGCCCAGTCCTTGGACTCTTCGAGGCTCTTCATCCTGGCCCTGGAACGGGCGACGACCTCGGGGTCGTCGTCGGCCTGGGCCGCGCGCTCCTCGAACCACTTCCCCCAGCCCTTCACCGACGGCAGGTCCTCCGCGAGCTTGACGGGATCGGAGCTCTGCAGCTCCCAGAAGCCGTTCAGGCGGAGCTTGCTGGGGCCGTAGCCGCCGGGGAGGACCGGATCAGCGGAGAGGTAGGTGCGAGCGAGGGCTGTCCGTAGAGCCCGATACTTGCGGAGCTTCGCGTAGTGAATACCGAGGCGGTCGTAGAGCGGTCGCTGCTTGCGGCCCGCGACTGGTGCGACGAAGCTGCTCCAATCGTCTTCGAGATCGTGCAGCATGCCGAGACACTCCACATCGGGCATCTCGATCTCGGTGCCTGAGGACCAGGCCTCGTACAGCGTGATCTCGCGATAGGCGTTTCCGCTCCGGTCCGAGTAGGCGTGAGAGAAGGCCCTGGCCTCAGCGCGGACCTCCCCGCCGTCCAGCTGCTGCTCCACGAGGGCCTCCACGAGATCGGTGTAGGGGCTGAGCCCGCGGCAGGCGTTGAAGGCGATCCGCTCGGGTTCGTCCCAGCGGGCCTCCATGGCGACGCTGCCGGCGCTCCAGTCATACCCATAGGCGGGCCTCAGGTCTCGCACACGGCGACCTCCGACCAGCTTCTCCACGGTCGCGCTGAACCTCGGCTTGGAGGTGTCCACGAACTTTCTGGGGATGAGCTGCGCCGGGGCGTGCTTGGCCGTGTCGTACAGCGGCGGCTGCTCCGACGCGGCGGGCCAGTCGAAGCGGTTGGCGCGGTGCTGATCGAGGACAAAGCGCTCCAGCGTGGACCGGAAGTCCTTGGCGCGGTCGCACTCGGCGACGAACCAATCCACGGTGTCCTTTTGATCCGCCGGTGAGAGCCCCTGCCAGGCTGCGAAGAGCTCCGCGTCGTTGGGCGCTGAGTTCGAGGGAGCGGTCTCCCCCGACTGCGCTTGGGCCGAGGCAATGGGCAGGAGAGCGAGCAGCGGAGCGGCGAACACGCGCCGCGTCTTGGAGTGCGAGACCATGCCGCCATCATCCCTGTCCGAGGGCGGGGGGTCTAGAACCCCGAGGAAAGCCTCGGGTTCAACTCTTCATTCGTTGCCGGCGCTGCTCGCCGAGACAAGCAGCGACGCTCAGCCGTGCGGGGTCCCAAAAAAAATGGGGGCGGGTCCGAGGACCCGCCCCACGGGAGGGTGCGACCGAGAGCAAGAGGGGGATGTCTCGATCGCAGCGACTTGCGTCGCCTTGGAGGCGCAACGTCCAGGCGGAAGATGCCGGCAGACCGTCTCGCTACCACCGCACAGTGACGAGGGGTCGGGGGGAGCCAGCGGATCCGTGACTGGGTGCGCCTCACCGCACGCGAGAACAGTACCCCCGGGACGAGGCGGGCCGGGGCTCCACCGTGAAAAAAAGGCCGCACTGTCTCGACTCGGCCCAGAAACGGGGCTGAGGGCCCCTGGGTTGGGGGAAACCCTATCTAGCGATCCTGCCTTCCACCGCGCCGGCGTCTGCGCCGGCGCCGTTTCCGCGTCTTCTTGCGCTCCTCATCCAGCTGGTCGCCGCCTGCGGCACGGGCACGCTCTGCGCGGTCGCGCCATGCCTCGACGATATCCAGTCCGACACCGCGGGCCTGCGACCTCAACTGGAAGAGCAGGAAGGCGTCCATGAACTCCTCGGAGCGCGCGAAGAGGATCTCGGAGAACCGCTCGGGAGGCGCGACGAAGTTCTGCTGTGCCACGAGCGCTTTGCGGGCACGGGTGAAGTCCTTCTTCGGGAGCCGGGTTCGTTCGGCGATGCTATCTAGCAGCTCCCACGCCGCGTCAAGCCGCGCGCGGTTGTCCAGCGGCTCGGCGTCCTTGGCGCGGCGCGCCAGCTCCATCTCGTAGGGGAGGAGGAAGAGCAGGGCCACGATCAGCCCCGAAGAGGGCGGCTCGTGATCGCCGCTCTGGACGTGGGCATCGAGCGCCGCCAGCAGGTCCCAGAAGGGCTCGGCGCGCTCGGGGATATCGTCCTCGGGCCCGAGGTACTGCTCGAGGATGGGCACGAGAACGTCCAGCGCACCGACGTCCCGCAGCATCTGGAATGCCGCCGTGGCCACCCCAGATCGGGCGAGCCTGAAGATCTCCTCAAGGACACGTGGGGCCGCCGCCTTGTCCAGATCGGGGGCCACGTCACACATGGCGTCCCAGGTAGGGTCATCGATCTCGAGATCCAGCCGGGTGGCGAACTTGACGGCCCGTAGGATCCGCACCGGATCCTCGGCGAGCCGAACCTCGGGATCTCCAATCGTCCTCAGGGACCGCTTCTCCAGGTCCGCGAGGCCTCCCACGTGATCGAGGATCTCATGGCTACTGGGGTCCAGAAAGAGGGCGTTGACCGTGAAGTCACGCCTCTTGGCATCGGACTGAGCCGTCCCGTACTCGTTGTCGTCGACGATGAGCAGGTCATCGTCATCGGTGGGCTGGTCCCCCGGTGCGGCGCGGAAGGTCGCCGTCTCGATGATGTGATCGCCGTAGAAGATGTGCGCCAACTTGAAGCGGCGCCCGATGATCCGGCAATTTCGAAAGAGGCGGCGGATCTCCGAGGGGCGCGCGCTGGTCGCGACGTCGAAGTCCTTGGGCCGGCGCCCGATGAGCAGGTCGCGGACGCATCCGCCGACGAAGTAAGCCTCGTGCCCATGGGCCTGGAGGCGCTGGACCGCCCGCTTGGCGTCGCGGTGGAGCAGACCCGGGTCGATATTGGTCGCAGGGACGCGGAGCGCTCCACTCCCACCGCCCTTCTTGCGGCGGGGCCGGGCCCGGCCGCGATCGCTGCGGGGGGCACGGTCTCCGTCGCGGGCACGTTCGGCGGGGTCTTCCTTGGACTGACGGGGGCTCATTGGCGAGAGATCTTAGTCATGAACGGGCTCGCGTGCATGAAGTCCGGGGATCGGATGCCCCGAGTGGCGGTTGCCCGAGGCAGTTCTCGGGGCTAAGGTTCAGCCGCGCGGAGGGCAGTAGCTCCAATCGGTAGAGCGACTGATTCCAAATCAGTAGGTTCGGGGTTCGAATCCCTGCTGCCCTGCCACCCCTCTCCTCGCCTCCAGCGGAGGCGCCCAGCTCACTGGCCAGGGGGCTGATCGGCCCCCCCCGGCGTCGTGCGCGACGGTCTCCCCCGCGCTCACCTCGTACCTTCCCGGATCGATGCACGACAGCCTTCCCGCACCCGGCGCCCCCGGGGACCCCGGAGACGAGGAGGGCGACTTTGCCCCCCTTGACGAGTCACTGATACCTGATGACCTCCCGGGGGGTCCTCTGGATCTCGAGGATGACGACCTGGATGAGGACCTCGGGGAAGAGGAGGGCGAAGACGACGGTGAGGAGACGGCGGAGGGAGCCGAGTCCGGCGACGGAGATGGCGCCCCGGAGGCGAAGCCGAAAGCTCGATCAAAGAAGCGCAAGGGCTCCGATGAGGATGAGGAGGTCGAGCACCCCGACACGCCGATCCCCTCCGAGTCCAAGATGCGCAAGGCCCTCGACAAGGCGTTTGCGGGCCAGGATGACATCAACGAGCGCATGCTCGATCTGATGACCAAGCACGCTCGGCTCCTCCTCGAGACCAACCGGACCATGAACGTCACGGCGATCCTGGACCCCACCGAGATCGCGGTGAAGCACTACCTGGACTCCTGGCGTGTGACCCGGATGATCCCGCTGGTGGCGCGTACGGTTCTGGACCTGGGCTCGGGTGGGGGCTTCCCGGGGATCCCCGTGGCCATCGCCGAGCCGGATTGCTCGATGATCCTCTGCGAGTCCATCGGCAAGAAGGCGCGCTTTCTCGAGGAGACGGTGAAGACCCTGGGGCTCAAGAATGTCCGCGTCGTGCATGCTCGGGCCGAGGACTACCTCGCGACGAATCGAGTCGACCTCGTCCTGATCCGCGCCGTGTCCTCGGTCCGCGAGAACGTGCGGGTCCTCCGCAAGGTTCGGCACTCCGTCAAGGACGTGGTGATGCTCAAGGGCAACTCCTGGGGCCGGGAGGTCCGCGCCGCCGAGCGTGAGGCGGAGCGCCTTGGGTTCAAGCTCGACACCGTCCTGGAGCACGAGCTCCCCGATGAGATGGGCAAGCGGGCCATGGTTGTCTATCGGGCCCCCGGCGGCGACGGCCTCTGAGCCGCCGCTCCGCGTGAGCTCTGCGGGGAGGGCCCTGTGCGCCTCCAGCGGTGTGGGGGGGACGCGGCGACCCCGTCACCTGAGGCTGAGGGCAGGTTGACTCTGAGTGGGGGTTGACTCCGAGCCGGGCCGCTTCTAACGTCTCGGCCTCCACCCGCCCGGGTGGCGGAATTGGTAGACGCGCATGGTTCAGGTCCATGTGCCCGCAAGGGCGTGGGGGTTCGACTCCCCCCCCGGGCACCAGCCTCCGCTTGACACTCTCAAGCGGGGGCTGGTTTTCTTGGTGGAGGAACCCCTCAGCGTCTTGAACCGGGCGCGACTCCGCCAGGCCCGTCAGCCCTGGGCTCCAGGGGCCCTGACGGGGGAACGGACGAGGGGCCCTGACGAGGGGAACGGAGAGGCCCGCCTCCACGCGGTACTCCTGCAAGGTTCGGGGGCAGCCCCGGCCGGCCATCGTGGGAGATGGTTCAGTCAGCGGTCACGGAGATGCCATCGCCGAGGCCCCAGCAGATCTGACTCGACCCCCCAAGCCTCTCAAGCCGCTGAGACATCTCGAGCCCACGGGAGAGGATCTCGAACGCGTTACCGCTGATCATCACCTCCTGGACGGCGTGTCGTACCTCGCCGCCCTCCACCCATCTGGCGGACTTCGCCGTCCCGCTGAAGTCACCTGAGGCGGCGTCCACCGAGCCGGAGAAGCGCTGGATGTAGAGGCCCCTGCCGAGCGCGCCGATCAGCGCCGCCTCATCGGCGGCGGCCTCGGCGGAGCTGGGCCCGATGACGAGCGCGTGGAATCCGAGCCCGGGGACTCCGCGAGCGCCACCCTGGGCGTGCCCCGTGGACACCGCTCCGTCCACCGCGGCAGAGTAGCCGTTGTGGATGAACCCTCGCAGGACCCCGTCCTCGAGGAGCTCGAAGCGGGTGGCCGCGAGCCCCTCCCGGTCGAAGGCTCGCGCGCCCATGGAGCGCCGATCGGTCGGGTCATCGACGATGTTCAGTCCGGGCGCGACCTGGTCGCCGAGCCGGTCAGCGAGCGCGCTCCTGCCCCGCTGGACCGCGATGGCCGATGCGCTCCCCAGCAGGGGCTGAAGGATCGCGCTCTGCAGGGCGCCGGGGGCGAAGAGGACCGGGCCCTGGTAGGTCTGGCCGGCCCGCGCGCCGAGGTTCCCGATACAGCTGACGGCGACCTCACCGGCGATCCGATCCAGCTCCCCGGGCAAGTCGGCCTTGTCGCGGACCGCGACGCCGCGGTAGTCAAAGCCGCCAGTCTCCTCTCCGTCCACCGCGAGGGCCATCAGGCTCAGGCTGAGGGCCGCGTCGAAGTCGAACTGGTGAACACCCCTTGTGCTCACGAGCAGGGTGCCGCCCGAGACCGCCGAGAAGGACGCCTGGTCCACGGAGAGCCTGGGGTCGCGGCCGAGCGCTGCGTCGGCCAGTCCCTGGGCACCCTCGACCACCTCGCGCACGCCGATGGCGGCGAGCGCCGGGTCGACACGCGGCCCCATGAGGGCGTCGGTGTCCACGGGGGTCGGCTCCGAGAGCACGTTGGCCTCATCCGGCGGGCTCAGGCGCGCGATGGTCACGGCCTCGGCTGCCATCGTCTGCAGGGCCGCATCCGACGCCTGGTTGGTGGACGCAAAGCCGAGCCGGCCCTCGAGCATCACACGCAGCCCGCAGGTCGCCCCCTCGTCGGACTGGACCTGCCCGAGGTCGCCCTTCTCCACCTTGGCAGAGAGGCTGCGTCCGGACCGCGCGCAGACCTCGACCTCCTCTGCGCCCGCGGCGCGGGCGGCCTCGATCAGGAGCTCGGCGCGACGCTCCAGCTCCGCCTGCTGCGCGGTCGCGTCGGTGGTTTCGGTCCCGTTGAGTGTGGTGCCCATCAGCCTCGCCCCCCGACCAGGATCTCACACGAGAGCCACGGGCCGCCCGCGTCGACCTTGGCGGGTTGACCCTTGCCGCAGTAGCCAGAGCCGAGGTCCCACCGGAAGTCCCGGCTCACGCCGTCGACGGTCGCCAGGACTTCAAAGGCCATCCCTGACAGGTTGACTCCGCGCTGGAGCTCGCCTCGCTTCCCGTTCTTGATGGGCCACGCCTGGAGGGTCCCGAACATGAACTCGCCGTTGGCATCCGCCTGGCCGTTCCTGGGCCCGTCCACCATGAGGCCGTCCTCGATCCCATCGATGAGCTCATCCAGCTCGGTCTCGCCGGGGGCGATGTAGGTGTTGCGCATGCGAATGAGCGGTTCGTCGTCATACTCCCAGGCTCGCGCGTTGCCGGTGGGCGCGACGCCGTACCGATGGGCCGTCTGGCGATCGTGCAGGTAGCTCTTGAGGACCCCGTCCTCGATCACCGTGACCGAGCCCGCGTGGACCCCTTCGTCGTCCACGTCGAGGGTGCCCCCCGCGCCTGCGGCGTATTCGCTGACCCCGCTGTCCTTCAGGGTGACGAGCTCGGAGGCGACGGACGTTCCGATCCGGTCTCTCGCGCAGCTGCCGGCCTCGACGAAGTCGGCCTCGACCGTATGCCCGACCGCCTCGTGGGTGAGCAGGCCGACGATCGACGGAGAGAGCAGCACCTTGCGGCGGCCGCCCTCGGGATAACCGGCGCCGAGCAGGTCCACGGCCATGTGCGCCGCGCTGTCTCCGAGCTCGTCGGCGGAGGCACCTCGGAAGAGGCAGTCCCAGGCACCGGTCACGCCCACGCTGCGCGCGCCGCGCTGCAGCTCACCGTCAGCCTCGGCGACGGTCATGACCCGTAGTTCGGGGCGCGCCACCCGCGTCCACGCGCTCGCGCCGTCGCTGGTGACGATGCCCTTCTCCTCGAAGGACTCGGTGTAACCGCTGGAGGCGCTGACGATGCGCGGGCTCTGGCCGCGGGCCCGCTCCTCGAGCCCGAGCACCAGCTGGATCCGCTCGTCCACCGACGCCGCCAGGAGCTCCTCGTACCCGGGCGCGTCGAAGCGCCCAACCGCGAGGTCCGCCGCTGGGGGTGGCGAGATGCGCTCCTTGCGCGCGCTCGCAGAGGCCTGCGCCGCGGCCCGGGCGGTCTCGATCGCAGC
>CAJQPT010000145.1 GCA_905480285.1 uncultured bacterium
TTCAACGATGTCATCCAACGACCAGACTCCGCCGGACGAGGGCGGCCGGCCCCCTGGCGGGGCGCTTCCCTTCGGCTACCTCGGCCCTGACCCCGAGGCAGAGGTCGCTCCCGAGCCTGCCAGCGAGCCCCCCGCCGAGCCCACCGCCGAGCCCCCCGCCGAGCCCACCGCCGAGCCCACCGCCGAGCCTCTCACCGAGGGCGAGCCGCGACGCGAGTCCGGTGGCCGGCGACGACGCAGGGGCGGTCGCACGCGGAGGCGCGAGAGGGAGGGTGATCCGGCGCGCGCCGCAGACGCTCAGGAGAGGGTCGGCTCGACCGGTGAAGAGCCGGTGGGGTCCGATGCCGCCAGCGAAGACCGGGGCGGTCGTGCATCGGCGGACCGCAAGCCGCGGCGCCGAGCCCGCGGTGACCGCCAGGAGGACGGCCGCGCCCGGGAGCGTCGCCCGTCCGAGGACGGGGGCGAGCGAACCGCCGCCCCCAGCGGGGTCCCCAGCGGAGCGCCCAGCGGAGTCCCCAGCGGAGCGCCCAGCCAAGCGCTCGAGCCCACCAGCGCGCCCTCGGCCACGGGGTCAGGGATCTCCACCGAACGGGCCGGTCCCTCTGGGCCCACAACCCCAGGTGAGCTCCCGCCCCCCACCGAGGTCTTCGGCCCCGACGGCAGGGTCGTCGGCTGGAAGGGCTTCAAGCTCTCTCACTTCCAGCTGAAGGCCGTGGACGCGATCCGCGAGGGTCGAAACGTCCTCGTCTCCGCGCCCACAGGCGCAGGGAAGACGCTCGTCGCGGAGTACGCCATCGAGGTCGCAGTGCGCTCCGGCAAGCGCTGCATCTACACCGCCCCGATCAAGGCGCTCTCCAACCAGAAGTACCGAGACTTCCGCGATGACCCGATGATCGACGTCGGGCTCATGACCGGCGACGTGACGATTCACCAGTCGGCGCGGGTGCTCATCATGACCACGGAGATCCTGCGCAACGCCATCTTCGAGAACCCACGGCTCCTGGACGACGTCGCCTACGTGGTCTTTGACGAGGTCCACTACCTCGATGACCGAGAGCGGGGCACGGTCTGGGAGGAGAGCCTGATCTTCATGCCGCCCAAGGCGCGGATCATCGCCCTCTCCGCGACGATCGCCAATGTGGAGGAACTCGGCGCGTGGATGGAGGAGATCCGGCCCCAGGACGTCGACGTGATCATCGACGACCGCCGCCCGGTGCCCCTCTCCCACTGGGTCCACACGCCAGAGGCGAGCACCTTCGATCCATCGGGCATCAAGCGGGCGCGCAAGCGGGCCGAGACCGCGGCGGCCAAGGAGGCTCCGCGCCGTCGCCGACGGCGCGGGCGCGGGGGGCGCGGCCGTGGACGCGGCTTCGGGCGCCCGGAACCGCCCGATCCCCGCCCGCTCTTCGACGAGCTGGTGGATCGAGAGCTTCTGCCGGCCCTCGTGTTCTCCTTCTCGCGCAAGGACTGCGAGCGCCTGGCGCGCAAGAACGAGAACCGTGACCTGCTGACCACCGAGCAGTCGAGGCGCATGGCCGAGCTCCAGGAGGAGCTGCTGACGTCCTTTGACCTCGGCCGCGGACACCTCGAGGGCGAGGTATTCCGTATGGCTCGCTCCGGCGTGGCGTACCACCACGCCGGGATGCTCCCCATCTACAAGGAGGTCGTCGAGCGCATGTTCACCGCCGGCCTCCTGAAGATGCTCTTCACGACCGAGACCTTCGCCCTGGGCATCAACATGCCCGCGCGGGCCGTGGTCTTCGCTGGCCTGCGCAAGTTCGACGGGATCTCCTTCGACTGGCTGCGGACCCGCGACTATATGCAGATGGCCGGCCGCGCGGGGCGGCAAGGCATCGACGACAAGGGCTTCGTGTTCCAGCTACTCCCTGATCAGGAGCTCAAGGACGCGCCGGTCGAGCGCTGGGTGGGCGGCCGCCCGGAGGCGGTCATGAGCCGCTTCCGGATGAACTACTCCACCCTGCTCCACCTCGTGTCCCGGGTAGGCCGCGACCGCGTGCACGAGGCCTGGGAGAAGTCGTTCCACTCCTTCCAGAACCGTGAGAAGAACACCAAGGCGAGGGAGCGCCAGCGGCGGGAGCAGATGCGCCTGATCGGCAGGCACCTCGACCTCCTCGAGGAGCTCGGCTACATCAAGGACCAGGCCGTGACGGGCAAGGGCGAGATCGCCCGCTGCCTGGGCGGCTACGAGCTGCAGATGACGGAGCTACTCTTCAAGGGCACGCTGGAGACGCTCCCGCCCAAGGCACTGGCCATGGTCTTCGTGGCCATGATCCACGAGGAGCGACGGGCCGCCCAGCGCCCATGGGTCCCGGCCTCCATGTTCGGCGGCACCCGGCGTCACATCGACTCGGTGGTCGGCGAGATCTGCCAGGCCGAGGCCCGGTTCGGGATCGAGCCGCCCATGAAGCGGCCCGACTGGGGCCTGACCCCGGCGACCCTGGGCTGGTTCGGAGGGCTCTCCATGGATGAGCTCGAGGAGCAGCTCGAGGTGAACCCAGGCGACGTCTGCCGGGTCTTCCGCATGGCCATCCAGCTCATGCGCAACGTCCGTCGCTCGGTCGACCGGGACTGGGACATCGTCGACCGCCTGGACGAGGCCGTCGAGGCGATGAACCGCGACGAGGTCGACGCTCGGAAGCAGCTGGCCCTCGGCTAGTCCTGCGGTGA
>CAJQPT010000146.1 GCA_905480285.1 uncultured bacterium
TGGCCCTGATCCTCATGGTCCTCGTGCTCAACTCTGCCTCGATCGGCTTCCGGGTCTACCTCAGGGGGAAGAAGAAGTGGTGAGCACCGCCAGCGACATCAAGCTCAGCGTCAAGGACCTGAGCATCCGCTACGGATCCACCGTTGCACTCGAGGGCGCCTCCTTCGACGTCCGCGAGAATGAGATCTTCGGAATCATCGGACCGGCCAACAGCGGCAAGACCTCGTTCATCCGCGCCATCAACCGCATGGACGAGATGACCCCGGGGATGGAGGTCCACGGGAGCATCGAGTTCAACGGGAGGGCCGTGGACAGCTGGCGAAACCTCTATGCCCTGCGGAGCCGCATCGGCGTGGTCTTCCCGCTCCCGGTCGGCCTGCCCATGTCGATCTACGAGAACGTGGCCTTCGCCGCGAAGCTCCGGGGCGTGAAGGGCAGGACTGACCTCGACGAGGTCGTGGAGCGCTGCCTGACCCGCGCCGCCCTCTGGGACGAGGTCAAGGACCGCCTGGACTCCCTGGGCAGCCTCCTCTCGGGGGGGCAGCAGCAGCGACTGACCATCGCCCGCGCCCTCTCGCAGGATCCCGAGCTGCTCCTCCTGGACGAGTTCTCCATCGCCGTGGACCCGGTCACCACCATGCGGATCGAGGAGGTACTCAAGGAGCTCAAGCATGAGATGACCATCGTGCTCGTCACCAACCTCACCCAGCAGGCCCAGCGCCTCGCCGACCGCACCGCGTTCTTCATGGAGGGCAAGGTGGTTGAGGTCGGGGACACCAAGGCCCTGTTCAAGGGTCAGACCGAGGACCCCCGTACCACCCAATACATCGAGGGACGTTTTGGTTGACACCACCCGACCTCCTCAAGCACCGGGCTCAGCCGTTGTTCCCTCGACGGCCGCCATTCGCGTCCGAGACTTCAGCCTCTGGTACGGGGACTTCCAGGCGCTCTTCAACGTCGGCATTGACGTCCGCCACGGCAAGGTCACCTCGCTCATCGGCCCGTCCGGCTGCGGCAAGTCCACCCTCCTGAGGTCGATCAACCGGATCAATGAGCGGCTGGGCTACGTGCGCACCACCGGCAACATCGAGCTGCTGGGCCAGAACATCCTCGACCCGGCCGTCGAGCTCACCCCGCTGCGGCGCGCGGTCGGGATGGTCTTCCAGCGACCGAATCCGCTCCCCCTCTCCATCAGAGATAACGTCCTCTTCGCCTACCGCCTCAGCAAGGGCGGAAAGATCAAGCGCGACGAAGAGGAGCAGGTCCTGCAGAAGGCCCTCGAGGAGGTGCTCCTCTGGGACCAGGTCAAGGACCGCCTGAAGCGCGCCGCCACGGCCCTCTCGCTCGAGGAGCAGCAGAAGCTGTGCATCGCGCGCCTCCTACCCGTCAAGCCGAGCGTGCTCCTGATGGACGAGCCCTGCTCTGCCCTGGACCCCAAGGCGACCCGGGCCGTCGAGGAGCTCATCTGGCAGCTGCGCGGCGAGTACTCGATCCTCATCGTGACCCACAACATGGCCCAGGCGCGTCGCGCGAGCGACGAGTGCATCTTCATGCTGATGGGCGAGGTGGTCGAGCACAGCGCCACGGGCGAGATGTTCCTCACGCCGAAGCATCAGAAGACCGCGGACTACATCGAAGGCCGCTTCGGTTAGCCCCTGGCCCGGCCAGCCGTCGCCGCCCTGCGGTCCCGCCGCAGCGGGATGCGACCAGGTGGACACCGCGCCCAGGTGGACACTGCGCCCAGGTGGACACGGCGCCCAGGTGGACACGGCGCCCAGGTGGACACTGCGAGAGGCGGGCATGGGCCTTGGATCCAGGCCTCCTGTGGCCTGCTCGCGCGGTGCGTGATCGCTCCGCGACACGCACCCTCTCACCGGCGCGCCCTCAGCGCTCGCTCGCCACGAGGGCGCGCTCGAGGCGCGCCCTGGCCTCGGAGTGCTTCGTCTCCCCGTCCAGCAGCATCGAGTAGAGCGTCCGGTACTTGGAGATATTGCCCACGTATTGAACCGGCTGTAGCCCGACGTCCTCCAGCGCCAGCAGCTCCACGCTCCCGAACCACCGGTCCGGGTCCAGGCCACGTCCGACCGCCGCCTCCCTCCAGCGCCGAACCCGGGACGGCCCGGCGTTGTAGCCCGCGAGACAGAAGTGGATGCGGGCCTCCTCGTCCAGGTCGGGGTCCTGCACGAAGTGCTCACGGAGCCACGCCATGTACCGGCATCCTGCCAGCAGATTGAGCTCGGGATCCAGCAGGTTCGTCACCCCCACGTCCGCCGCGGTCGCGGGCAGCAGCTGCATGAGCCCGAGAGCCCCTGATCGGCTCCTCGCGCGAGGGTCCAGCCTGGACTCCTGATAAGCCTGGGCCGCGATCAGCTGCCAGTCGAAGCCGTGGGCCTCTGCGTGCGCCATGAGTGGCCCGAGGATGGACGTCAGTCGCTCGGTCTCCTGGACCCGAAGGGGGTTCGAGATCCACCGCGTCGACCCGTAGTAGCGCTTGAAGAGGACGTTGCCAATGAGCGTGCCTCGACGGTGCCGACCGATGAAGTCGTCGAGCCGTGCCTTGAGCTGCCGGGCGCCGGGCCGGACGGCCCATGCGATCTTCGCGCCCTCCCGCAGGTAGAGGTCCGGGTGAACCCTGAGCCCGTCCAGGAGCTCCGCCCAATGGCCTGCCAGGTAGTCATCGCACACCGTGTACTGCAGCGCTCCCGAGTGCACCAGCTCCAGCATGTCTTCGACGTCCAGCGCACGGCCGGTCGGGACCACCTGAATCGGATCGAGCCCGCCAGCAACGAGGTCGGCGCTCCGCGCCTCCAGCCCAGCTGCGAACGTCGTCCCGGACGCCACGTGGACCCTGGCACCCGCGAGGTCCTCCCAGGTCCCTGGCTCCGCACCCCCGGCGTGGGAGACGAGCACCTCCCGGACCCCACCCATGTAAGGCTCCGTGAAGTCGACCTGGGCGGAACGCGCCTCGGTCACCGTCAGCGACGCGCCGATCACGTCGCCGTGACCGGCGAGCAGCGCCGGGATGAGGTCCTCCGTCTCCATGGGAATGAACACCACCTGGATCGGCGGGGTCCCCGCGGCGCGCTCACGGTCCAGCTCTTCTGACAGCTCACGGAAGAGCTCGTACTCGAACCCGCGCAGCCTCCCCTCTGCGGCGAAGAAATCGGATCGACTCGGGGTCACCAGGACACGCAGGAGTTCACGCTCTCGGATCCCCTCAAGGTCCCCCTTGAACGGTCGAGTCTCCCTCGCGTCCAGGTCCGTGAGGGAAGGGATCGCCGGCAGCCGCGGGTCCGTCTCGATCAGCGCCTGAGCTGAAGCTGGCACCGAAGAGTCTTCCGGGGCCAGCCCAGGAGCCGACCCAGGAGCCAGCTCAGTAGCCAGACCAGAAGCCAGCTCAGAAGCCCGCCCAAGAGACGGGGAGCCATGCTCCACGTCCTGCTGCGGCAGCGGCAGCCCGAGGTCAGGCCAGCCCAGTCGCGGAGCGCCACCGGCCGAGCGATCACCCTGGTCCACCTCTTCAGCGTACGAAGCGGCCTCCAGCGAGGAGTCGGCACAGCCCAGCGCCGCCCAGGAAAGCAGTGACACGAGCACGATCGATCGAAGCATTGCGCCCTTGTACCTGATCCACGGTGGGATCCGAAGGGCCCTGCGAGACTCGTGCGCGCCGAGGTCGAGAGGCCTCAGCCCACCCGTGTCCTCAGGGCGGGCCGGTCCAGGCTCCCCAGCGAAAAGCCGCGCCGGTGACGAACCGCAAAGCGAGCCGCCTTGGGCTGCAGCACACGGCCTCCGAAGGCCTCGAGGGCGCCAAAGCCAAGCTCGCTCAATCGCCTGGGGGTCCGGTCTCCGGGCGCCTTGGGGTCCCCGACATGGATGCCATCCACATCCTTCAGCAGGACGCAATCGCAGGCATCCAGGTGGTGCGCCAAGAACAGCGCGGTCAGGTCTGACCCGCCTCGCCCGAGGAGGCTTGGCCGTCCGTTCGCGTCGAGGGCCACAAAGCCCCTGGCCACGATCACCGCCGGGCCAGCCCCTTCGGGGTAGAGCTCGTCATGGAGACCGTCCACGTTCAGGGCCACCGGATCTCCATCCAGGACGCTACCTGATGTGACCAGCCCCAGGCACTGCGGTGAGCACGCCTGCGCCGGCGTCCCGAGCGCCACCAGGGCCGCGGCCATGAGCCGGACCGCGTCCGCCTCGCCAGCGCCGACGTGGCCCGCCGTCGCCACCTCATCCCCACCGAACTCGACGCGCGCCTCTTCGAAGAGACGGTCCGTGGTGGCGCCAAGCGCGGACACCACGACCACCACGCCGGCCCCTGGGTGCCGTGCTCGCTCGCGCTGAACGCACTCCGCGGCCAGCTCGACGCCGCGCTCCGCGCCCAAGATGGACCCGCCGAACTTCAGCACCAGGGGGCGGGGATGACACTTGGGAGCGGGCATGGCGAGGGAGTCTAGCTCCGCCCCCGGCCCAGGTATCCGGATCCGAGGAACAGTCTCACCCGCTGCTCACGGACCCGCCGCCGCCTAGACTCATGCCATGACCATCCCCGTGACTGTTTTGGGTGCCACAGGCCTCGTGGGCCAGGTGTTCTGTGAACGCCTTGCGGGGCACCCTCTCTTTCAGATCGAGACGCTCGTCGCCGGACCGGAGAGCGCCGGCCTCCCCTACGCCGAGGCCGTACGGTGGCGGCGCCCGGCGGGAGTGCCCGGGGAGGTCGCGAACCTGAGGCTGGTGTCGACCCCCGAACGGTTGACCACCCAGGTCGCCTTCTCCGGCCTCAGCCCCGGCGCCGCGGCACGCCTGGAGGGGCCCTACGCCGAGGATGGCGCGTGGGTCTTCACCAACGCCGGGCACCACCGTATGGACCCCGATGTCCCCCTGGTGATCCCCGAGATCAACGGAGATCACCTGGCTCTGGCCCCGGCGCAGGACCGCTCCGGCGCCATCGTGGCCAACCCCAACTGCACCACCGTGGGCCTCGCCCTCGCCATCGCCCCACTGGTGGCGCGCTTCGGCGTCGGTGCCGCCCGCGTGGTCAGCCTTCAGGCCCGATCAGGGGCGGGGCTCCAGGCTGGGGAGATCATGGAACTCGAGGACGACCTGATCCCCTTCATCCCCGGCGAGGCCGTCAAGATGGCGAGTGAGCTCCCGAAGATCCTGGGCCGCTGGCACCCGGGCGGAGCGCTGGTGCCCGCCGACGTGACGGTACAGGCCACATGCATGCGCGTGCCGGTCACCCACGGACACACCCTCTGCGTCGACGTGACCCTCGGGGCGGCTGCCAGCGAGGAAGAGATGCGCGCGGCTTGGCGCACCTACTCGGGGCTCGAGGGCGCCGCGGACCTACCCTCCGCGCCACACCCCTTGATCCACGTGGCGGACGGACCCGAGCACCCGCGACCGGGAGGGCATCGGGACCGGGGCCAGGGACTGGCCATCAGCGTGGGTCCCCCCGCTCCCCTCGACGCCGGAGGGCGGCGGTGGACGTTCACCACCCTGAGCCACAACCTCGTCCGGGGCGCCGCCGGCGGCGCGATCCTGACCGCCGAGGATGCCCACCGGCGTGGGCTCCTCGACGGCTGAGGGGCGTGTCGACGCGTGAGGGCTCGGTCGACGACTTAGGGCCCGGTCGGCGACTGAGAGCCCGGCCGACGACTGAGAGCCCGGCCGACGACTGAGAGCCCGGTCGACGAATGAGAGCCGGGCCGACAACTGAGGGCCGGGGCTCGGCGCCGCCCGATAGGGAACCGCTGGGGATCAGTACTCGCGGTCGATCTTGATGCCAGGCTCGGGGACCGCGTAGAACCCGTCCTCGCCCGGCATGAGGGGCGACGCGGAGTCCATGGTCAACTGGTCCACGCCCACGCCGAACTCCTGCTCGCAGTTGAGGGCCTGCTCGTAGGAGATCTCACGTCCCGTGTGCGCGGCCATGCGCCCCATGTTGCAGAGCATGCTGGCCTCGACGCCGTACTCCACCTCGTGATAGGGCGTGTCGTCACGAATGGCGGCGATGAGGTCCTCCCACTCGTTCTGATAGGGGTTGCGCTCGCCGTCGGGCACCCGCGAGGTCCAGGTCCGGCTCTTGCGGCTGAGACTCTGATCCGAGTGGATGCTCGAGGGCAGGCCGCAGTCGCTGGTCGCCGAGACCACCGCGGAGCCCTTGGTGCAGTGCATATAGCTCGAGAAGCGGGTCTGGCAGTTCACCATGTTGCGACCCTCGAACATCATCTTGGTGCCGTCGTCGTACGTGTACTCAACGGAGTAGCTGTCGAGGTTCTGATCCACGTAGCGCTCACCCGCGTCGCTGTAGCGATAGTGGCGGCCGCCGGACGCCTGCGCCTTGATGGGGCGCGAGCCCTTCATCCAGGCGAGCTGGTCGATGATGTGGATGAAGAAGTCGTTGTACGCTCCGCCGCTGGCCCAGAGGAAGCTGTGGAAGCGCCGGATCTGGTACTGGAGGTCCGTGAGGTGTTCCGGCTTGGGCAGGGAGCGGAAGAAGGCCACCGGCCCCTGCATGCGGTACCCGCGCTGGGCGATGATCTCACCGAGCTCTCCCGCACGGACCCGCTCGTGGAGCTCCTGCATCGCCCGGCTGTGGCGCGACATCAACCCCACACCGACCTTCATCCCGCGCTTCTTCGACTCCTCGCCCAGCGCGAGCATCCGGCGGCTGCTCGGCCCGTCGACGGTGACGGGCTTCTCCATGAAGACGTGCAGGCCCTTCTGGATCGCGTAGGTGAAGTGCACCCACCGGAACGCGGGGGGCGTGGCGAGGATCACGACGTCCCCCGGGCGCAGGCAGTCCATGGCCTCCTTGTAGCCTTCGAACCCGAGGAAGCGTCGCTCCTCCGGGACGTCCACCTGATCGGGGAGCTCTCCGGAGAGCGCGCCGTAGCTCGAGTTGATCCGGTCCTCGAAGACGTCCGCCATCGCCACCAGCTTGGTGGGGCCACGCTTCACGAGCAGCGCGTTCTTGGCCGCGCCGCTGCCCCTTCCTCCGCAGCCGACCACGGCCACGTGGATGGTCTCCTGCCCGCCGACGGGCGGCAGCACCACCGGAGTCCCCGCGAGCAGCGCGCTCGCCGTGAGGCAGCTCGAGTTCTTGAGGACTTCGCGCCGTGTGGGGTTCGTGTGAGCGGTCGGGTCAGCCATGGCGGTCTATAGGTGGGCCGGGATCAATGGAAGCGGGCTTGGGAGAGCCCGCAACATAGCACGGGCCGAAGCATCTACAGCCCACCGCACACCCACCGAAGCGGCCGTCCGCCCCATCGAACGTCCCCTGAACATTGGCTGGCGCCATGACCGCCGACGTCCCCGCTCGCTAGCATGGCGATTCCAACCCGCTCCCGCTGCCTCCTCCACCCGCCATGGCCACGCCCCTCGGTGCCCCGTCCCTCCTCCTGACGCTCGCGCTCGCGGCAGGCGCTCCCCTGCAGGAGCCAGAGCGGGCGGACAAGCCGCCCAGCGGCCGCGACCAGCGCGCCCTGCTCGAAGCGCTCTTCGCCCTTGACCCGGTCTCCGTGGAGGACCAGGCCGCGGTCCGCGCGCGCCTCGCGCCCTATGGGGAGCTGCCGGCCCCGACGGGGACCAAGCGCAAGAAGCTCCTCGCCGCCATCGAGAAGGCCTGGAGAGCGCAGGACCCGCTTCCGAAGAAGGCGGGCGAGTATTGGTACTGGGACGAGCCGCAGAAGGGCCGCTACTTCGTGGCAGGCAAGGTCAAGAAGCCCAAGGGGCTGTTCATCGGCCTCCACGGGGGAGGCGTGGGCTCCGCCGACGCCTCTGGCGCACATGGCGCCTTCAAGGCCGCCGCCGCCAAGCGCGACTGGGTCGCGATCTTCCCACAGGCCATCGAGGCCACAGAGCGGGGCTGGGTGGACGCGGGAACCGAGGAGTGGATCGTCGGGCTCATCGACCAGGCGCGACGGACCTACGGCGTGCCCGCGGACCGGATCTACATCGGCGGCCACTCCATGGGCGGCTTCGGCTCCTGGACCCTGGGTGCCCACCACGCCGACCTCTTCGCTGCGGCGGTCCCCTCTGCCGGAGCGCCGTCGCCCATCTACAACCGCGACGGGACCATTTACGGCATGGAGACCGGCGTCATTCCCAACCTCCGCAACCTCCCCATGTGCGTCTTCCAGAGCACGGACGATCCGCGCGTCCCGCCCGACGTCAACCAGGCGGCCGTCCGGGACGTGAGGCGCGCGCGGACCCGCTGGGACGGTTACGAGGACTTTGAATACTGGGAGGTCTCCGACCGTGGCCATGGCTACCCCGAAGGGGGCACGGACGCCCTGTTGGACCGGATCGATGGCTTCGTTCGCCAACCCCACCCCACGAAGATCACCTGGCAGCCCACGGTCCCGTGGAAGACCCGCTTCTACTGGCTCGACTGGCCCGCACCACGCATGGACGCCCTGGTCATCGCCGAGGTGGACGCCGAGGCCAACGCCATCGCCATCACCACCGATGGATTCGGTGTCGAAGGACTCTCGGTCCTCCTCACCCCGGAGCTTCTGGACCTCGACGAGGAGGTCTCGATCACCGTGGACGGCGAGGAGGTGTACAAGGCGATCCCGACCACCTCGTGGGCGGTCTTCGTGGAGTCCGCCCTCAGCTGCGATCCAGGCCGACGCTTCGAGGCGCAGGTGACCTTGCCGCGCTGAGCCGCACCCCGGCCGGAGATCCAGAGGCGCCGGCTCGCCCCCAGGCAGGGCCGGTCCGCGAACAGGCGTCGCAGGAGGCGAGGGTCCGACGCGGGACCGGGATCCGGTGCCCTCGGCGTCCTCGGTGTCCACAGGCCGGTGACCGTCGGCGACCGACCTGACCCGCGCGCCCCCGCCCGGGACCGCCCGGGATCGCCCGGGATCGCACCACCGTCCACGACTGCCGCCCCCAAACCTCTTCACCGGCTCCACCTATTATTCCCACATGGACCCCCTCACTCAGGTCACGCTCGGTGCCGTGGCGGCCCTCGCGGTGTCGCGCCCGGGGACCCAGGGCCGAGCCGCCGTAGCCGGTGGGCTCGGCGGGTTCTTGCCGGACGCGGATGTGCTCATCCGCTCCTCTTCGGACCCGCTTCTCTTCCTGGAGTACCACCGCCACTTCACCCACGCCCTCGCATTCATCCCCGTGGGTGGCCTCATGGCCGCCGCGCTGACGTGGCTCATCGGTCGGCGCAAGTGGCGCCTTCGATCGCTCCTGCTGCCTGCCGCCATGGGCTGGGCGACCCACGGCCCCCTCGACGCCTGCACGAGCTATGGGACGCATCTGCTGTGGCCGTTCACGGGCGGCCGCGTGGCCTGGAACATCATCTCGATCGTTGACCCGGTCTTCACCCTCCTCCTCATCTGCGGCGCCTGGCGATCCATCAGGGGCAAGAGCCCGGCGCCGGCGCGACGGTGGCTGCTCGCCGCCGCCATCTACATGGGGCTCTGCGCCCTCCAGGTCGGCCGCGCCCGGGCGGCCTACGCCGAGACCATCGCGGCCCGCGGGCACACCCCGGCCCGCTTCGAGGTGCGGCCGTCGATCGGGAACAACGTGCTCTACAGGGGCTTCTATGAGCTGGATGGGACCTTCCGCGTGGACGCGGTCCGGGCGCCTTGGACCGGGCCGGCCCGAACGCTGGAGGGGGGCGTCCACCCCGCCTTGGACGAGGCCTCGTTCATCCGCCGCTACGGGCTCGACTCCATCCAGAGGCGAGACCTCGAGCGCTTCCGCTTCTTCAGCGCGGGCTACCTGATCGAGGACCGCCGCTTCCCTGGGGTGGTGAGCGACTTCAGGTACGCCGCGGTGCCCGACTCCGTCGCGCCCCTGTGGGGCATCGACTTCGACGGCCTCGCGCCGGGCCAGCACGCGCGCTATCGCACGTTCAACCGCATCGGTGCCCCCCAGCGGGAGAGGTTCTTCAAGATGCTCCTGGGCACCGGGCGGCAGACGGCGGCTCCCGACCCGACGCTCCCGCGCTGAGTCCGCCCGCTGGAC
>CAJQPT010000147.1 GCA_905480285.1 uncultured bacterium
GCGGAAGAGCCGTCCTGCCGGAGAGCTTCATGGATTCTGATTCGCGCGGCTTCAGCATCCGGCGTGAGGGGCAACGGCGCGGCACCAAATACGTGTCGCTCGACGATGGGGAGGTGTTCTCGGTCAGTGGCCTCAAGCCGGGGACCTACACGGCCTCCGCGTGGTCCGGGCGCCGACGCACGAAGTCCCTGACCTTCGAGCTCGGCTCCCAGGGGAACCAGAACCTGGTCCTGGAGTTCGAGGAGCGCTGAGCGGGCGGGCGGGGGCTGGCCCGACCGCTGATCCGACGGCTGGCCCCCGCCGGACTCGACCCCATCAACCGGGCGCGTCCAGCGAGGCCCTCATCAGGGCCTCGAACCAGCGTCCTGCGCAGTCCTCCCAGCGATGTTCGTGGCAGGGAGGGTGATCGGGAGGGTGACCGGGAGGGTGGGCGATGGCGCTGACGGCGATGCACTCCATGATCGCGCGAGCAACCTCGTCCGGGTCGGCCGGGGAGAAGAAGGTGGCCCCATCGCCGCTGACCTCAAGGTGGGCAGGAATGGCGGAAGCCGCCACGGGGCAGCCCGCGCGGAGCGCCTCGGCGGGCCCGATCCCGAAACCCTCCAGGACAGAGGGAAACACCGCGCAGGCGGCCGTGGAGTAGAGGCGCGCCAGCTCCTCATCGGAGACCGTGCCGAGCATCTCGATCTTGCTCGCCAGGCCTCGGTGCTCGGCGATAGCGAGGAGCCGGGGGGCCGAGTCACCCTTCGCTGCGCCTGCCAGAACGAGGCGCGGGAGCGCGGGGTAGCGGTCCATGGCCTCGATGATGAGGGCGAGGTTCTTTCGCGGCTCAAGGTGCCCGACGTGGAGCATGAACGGTGAGGAGCTTGGCGCCCGCGGCAGCAGGCGGAGGTGGTCCTCGCCGTTGCCGATGAGGTCCAGCCGCGAGGCGGCGGTGGGGAACTCCTCGGCGATGCGTGCTCGGACGGCGTCGCTCACGCAGAGGACCCGCTGCGCTCGGGTGACCGCGCTATCCAAAGTCCTGCGTCCGACGGCCCGGCGGGCGAGGCTCGTACCGCGGAAGTCGAGGCTGCGCAGGTCGTGGACGGTGAGGGTGTACGGGACAGGCAGGCCCGCCGGGGCCGGGAGGTGTCCGGTGTGAACCAGGTCGAACGGCGCGCCCAAACGAGCGGCCTCCCCAAGGCAGCGCCGCAGCGCCCGGCCTTCCTTGAGCGCCCGCATGAGCGCGGGCTGATAGGGGACGTCGCTTGGGACCCTGGCGATGTCGGAGGGGAGGTCCCAGCCCACCGGAGTCCGGCCCTCCATCACGGTCAGGCCTCCTCCGGCCCCGCGGAGGAGCCGCTCGAGCCGCGGGAGCAGCTCGGCATTGTGTCGCCGGACGCCACCCGCAGGTTGTCCGAGGCAGGCACCCGAGACGAGGACTCGGGGAGCCCGCGTCAAGCCAACGATCTCCAGAGCCGAACGAGGTCGTCCGCCGTCCGCTCCCAGGTGAAGTCCTCCGCGACTGCGCGCGTCATGAGCCGGTGCTGCGGGCTGGCGTGGATCGCCATGAGCAGGCCCCGGGAGACGGCCCCGGCGTCCCGCGCGTCGACCTCGATGGCCGTCCCCATCGCGGTCTTCGCCTGCACGGTCCTCGCGGCGGTCACGACCGGCCGACCGGATCGCATGGCCTCGAGGACAGGCAGGGCGAACCCCTCGGACTTCGACAGGACGGCGAGGCACCCGGAGGCCCGCACCAGGGCCGGGATGAAGCGCTCCTCCACCTCGCCAAGGAGGGTCAGGGAGCTGGAGCGGGCCCGCACAGCCTCGGCGTAGGGGGTCACTCTCCCAGTGGCGATCACGGGGAGCTTGGCGAGCTCAGCGCCCGCACAGATCCGGTCGAGGCGCTTCTTCTGGCGGTTCCCGAGCGAGAGAACGTAGGGCCCTTCAGGCAGCTCGGGGATGGCCTGCCGCAGCAGGTCGTCGGTCTCGTCCTTGGTGGATGTGAAGCGGTCGCTGACGCCCCAGGAGACGACGCGCAGACTCGGGTGAGCGCCGAGGTCGTCCGCGACGCCAATGGAAGGAACGCAGGTGGCCGCGGCCCAGCGCTTTCCGGCGGAGACCCAGAGCCTGTGGACCGGCCCCGCGTTCTCCCGGGCGCCGTGCTGCCACGGCGCCTCGTGGACTGTCTGGACGACGGGGACCGAGCAGCGCAGAGTGAAGGCCGAGGTGAACGAGTGGAGGACATCAGCCCGGACCGCCGCGACCGTCCGCGGGAGCGAGGTCTGGCGCCACGCAATGAGTCGACCTCGATCCGGGGGAGCGATGGGGACGACGCTGATGTCATCCCGTGCCTCCAGGGCTTCCAGGGTCGCACGGACCACGCGGGTCACTCCCGAGGGGAAGACTCGGGTGATGGGAGAAATATCGATCGCGACACGCATCAGTCGGAAGCCTTCCACGAACAACCCTACACTGGTCCGCTCCATTCCTGACGACGCAACCCACATGACGACCCTCACCTTGAGCCCGCTCCGACGCCTGGCTCCGCTTCTCCTCGCGGTCAGCGTCCTTCCCGGCTGCTTCTTCAGCCGATCTCAGACGAATCCCGAGTTGAGCCCGGAGCTCGCGAGCCAGATCATCCCCGCGCAGTCCACCGCCGCTGACGTGACTGAACTCCTGGGTGCACCGAACGAGGTCGTCCAGCTGGGGCTTCGGACGGCCTGGCGCTACGAGCATACGGTCGAGAAGCAGAGCGCTGCCTTCCTCGTGTTTCTCGGGCTGCGTGGTGTGGATACTCAGTCAGATCGCGTCTGGGTGTTCTTCGATAGCGAGGGCAACGTGACGAACATCGGGACTCAGTTCCAGGCCTCTGAGGCCGAGTACGACGTCCCCATCTTCTGAGCGTGTTGTCCAAGCCCCTCAAGTGCTCCGCGCTGCTTGCGCCGTTGTTGGCCTCCTGCGTGACCGGTGACTACAACCAGACCCGGGTCTACCAGCCCGTGTCGGAGGAGGCTGTGGCGGCGCTGGAGGTTGGTCGATCCGGGCTCGAGCAGGCGCTCGAGGATCTCGGGGCACCGCTCCAGGTCATCGAGCTCGGGGCGGGGGCTGCGCTGGCCTGGGGCTGGAAGGAGGCCACGGACTGGAACGTCACCGGCTCGGCCAGCATCGGGAGCGTGCGCGGTCGTCTTCAGTTCGCCAACGCGGCCCTCGAGTTCCCGGGCGTGGTGCTCTTCTTCGACGGTGACTGGGTCCTCATGGCCAAGGAGAGAGGGTTCCTCTCCGAGCTCTTGCTGCGGCCCCAGCTCCCCCGTCTGGTCGAGGACGGCGGCGCCCCCGAGACCGGAGCCTGAGAGGACCAGATCTTGTCTGCCTCCCAGTCTAGAACCGCCTGTCCGTTCGACTGCCCCGATACCTGCGGGATGGCCGTCGAGGTGGACGCTGCCGGGGCGGTTACGCGGATCAGGGGGGAGCGTGAACACCAGTGGTCGAGGGGATCCCTGTGCGGGAAGACGGCCAGCTACGCGGACCTCATCCACTCCCCTGACCGGCTCGACGTTCCGCTCATCCGGCGCCGCGGCGAACTGGTCCGCGCGACCTGGGACGAGGCCCTGGCGGCGATCGTGGAGGGCCTCGACGGGATCGCTGGACAGGACATTCTCGCGCTCAACTACGCAGGCAACATGGGTTTGGTCCAGCGCCGGTTTCCGATGCGCCTCATGCATGCACTCGGGGCGACCTCCCACGACTACGGCGTGTGCGACGCCGCCGCCGAGGCGGGCTTCAGCGCCGTGAATGGTCGCTCCGTGGGACCCGACCTTGACGAGGAAGCGGCGCCTGGGCGCTGTGATTTCTTCCTCCTCTGGGGGAGTGACGCCAAGCGCACCTCGCCCCATCTCCTGCCGCGGCTCAAGGCGCTCGCGGCGGCGGGCGTCCCGGTCGTCGTCATCGACGTCTATCGCTCGGAGACGATCGAGGTGGTCGAGGCCTGGGGTGGTCGGGGGCTGATCCTGCACCCCGGTAGCGACGGCGCGCTCGCGCTGGGACTCGCCATGCGGGCCTTCGACGAGCGGGCGGCGGACCTGGCCTTCGTGAAGGACCGATGCGTCGGCGGCGCGGAGTTTCGCGCCGAGCTTGCGGGGTCCTGGCCCCTGGAGCGTATGACGCGTGAGACCGGGCTGAGCGAGGGGGAGATCAAGGAGCTCTCGGCGGCGCTCCACGGCGCGAAGTCGCCCCTCATCAAGGCCGGCATTGGGTTCGCCCGGCGCCGGAACGGGGGAGAGAACATGCGGGCGGTCGCGAGCCTCGCGGCGACGCTGGGCTGGTCGGATCGACTGTTCTTTCAGACGGGCGATCACTTCGGGCTGGATGATCGGGTGATCTCGCGTCCTGAGATCCGCGTCGGCGCGCCGCCCGAGCCCGTCAGCCAGGTCGGCCTCGGCCGAACCCTCGCAGGCGGTCGGTTCCGCGCGGCCTTCGTCTGGGGCCACAACCCCGCAGCCACGCTCCCTGACTCACGCCGCGTGCGGCAAGGGCTCGCTCGGGACGATCTGTTCCTGGTGGTGCATGAGCTCTTCATGACAGAGACGGCGAAGCTGGCGGACGTTGTCCTGCCAGCGACTGCCGTCACCGAGCACTCGGATGTGTTCCGAAGCTACGGGCATCGCACTCTGCAGGTGGGGTGGAAGTGCAGCGCGCCCCCCGGGGAGCAACGCAGCAACGTCGACTGTTTCTCGGCCATCGGGCGAGCCCTCGGGTTCACCGGGGCGGCGGGGTTCCCGGAGGAGGGGCGCGGCCCTGCCTTCGAGGTGGACGAGGCCGTGTTGGTCGGGGAGCTCCTGGCAGCGAACAGGGCACGCTTCACCGACGATGAGTACGGAAGAGCGGTGGCCGGTGAACCGGTGAAGCTGAGCCCCCGCATCCTCGAGGGCACGGGGACGCCGTCCGGGAAGATCGAGCTCGTATCCGAGGAAGTGGAGGCGGCCGGCGGTTCACGTGTGGCCCGCTGGCGCCCGGATGACGGCGCGGGCATGGCGGGGACCTTCCGGCTCCTCTCGACACCCTCGACCGCGACTCACAACTCAACCTTCATGCACGTGGCCCGGCATCGGGCGCGGCTCGGGGAGCCCCGTGTCCACGTGCACCCCTTGGACCTTGAGGCGACGGGCGTCGCCGCCGGTGAGCGGGTCTGTGTCCAGAGTGAATTCGGCTCGGTGACCCTCAGGGCCGTGCCCGATGAGGGCCTCCCGCGAAAGACGGTCCGGGTGGACGGGTTTGTGAACGAGGACATGGTGCCCGAGGGCGTGGGCGTCAACGCCCTCGTGAGCCCGGTGACCTCGGACCTCGGGGGAGGAAACGTGCTCTACAGCACCCGAGTGGAGCTCCAACGGCCGAAGGAGAGCTCATGAACCTCGGACTCAAGGACCGCGCGATCTTCATCTCGGGCGCCTCGGGAGGAATCGGCAGGGCGGTGGCCAGCGTCCTGGCGGAGGAAGGGGCCCAGCTGGTGCTCCACGGCAACCGCCAGGCGGAGGGGCTCTCCGGATGGCTGGCCCAGCAGCCCTGGCGTGACCGGGCGTCGATCGCCCGTGCGGACGTCCGCGATCCGGATGCCATGGAGCAGGTGATGGAGGTCGCGAGGGCGCGCCATGGGCGGCTCCACGGGTGCGTCGTGAACGCAGGAATCTGGCCCCCCGAGGACCAGCCGCTGGTGGATCTCGATCCCGAGCGCGTCGAGGCCGTCCTCGACGTGAACCTGAAGGGGGCCTTCTGGACGGCGCGGGGGTTCCTTCGGGCGCTGCGCTCTGGCGGCCCTGACCCGGCGGGCGCGGGCGCGTCGATTGTCTTCACGGGCTCGACCGCGGCCAAGTTTGGGGAGCGCGGCCACGGGGACTACGCCGCCTCGAAGTCGGGGCTCTACGGGCTGATGCGCTCCCTCAAGAACGAGATCGTGGCCCTGGACCCCTACGGCCGCGTCAACGTCGTCGAGCCAGGCTGGACGGTCACGGAGATGACCGCAGAGAACCTGAAGGAGCCCGGCGTCGTGGAGCGGGTCGTGAGGACCATGCCGGTCCAGCAGCTCGCGAGGACGGACGACATTGCGAGGAGCATCGCCTGGGTCCTGTCTCCGACGGCCGCGCGTCACCTGACAGGGGAGACCCTCACCGTGGCGGGCGGCATGGAGGGGCGGGTGCTCTGGGAAGAGTCAGATGTGGATGCCTCTCGGGTCCAGCGAAGGCTAGAGTCCGATGGTGAAGCGCCGGCATGATCAGCGCTGAGCTTCCCACGTGATCCGACTGTCCGTTCCCATCGAGCCAGTCATTCGAGCCAGTCCCTTGCGGCTCGACTGAGGCTCCTTCAGACACCCCGCAGTGCTCATGCTCAAGAACTCACCTGAACCCTCGACCGGCACGCCCAGGCGTTGGCCGATTCACGTCGCCATCGTGGGCGCGCTTGTGGCCCTCGCCTGCTCGAGCCACAAGCACAGGACGATCGAGGATGTCGCCCTCGAGTCGAGCGGTCGATTCAAAGAGGTCCTCCAGGAGGTCGTGAGTGATCCCGCCCGCTCCACCCAGGCCGGAGCGGTCTTCGCCCGGTACCAGGCGCAGCAGCTGTCGTACGCCGCCGACATGGCCGACCTCAAGGCGGCGGCGCTGGCCAAGTACAACGCGTACGACACGACGGACGAGGAGTTCGACGCGCTCGCTGCCCAGCTCAAGAGCCGCCGCGAGGCGTTCCGGGACGAGATCTCGGACGACCTGGTCGAGCTGATGGGCGTCCTCGAGCCTGGCGAATGGACCGAGGCGATCAACGTGATGCTCGAAGAAGAGGACCGCTGGAAGGAGTTGAAGCAGTGATGGAACAGCGCAGCAGCACCCAGGGATCAACGACGTCCTTCCACCAGGTCTTGATCATCATCTTCGGCTCCCTCTTCTTTGCTGGCGGAGGAGAGGCCCCACTGGCGGACCGAGTGGGAGACGCCGTCACGGACAGCGACCGGAGGGCCAAGGCGGTCGCCGCAGCCAGCGCCATCGAGGCGGCGCTGGGGAAGGACATCGACGCCGTCATCGATTGGCACGAGGACTTCTTCAAGGCCATCGGTGCGGCCGGGGTCGACGAGGCCAAGATCCGAGGGAAGATCGACGAGATCATCGAGGACCTCGGGCAGTTCGAGCGGCAACAGTTGAGCCTCCGGAGCGACCTGCGAGCACAGCTCGAGCCCTCGGAGTGGTCCGAGGTCTTCGACGGAGGCGGGGGCGACTGACTCCCGGACCGACCTCCCCGTCGCCAGGCGGCAGCGCCAGGCGGCAGGCGGCAGGGGCAGCGCCCGGCGGCAGCGCCCGGGGTTCTGGGGGCGCACGCGGAGTCCTGATCAGGCGTCGCCGAAGCGAATCGGCTTGCGGACGGTCGCCTGGGCGGGCACCCCTGCGAGCATGGCCGGAGCGAAGCGCCACCCCTTGACCGCGCGGCGAGCGGCGTCGTCGAGGACGGCGTGGCCACTGGTGGTCTCCACGCTGACGCTGTCGACCGAGCCGTCCGCGGAAACCTCGACGAGCAGGACGACCGTGCCCTTCCAGCCTCGGCGAGCGGCCAGGGGCGGGTAGGCCGGCGGAACGCAGAGTCCCTCGAGCGGCTCCGGAGACGAGGGCGTTGACTCGGCGCCAGGGGGCTCCTCTTCGGGCTCTGGCGGCGCGAGCCGGGGAGGAACCGCGGCGGGGGGCGCGACGACGCCGGGCTCTTCAGTGGCCGAGGGCTCACGAGCGGCTGAGACCCGCGGGAAGACCACAGACTCGAGCAGGTTGCTGGTGATCGGGACAGCCGCGCGGGGCGGGTGGGCCTCGATGGGCGGGGCGGGCTCCTCGGGCAGGGCCAATGGCTCCTCGGGGATCTCGGCCTCGCTGCTCGTCGGGGTGATGACCTCGACCTCCTCGGAGGGCTCTGGCTCGACCTGGGGTGCGGGCGCGGAGAACTGCGCGAGGAACTCGTGCCCCTGCTGGGCGTCGCTGGGAGTCGCCCACGGGCGCAGGGTCAGAGCGAGGGTCGCCACCAGAGCTCCGTGGACGGCCAGGGAGAGGCCGAAGCTTGAACCGAATCCAGCGCCCCCGCCCGCGGAGCCGCCTGCGGCATTGCCCAGCGACGCCGCGTCTCCCAGGGAGGCCGTATGGCCCAACGAGGAGGGGTCGCCCGGAGGCGGGGAGGCCTCGGCGCGTACGGCGGTGGGGGAGGGGTCGGGAGGAGTCATGGCCCGGCAGCGGATTGAACGTGAAGCACGTCTTGCAGCCCATGAATTCTGCGGCTTCTGCAAACTTCTGCCACCGGATCTCGTTCCGGCGCGGCCTGCCAGCTGTCTCCACCGCCCCAGCGCACTCCAACGTCCCATGGTCTACCCCGTCCTACTGGCCCTCTTGCTGCCTGCCGCTGGCGCTGGCCCGGCCTGGGCCCAGGAAGCGCCGCCGGTGCCTTCCCTCGGCGAGACCGCCGGGCCGGAGGGGCCCGCGGCCGCCCGGCCCGACCCGCGCGGATCGGAAGCGGATGACCAGGAAGCGGATGACGGGGGTGCTCGGGCCCAGCAGCCGGCCCAGCAGCCGGCCCAGCCGGGGACTCAGCCGGAGACTCAGCCGCGGACCCAGCCGCGGACCCAGCCGCGGACTCAGGCGGGCGCTACCTTCGACCTGGAGACGCTCGTGGTGACCCCCTCCAGGCGCGAACAGGCCATGCTGGATGTGCCCTACTCGGTGGACTTTGTCTCCGAGGAGAGGCTCGAGCAGGCGCGGTCCCTCCCCCAGGCGCTACGGGACGTACCGGGTGTGATGGTGCAAGAGACCGGGCCGGCCCAGGGGTCACCCTACATCCGAGGCTTCACAGGCTTCCGCACGCTGACGCTCATCGACGGCATCCGTCTCAACAACTCGGTCTTCCGAGACGGGCCGAACCAGTACGCGGGGACCATCGACCCCTTCTCGCTGAGCGGGATCGAGGTGGTCAAGGGACCGAGCTCCGTGCTCTACGGCTCCGACGCTATCGGCGGCACCGTCAACGCCCTGACCAAGGACCCGGAGATCTGGGACCGCCCTGTTGGCGGTGAGGTCTTCGTCCGGGCGGCGGACGCGGCCAACTACGTGATGAGCCGCGTGGAGCTCGGCGGCGCCATCGGGGATCGGACCGCGTGGCGCCTCGGGGGCACCCTCAAGGACCTGGGAGACATGACCGCGGGGGAGCCTTCCGGAGAGCTCCCCAACACGGGCTACGACGAGTGGGACGGGGACTTCAAGGCGCAGCATCTGGTGGATGACCTCACGACGCTGACCTTCGCGGCCCAGCACGTGGACATTGACGACGCGCCGCGGACGCACCGGACCGTCTTTGCGGTGCCCTTCGAGGGCACCGCGGTGGGGACCGATCTGCGCCGGGACCTGGACCAGAAGCGCACGCTCACCTACTTCCGTTACGACCGAGCGGCGGCGTCGGAGGGAGACTGGGAGCTCCGCTCGATCGTCAGCTACCAGAGCCAGGAGGAGCGCCGGGAGCGCGAGCGCACCGGCGACCGGTTCGACGAGCAGGGCTTCGACGTCGGGACCCTCGGCCTGCAATTCAGCGGCAGCCGCGCCACCTCCTTCGGCTCGGTGACCGCGGGCCTCGAGTGGTACCACGACGAGGTGGACTCCTTCCTGAACCGCTTCGCCGACCAGACGCCGGCGGACGATATCCAGGGGCCTGTGGCGGACGACGCCAGCTACGACCTCGGGGGCCTCTTCGCAGAGGCGGCCTTCGATGTGCTCGAGTCAACGACCGTGACGGCCGGCGCGCGGGCGACCTATGCCGCGGCGGACGCCAACGAGGTCCGCGACCCCGTGACCAACACCCAGACGGAGTTGGAGGATGACTGGGCCGCGCTCACGGGCTCCCTGCGCTTCGAGACGCGGGTGGTGGAGAACGAGGCCGCGACCGTGGCCCTGTTCGGGGGCATCTCCCAGGGCTTCCGGGCGCCGAACCTCAGCGACCTCACGCGCTTCGACTCGGCCCGCTCCAACGAGTTCGAGGTCCCGAGTCCGGGCCTGGACCCCGAGCGTTTCATCAGCTACGAGCTCGGCCTCAAGCACGCCACAGACCAGCTCTCGCTCCAGCTCGCGGCGTTCCTCACCGACGGCGACGACATCATCCAGCGCTTCCCGACCGGCAACGTGAACGGGGCGGGCGAGATCGAGATCACCAAGGCCAACGTCGGGGAGTCGCGCATCGGCGGCGCCGAGCTCGGGGCGGCCTTCCGGGTGGCCGACGAATGGACGGCCTTCGGGAACATCGCCTGGCTCGATGGCCAGGAGGACTACATCGGCGGTCCCGGAGATCCGGTCGAGCGGGCGGTCCCCTCGCGGCTCATGCCACTCATGGGCCAGCTCGGGCTGCGCTTCGCTCCGGAGGACCAGCCCTTCACGGCCGAGCTGCGCTGGATCCACTCGGAGGACGCAGATCGTCTGTCACCCCGAGATGAGGGGGACACGACACGGATCCCGCCGGGCGGGACCCCCGGCTATGACGTGTTCAACCTCTCGGGAACCTACCGCTTCGCCTCTGGCGTGAGCGGTCAGCTGGCCCTCGAGAACATCACGGACGAGGATTACCGGGTGCATGGATCCGGGCAGAACCGGCCTGGCCGAAACCTCCTGGTTGGCCTCCGCTGGTCCTTCTGAGGGACCTCACCTGCGCGAGCTGGGACCCATCGGGGCGTTCACCCGAAGGCTCGCTTCTTCCGGGTCACCCTTGTCGCCCCGTTTGCCGTCCTCGCCGCCGCCGTGGGGCGCCTCGATCCAGGGAGCCGCCGCGTAGGGACGGAGGACGGTAGCCCGCTCCTTCGTGCCGGCTTGCCGCCACCAGCGATCGGTGTAAACCTCCTCGGTCCGGCCATCCCGGTACTCGAGCTCGAGGACGGCGGAGATGCTGGCGGGGCCGACGTCGCTCTCGCAGGTTGCGCTCAATCGGTGGGGCTTGCCGTCCTTGAGCCGCTCGAGCGCGGACCCCCGGAGCTCGACCTCCAGGTGGTCCGGCGCATCCTTGCCCCCGGCGAAGACCTCTCCATCGAGGGCGAAGCTGAGCTCGCCGGTGCTCGTCGCCTTCAGCACCGCGCGCTTGAGCTCCGCCGTGGCCTTGAGGCGGCGCTCCAGCTCCACGCGCTTCGCAGCGGGCTTGCCCGCGGCCCTGATCCACTTGCGAGGGACCTCCTCGGTGGGGGGCAGGCGCAGGAGGCGAATGTTGCGATAGAGGACCTTCATCGGAGGCCCCTGGTGGAGCTGCAGGGCCAGGAGCCCCTCGAGCGCGGCCTTGTCCGTGCGGTCGTCCAGCTCACAGGTCAGCGTGCCGTCCACCCACAGCTTGATCCGGCGGCCTTCGGCTCGGATGCGATAGGTGTGCCAGCCCGGACCGCGTCCGATGTCCTTCATGGAGTCGGGGTCCGCGAGGAGGTCGTAGTCGCTGTTGGGCCCGTTCGCCAGGAGGCTCGTCGAGCGGCGGACCAGGACGCCGCGGCCGCCTTGCTCGTAGATGCCCCCGATCCAGTTGGGCCCGTCCTCCAGGTCCGCCTGGTAGCCCACGACGTTCCACTCGCCCTTGAGAGCGCTCCTGAACTGAACGCCGGAGTTCCCCCGCATGACCATGAACTCAAGCGACAGGTCGAAGTCGGCGAAGCTCGCCTCGTGCACGATGAATGAGGAGCGCGTGCAGGGGTTCTCCGGGGTCGACTCTCCGACGAGCATGCCGTCCTGCACCGACCAGAACCTTGGGTCACCAGACCACTGCTCGGGGGAGAGGTTCAGCGCCTTCGGCTCTTCCTCTTGGTGGAGCGCTTCGGCCCCGATGGGTCCGGGTCCCGGAGAGGCGACGCGGTCGGTGGCGTGCGCAGCGAAGGGAGACGGTGCCTGGAGGGCGAGGAGCGTCAGGTGGATCAGCATGTCGCGAGTCTAGCGCAAGGCGCCGCCGATCCGCGCAGGCGGCGGCTCACCTGATCTGCCGCGCGCCCTTGATCAGGGCGAGCAGGGCCAGGGCGGCGACCACGGCCTCCGTCATGAATGTGGCGATGGCGGCGCCGTCCATGCCTCGGGGGGGGACCAGGAGGGCGTTGCCAAGCAGGTTCACGGCGAGTCCTGCGGAGGCGATGCCCAGGAGAGTCTGGGATCGGCCAGCGGCCACGACCGCGGTCATCAACGGCGCGCCGACGTGCACGGCGAAGGCCGCCGCGAGGAGCCAGAGGAGGCTGTGTGAGGCCACGAGGAATCCCTCGCCAAAGAGGCCGAGGAGCGTCTCTCTCAGGGGGATCAAGCCGAGGGCGACCACGAGCCCCAGCGCCGTCGACGCGCCCGCGAGCCGCAGCGCCGCCGCCAGGCCCTTGCCCTCTGCGTGGGCCCGCGCGAGCCAGGGTAGCGCGGCGGAGGACGCGAACACGCCGCCCATGATGGCGAGGCTCATGATCCTCACCGCCACGTTGTAGTGGCCGACGGCCTCGTCCCCCTCGAGCGCCCGGACGAAGACGTTGTCCACGTGGAAGTAGAGCTGTTGGAAGACGGCCGCGGCGCCCATGGGGATCGAAGCGGCCAGGAAGGAGCCGATGGGAGCCGGGTCGACGCCTCTCACGGACGGGAGCCCTCGCCGGCCTGCCAGGTGGAGCGAGAGGTTGCCGAGGGTGCTGCCCGCGGCGATCGCAAGCAGGAAGGGCATCGGACGGTCTTCGCCGGTCTCCCGCAGGACGAGAACGAAGAGCAGGCTCGCCGCGGCCGCGCCCGCGCGCACCAGGACCGGCGAGCGCCAGGCGATCCGACTCTTCCAGCCAAGGGTCGAGAGCTCGAGGACGTGGCTGAAGTGATAGAGCGCAGCGAGGGCGAGGTAGATCCCATCGCCTGCCTCGAAGGTGGCCGCCACGCCGGCGACCGTCAGGACGACCGCGGAAGCGGAGAGGGTCCGGGCGCGCCGGGCGGTGCGCAGGTTGGGGGCCGCGGCGGCGGGATCCGCGGCTGCGCGCTGGAGCGAGATCTGGCCCGCGCCAAAGTCCACCACCCCGTCGAGGACGAGGAACACGGCGAGCCAGAAGGTGAGGCGTCCGAAGTCTGCGTCGGAGAGATGGCCCGTCAGGGCCAAGAGGGTCAGGAGGGTGCAGCCCGAGCCGACGAGCCGGCCACCGATGAGCCAGGATGCGGCGCCCCACACGCGCCGAGGCACGCGCAGAGGCGCCTCGGACGGGTCCTGGGGGGAGGCGTCAGCGATCGGCACGGCGCGGTGTACGGTACAGGCATGGCTCGACTCCTACTCGCCCTGGTCTCCGGCTTCATCCTCGTCTCGCTCGCCCCGCTGCCGGACTCGATCTCCGCGGCGCTGACCGCGCCCAGCGCGCAGGAGGGGTGTCGCCGGTGCGACAAGCGTGGCGTCGTCCCATGCGGTAAGCACTCCGAGGAGATCCTCGCGGCCGAGGGGCGGGTGCACTTCTGCTCGGTGGTCGCGGGCTGCAAGGAGTGCGGCGGCGCGCTGGTCGTGGACTGCAAGCGATGCGAAGGGGGGCCGGAGAACGCCGCCATGGAGGCGCGCCGCGTGGCGGTGGCGGAGTGGATGAAGCAGAACGAGATCGAGGCGCACTTCGGCCGCCCCGTGGCCCGCTGCGAGACCGATCACTGCGAACTGGTCTTCGACCTGAAGGGGTCGTTCAAGGTCGGCCGCACGAAGATCGACGCCCACGAGCTGATGCACCTCGTGGCGGACGACACCAGCCATGTCTGCCAGCGGGTTGTGGAGCACCATGGCGTCGAGGAGGAGGACATCTTCGCCAAGATGCGCATGTGGATCTGGGAGTCGGCGGACGACCACAAGTCGGCGGTGGAGACCTTCATGCACACGAGCGCGCGCGGTGACTTCAAGATGCTCGGGAAGGACCCGGTCTTCTCCGTCTGGAGAGAGCCCGGGCTGTTCTCGTCGCCCGGCGCGATCCGCACCGTGTTCACGCACAACGTGGGTCACATGATGATCTCGAACATGTTCAGAGAGCGCGACGTCGGGCCGATCGGCGGCGGCTGGTACGACGCGGGCGCGGGGCACTGGTACGAGTACGACCGCTTCGACAGCAGCGTGCAGTACTGCATCGAGGAGGCGACGGCTCTCTCGAGCTTCGCGGACGGCGTGTGGCGCGCCGCCATGCGCAAGCTCGTCGCCCGGTCGGACGAACCGCTGCTTCCCCCGCTTCTGGATGTCCCCACCACGGCGATGAACGTCCAGCAGCAGGCGATCTGCTGGTCCTTCTACGACTGGATCGTGGCCAATCATCAGGACAAGATGCGGCTGGTCCTGCGGGACCTGAAGCAGAAGAAGCCGACCCGGGAGGTCATGCGCGAGCACTTCGGCGTGGGGGTCCTCCAGGCGGAGGAGGCCTGGAAGCAGTGGGTGCTTGACACCTATCCCACGCGGGAGAAGAAGAAGCGGCGATGACCGAAGCCAGTCAGCTCCCCGTCTCGCCCGGGGCTCCGTTCACCGCCCGGTGCGGCCCCTCCGAGCTCCGGCCTATCCGCCGTGACGACGCCGCCGACCTCTTCCCCCAGATTCACGGGCAGCCCGGCGTGATCCAGTGGCTCTCGTGGTCGGGCCCCGAGCGCGTCTGGGACCTCGAGGAGCGCTACTCGGCCTGGCGTACCGGCGCGGCCGACGAGCCGGCCTACATGTTCGCCGTCGTCGACGCCGCGGACGGCTCCGTGATCGGGGAGGCGAGCCTGCGCTTCGACGATCACCCAGGTGTGGGCGAGCTGGGCTATTGGTTGGGGGAGGAGCACCACGGCAAGGGCCACGGGAGGGCGACGGTCGAGCTCCTCACGCGGGCCGGGTTCGAGCGCTTCGGGGCCTTCGCCCTGACCGCGCGGGTCAAGGAGGGGAACGAGGCGTCCATCGCCGTACTAGGAGGTGCCGGGTACCAGGCGGTGCGCGCGCCGCGGGTGGAGGGCGACGACGAGGACCCGCCCATCGCCTGGATCTTCTCGACGACGCGACGGGGGGACGGGCGCAGGTCGCCGCGGCCCGCCGTGGAGTTCCTACTCACAAACTCTGGCTGAGCGCCTACCGCAGCCCGGCTGGGGCTGCGCCTACACTTGAGGGAGCCTCCGGCCGTGGGAGGGACTCGATTCTCGCTTCTCCGGGAAGGTCAAACCGGCTCTGTCGTCGCCCATTCAGATGGCTCCCTCCAAGAACCTGACCCTGCTCCTCACCGCTACCGCTTTGGTCGCCGCGGGGTACATCCTGAGCGGCGGCATCGGGCGGGGCGCGGAGCCCCTGAGCGCGGGGCCGTGGGAGCCCGTGGAGCGGGCCGGGGGAGAGCCCGACGCGGGCGTTGGGCTGACGGGATCCTCGGACGAGGACTCGAGCCGCGTCGTCCTCGCGGAACTGGCGAGCGAGTCCGAGGTGCCGGCTGGGGCAGGATCGGGATCAGGGACCACGGTCATCTACCCGCTCGAGGTGGAGCTGACCCTCTTGCTTCGGGGCACGGTGGAGGTCCCCGACGACGTCATGCCCATCGGCGCAGACGCCACGGCGGGGCTCCAGGGATCCTTGGTTGGCGACAACGGGAACCCTGCGCCGGGCATCGTTGAGTTCATCTATGGGCCGAACACGGGCCGCAAGATCCAGGCGGGTGCGCAGGGGCGCTTTGGCGCGAGTGACCTGCTGCAGGGGGCCTCGATCGTCAAGGTCACCGCGCCGGGGGGCAAGGTGGCGGTGCGCGAGGTGGTGCTGGCTCAGCTCTCGATGACGGAGCTTCACATCAGCTTTGCCAGCGTCGCCTCGGTCGCGGGGACGATCACGGACGGCGCGGGGGAGCCCCTCGAGGCGGCTGAGGTGCGCTCGGATGGTCGGGTCGTGTACACAGACCCTGACGGCGTCTTTCGACTCGGCGCGGTGCCGGCGGGCAAGGTGCTGGTCACCGTCCGTAAGCCGGGCTACGCGACCACCCGGCGGGCGGTCGGTGTTGGGTTCAGGCAGCGGGTTCAGCCGGCCGACTTCAAGATCGCGCTGGGAGAAGCGGCGACGCTGGAGGTCGGCCTCGCCCGCTCTCTCGGGTCGATCGCTCCGGGCTACGCGATCCTGACGCCGACCGCCGGTTCGGGAGGCGCTGCGGTTCCTGGGGGCGGCTTCCCGTGGTACGAGGTCAACCCTGTGGAGATTCCCCGCGGGGGGCGCGGTGTCGTCACCGGGCTCCCGCTGGGCGCGGTGGCCGTACGAGTCTTCAAGGACGGTGCCCTGGCGATCCCGCCCTCCAAGAACGTGCGGTTGAAGACGGGGGCCGCCAACGTGGTGATCATCGACCTCGAGCCAGCCCCGGCGGTTCGTGGCGTGGTGCTCGACGGGGGAGAGCCGGTCAAGAACGCTCGGGTCACCGTCGAGGCCGCCGATCGCACCACCGCCTCATCCAAGATCCTGGGCCAGCGCAGTCCCCGGACCTTCCTCGAGGTGGTCATGCCGCCGATCCCAGGGGCGTTCCAGGCGCTCCGCACGGACAGTCGTGGGCGGTTCGAGTTCTCGCCACACCCTGCGGCGCTGACCGCCTACTACGTGACCGCGACGACAAAGGACGGGACGCGCAGCGGGGTCGGCGTCGTCAAACAGGGGACCAAAGAGGTCACCGTGAGCCTGCAGGACGCGGAGGTGCTCACGGGTGAGGTGGAGGTGAACCTCCCAGGCCGCTTTCAGGGGCTACCGGTCGAGGTCCGTATTCAGGGCGCTCCCGAGGGGGAGCAGGTGCTCGGGGCTGGAGCGGAGCTGATCCTGGGCGACCTTGAGCGGGGGACGTGGAGGGTGACCGCGAGCTGGCGAGGGGTCCAGGTCGTGCCCGGGACCGTGCTCGAGGTCGGAGAAGAGCGAGCCAGGGTCCGGGGCAGCCTGCCCTCCGGGGCGATCCAGGGGCAGACTGCTGAGGAGCGGCTCCGGGTCCGGGGATCTTGAGGAGCCAGGTGCGGGGGCCCTCGGGAACCCGGTGCCTGGATCCTGAGGAAGGCGGCCGCTGAGCGCGAGCCGGGGTACGCCCGGGAGGCTAAGATCGCGCCCCATGACCTCCCAAGCGCCGAACGTTCTTCGCCTCGACGGCGCCTCCCTGTCGCTCGAGGACCTCGAACCGCTCGTCCGCGGCGAGCAGATGAGGGTCGAGATCGACCCGGCCTGCCACGGTGGGATCCAGGCTTCGCGTGCCATGGTCGACGCGCACGTCGCGGCGGGCGACGTGGTGTACGGGCTGACCACCGGCTTCGGACGCCTCAAGAACGTCGCGGTGGCCGGAGAGGATCTCGCGGAGCTGCAGCGCAACCTGATCCTCTCTCACTGCGTCGGCATCGGCGAGCCCATGCCGATTCGGGAGGTGCGGATCGCCCAGGTCCTGCGCCTGAACAGCCTCCTCCGCGGGGTCTCCGGCGTGCGCCTCGAGCTGGTGGAGCACCTCGCGGCGGTGTTCAACGCGGAGTTCGTTCCGGTCGTTCCCCAGCAGGGATCGGTGGGAGCGAGCGGCGATCTGGCTCCGCTGTCACATATGGCGGGGGCGATGATGGGTTCTGGCGAGGCCTGGGTTCGCGGCCGCCGGATGAACGCGGCCGACGGGCTCCAGGAGGCGGGCCTTGAGCCGCTTGCCCTCGAGGCCAAGGAGGGCCTGGCCCTGATCAATGGTACGGAGATCATGAAGGCCTCCGCCGTGGTGAGCGTTGTTCGGGCGAGCAACCTCTCGCGCGCCGCCGACGCCATCGCCTCCCTCTCCATCGAGGCCCTCCATGGGAGCGACCGGCCCTTCCAGGACCTCCTCGCGCGGCTCAAGAACAGCGAGGGGCAGCGCCGCACCGCGAGCAACGTCCGGGCCTGCCTCTCCAGCTCCGAGGTCATCGCCTCCCACACGGACTGTGACCGCGTCCAAGACCCCTACTCGTTGCGCTGTGTCCCCCAGATCCACGGCGCAGTGAAGACCGCCCTCGCGCACGTGACCGAGGTCCTTCGCGCGGAGCTCAACGCGGTCACCGATAACCCCCTCGTGGTGCCCGAGACCGGCGAGGTCTTCAGCGCAGGGCTCTTCCACGGCCAGCCCCTCTCGATGATCCTCGACTATCTGGGGCTGAGCGTCTGCACCCTGGCCAACGTCTCCGAGAGGCGCGTGGAGCAGCTGGTGAACCCCGACCTCTCGGGGCTGCCAGCGTTCCTCTCGCCTGACCCCGGCCTCCACTCCGGCCTGATGATCGCCCAGTACTCTGCGGCGGCGCTCGCGAGCGAGAACAAGGTCTACGCCCACCCCGCCTCGGTGGACACGGTGCCCACGAGCGCGAACCAGGAGGACCACGTCTCCATGGGGGTAACCGCGGCTCGCAAGTGCCGGACCATCATCGATAACGTGGAGGCCGTGCTGGGAATCGAGCTGGTCTGCGGCGCACAGGCGAGAGAGTTCACGCTCGAGCTACGCGCGGGCCTCGGCGCGCAGGCGGCCTACCGCGCCGCCCGGGCGGTCATCGAGCCCCTGAAGGAGGACCGCTACCTTGAGCCGGACCTCCGCGCGGCGCGGGAGTGCATCGCCTCAGGCGCGCTCGTCGGCGCGGTGGAGGAGGCCGTCGGCCCGCTCCTCCCATGAACGGCGATGCTCACCGGACGGACGACGTCCGCGTCTCTGATCTGCAGCCGCTCATCTCGCCGGCGATCCTCGCCGCGGAGATCCCTGTATCAGCCCGCGCGGCAGGGATCGTGACGGCGGCCCGCCGCGAGATCGAGGAGATCCTCTCCGGCGCCTCTGATCGACTCCTCGCGGTCGTGGGGCCCTGCTCGATCCATGATCCCGACGCGGCGCGGGAGTATGCGGCGCTCCTGCACGCCACGGCCTCACGGCTTCGCGACGACCTGCTGGTGGTGATGCGCGTCTACTTCGAGAAGCCTCGAACCCGCGTCGGTTGGAAGGGCCTGATCAGCGACCCCGACATCGACGGGAGCTTTCGAATCAACCGAGGCCTCCGGATCGCGCGCGAGCTTCTCGCGGACCTCGCCGACCTAGGGCTGCCCGCGGGGAGCGAGTTCCTCGACACGATCTCGCCCCAGTTCTTCGCGGACCTCGTTTCCTGGGGGGCCATCGGCGCCAGGACCGCCGAGAGTCAGGTGCACAGGGAGCTCGCCTCCGGGCTCTCCATGCCCGTCGGATTCAAGAACAGCACCTCTGGAGATCTCGAGCCGGCGATCCACGCCGTCGGGGCGGCGCAGCATCCGCACCGGTTCCTCTCGGTGACCAAGCAGGGCATCTCCGCCATCGTCGCGACTCGCGGGAACCCGTCGTGCCACCTGATCCTCCGCGGCGCCCACGGCGGGCCGAACCATGACGAGGCGTCCGTGCGGGGAGCCGCCGCCAGGCTGGATGAGCTCGGGCTTCGGACGCGGCTCATGGTGGACTGTAGCCACGGCAACAGCCGCAAGGACCACGCTCAACAGCCAGGCGTCGCCGCGGAGGTGGCTCGCCAGATCCGCGCCGGATCCAAGGACATCGCTGGAGTCATGATCGAGAGCAACCTGGTGGAGGGGCGGCAGGCACCCGAGGCGTCGCCCCGACTCCACGGGGTGAGCATCACGGACGCCTGTCTCGGCTGGGGTGAGACCGTCCCGATGCTCGAGGATCTGGCGGCGGCGGTGCGAGCCCGCCGCGAGGCCGCGATCAGCTGAGGGCTGGCGCCGCGGCGGCCTCCAGGCGGGCGAGGAACCCTTCGGTGTCGCTGTCCCTCAGCCAGCGCTCGCGGCCCTGGGCGTCGCCCACTAGCCCTCCTGCCTCCCAGTACTGGAGGAGCTGCTTCACCCGGCCCACGGCGGCGCGACGGGGCGCGCCGAGTGACTCCAGGACCTGAGCGTACTCGTGGAGGAAGGCCGCGGCCTCCGAGCGGGAGACCTCACGGCCAGAGAAGATCCACGGGTCCCGGAGCGCGCCGCGGCCGACCATCACGAAGGCGCAGCCGGTCTCCACCCGCATGCGCTCGAGGTCGGAGTGCAGCCAGGCGCTCCCGTTGCCGGCGACGGGGATCGACACGGCCTCCACCGCGCGGCGGATGCGCGACCAGTAGACCTCCTCCTGGTAGCCCTCCCGTCGGGTGCGGCAATGGATCGTCAGCATCGCGGCGCCGCCGGCCTCGGCGGCCCTCGCCAGCGCCTCCACGTCGCGGTCATGGTCAAAGCCGGCGCGGATCTTGGCCGTGACCGGGGTGCGGCCTCCGACGCCCTGCACCGCGGCTCGGACCGAGGCCTCCACGCCCGCCGGGTCCTTGAGGGCCGCGGCACCGGCGCAGCCCTTGAGGGCGCCGCGGGCGGGGCAACCGAAGTTGAGGTCGAGGACTGGGACCCCGAGGTCCGCCGCGTTCGAGGCCGAGCCGATCAGGCATTCGAGGTCGCTGCCCATGAGCTGGATGCCCACGGGGATCTGGAACCTGCGGGTGCCCAGGTGCTTGTGCATCTCGCGCTTGGCGACCGGGCGATCGATGACGCGCACGAACTCGGTGAAGGCGCCGCCCAGGTCCGCTGGAGCGTGGCGCGCGAGGACGATGTCCCGGAACGACGGGGCGGTCACGCCCTCCATGGGCGCGAGCAGCCACGGTGAGGTGAAGGGCAGGCCCTCCACGACGGGGGCTGCGGGCGCGGGGGCGCCCTCGGTCGCGACGGTGTTCACGGGGGGAAGTCTAGTGGCTCTGGCGGGGTCGAGGGGGAGAGTGGGCGGGTCCGCGGGCGCCCGTGTCTTAGACTCACCGTCATGTGGCTCAACGAGAACCTGCAGCCGGGCGACTGGCAGGGCACCTTCCCCGACCTCGACGTGGCGGCGGCGGCGGAACGCATCCGCGAGGTGCTCGCACCGACCCCCTTGGTGCGCCTCCCTGGGTCGATCCCGGGCGCCCTGGACCTTCGGGGCAAGCTCGAGAACCGGCAGGAGACCGGCTCCTTCAAGGCCCGCGGCGCGCTGAACAACATGCTGCGGCTCACGGACGAGGAGCGCGCGCGCGGCGTGGTGGCGTCCAGCTCGGGGAACCACGGCCGGGCGCTGGCCTGGGCCGCTCGCCGGGTGGGGGTCCCGGCCACCGTGGTCATGCCGAAGGACGCTTACCCGAATAAGATCGAGGCTTGCCGCGAGGAGGAGGCCGAGGTGGTGCTGGCCGCCGATCGCTGGCAGGCGGATGTGGTGGCGGAGCAGCTCGCCGGCGAAGGCCGGCTCTGGGTGCACCCCTACGATCGACCGGGCACCGTCGAGGGGGCGGGGACAGTCGGGCTCGAGCTCGCCTCGGACTGGCCTGAGGTGGAGGTCGTGATCATGTGCATCGGCGGGGGCGGGCTGAGCGCGGGCTCCGCGCTGGCCCTGCGGCGGGCGCTCGGCGAGGGGGTCGTGCTGCTGGGCGCGGAGCCCACCGGCGCGGCGGCGATGGTGGCCGCCCAGCGCGAGGGGAAGAGCGTTCACCTCGACACCATCACCAGCCAGGTCCAGGGCCTCACCACCACCTACGCGGGCCACCTCAACGTGGACCTCTGCCGCGCGACCCTCGACGGCATCTTGACCGTGGATGACGCCGCGATCTACGCCGGCCAGCGGCGGCTCGTGAACGACGACGCCGGGTGCGGCTGGGCGGCGGAGGTCGTCGAGCCCGCGGGCGCCGCGGCTTACGCTGCGGCCCTCTCCACGGACTTCTGCGACCTGGTGAGCGCGGCGCGAATCCGCCGCGGCCTCTCCACCGAGCCGCGTGGAGCGATGCGGGTCGCGGTCACCATCTCGGGGGGCAACCCCGCCCCCGCGCAGCTTGCGGAGCAGCGAGCGTGAGGCGGCGCCTCGGACTCCTGTCGATGGTGCTTGCCGCGAGCTGCGGCGGTGGAGGCGACGGCGAGGTCAAGCGGCCCCCGGCGAAGGCCTGGGGCCTGCCTGGCGGCGTGGCCGCGTCCGGGCTCGGCGAAGAGGTGCGGGCCTCGAGCGACTGCGTGCTGATGCTCGTGCTCGACGGCGTCTCCCGCGCGGACCTGGAGCGGGACGACCTCGAGCTCCCGAACCTCGAGTCTCTGGCTGCCGGCGCGGTCCGCTACGGGGACGCGATCGCGGTCTCCACGGGCGGTAACTCCGGGCTCGCCTCCCTGCTCACCGGCCGGTACCCGCCGGAGCACGGCGTCGGCTCCATGCGCACGCCCATGTTCGCCCGGCTCTCGGAGGAGGAGCGCACCCTGGCCGAGGGCTTCCACGACCTGGGCTGGCGGACGGTGGCCTCCCTGCCCGAGGCGCGGCAGTCCCGCGGGATCTCGGGCTTCGAGCAGGGCTTCGACGGGTTCGACGCGCCGCGCCTCGGCGAGGCCGCACGCGACGCCCTCGGCGTCTCCATCGGCGCCCGTGACCTCCTGGCGGGGCCGCTCCTTGAGCCCGGCCTCGGGGTCTTCGGCCTGGTGGTCTTCGGGGCGCCGCTGGGGCCGGCCAAGGCGGATCCCGAACAGCTCATGGGCGCCGCGCCGCTGATCGGCGAGCGCCTCGCCTCCGTCGCGGCGGAGCGAGCGGAGGTGGCGCGGGAGCTGCAGCGTCTGGACGGGACGGCCGAGGCGGCCCGGGAGCTCGTCCGCATGCTCGGCCGGGCGCGGGGGAGCGACGCGTGGGAGCTGCTCGAGCGCGCCGTTCGGGACGCGCAGCTACTGGAGATCGATCGCGCGGTGGGGCGGCTGCTGGAGCAGGTGGAGGTCGCCGGCCGGGGCGAAGACTGCACCGTGGTCCTCTGCGCCACCCGCGGCCTCCTCCGCCGGCCGACGGAGCTCACCGTGGGTCGGCGCTTCGCGACCGAGCTGCTCGAGGTCCCGCTTTGGATCCGGTGGGCGCGGGGCCAGGGGAGCGAGGCGCCGGTCGTCGAGACCGTCTCGGTGCTCGAGTCCAGCCGCGCGCTGGATCGCGCCTTCGATCTGGGCTTGGAGCCCTCGTTCTACCCTTCGGTGGGGTCGGCCTACACCTCCTCCGCTGGCCTCGACGCCCACGCCTTCGTGGCGCCGGCCCGACAGGAGGAGCGACTGGGGATTCAGTCCAGCGCGCAGGCCTTCGATCGGGCGGGAGGGGTGTCGACCCTGGAGCTTCGGCCCCTGCTCCACGACGACCCGTTCACCGCCTACACCAGCCTCCCGGAGCTCGAGTTCTGGTGGACCGGCG
>CAJQPT010000148.1 GCA_905480285.1 uncultured bacterium
GACTACGGGATCACCTATCCGACCGCGGCCGAGTCCCGCACGATGCCGGGCAGCCTGGAGTGGCGCGAGCGCATCTACGACCCTGAGCTCGCGTTCATGGACCGCCAGATCGCGCGGCTCCGTGGCTGGCTCAAGGAGCACGGCCAGGATCAGAACACCGTCATCGTGATCACCGCGGACCACGGCCAAGGCATGACCGAGGGGCTTCGCAACCACGGCTGGATGAAGCACCGCCTCCTCTACGACTGGTGCGTCCGCGTCCCCCTGATCATCCGTGTCCCCGGCGGTCCAAGCCGGGTGGTCATCGACAACCAGGTGCGCACCATCGACGTGGCCCCCACCGTCCTCGAGGCCCTGGAGGTCCCCGTTCGCGCGCGGATGGAGGGTGAGTCCCTCATGGACCTCATGCGCGGAGAGCAGGAGGTCGAGCCGCGGATCGCCTACGCCGACGCCCTCAACGCCTACGACAGCCACGCCCCGGGGCCGAAGAAGCTCCCGCCGAACCAGTACGACAACCTGTACATGGCCTGCGATGGGCGCTGGAAGCTCATCTGGCACGAGCGCAGCCCGCAGCACTCCCAGCTCTTCGATCTCCTCAAGGACCCGTCCGAGCTGAAGAACCTCTACACCGCAGATCACCCCGAAGCCGCCCGCCTCGCAGCGTTCCTCGAGGAACGCGATGTCACCCGGGTCGAGCCTCCCTCGGCGTCCGATGACGGACCTGATGCGGGCGCGCTGAACTCCCTGGGTTACGGTGGATCAGACGAGGATGAAGACAAACCCAGCGAGTCCCGTGACTCAGGGCGCTGAGGGTTCGATGAGGTTCCCCCTCCTCCCGCTCGTCGCGGCGATCCTGGTCAGCGCTGTCACCTCCTGCGATCCGGCTGGCCCCGCTGGTGGGCCTCCGACGGAATCCCAAGGCACGGGAATCCCCAGCAAGGAGGCCGCGCCGGGAGCCGTCGCGGTCGAGGCCGTCGCTGGACAGGGCCTCCTGGAGTCCATTGACCCACAGGACCTCAATCGGCCGCGGTTCCATGACTTCGGCGAGCTGATCTATGGCGACCGGCTGACCTGGGTCGCGCGCTTCCGTAACAGCGGGAGAGGCCCGCTGAAGATCCTGAACGCCCAGGCCGCCTGCGGCTGTACGCGGCTCGCTGGCATGAGCGTCCAGGAGCCAGGCGCCGCCCCGCGCATCATCCGGTCGTTCCGCGGTGGCGTCATCACCTCGGTCCCCGCCGGAGCCGAACTCGAGGTCTCCATCGAGGTCATCACTGCGTTCACGGCCCCGAACCAGCGCAAGCTGGCCCTGTTCCGGATGACCACGGACAGTGACCTCGACCCCTACGTCACGCTGGAGCTCGGGTTCCTCCCCACTCGCCCCTTCATGCTGGCGCCCACCGAGGCGCGGCTCCTCAACGTGCCGACGTCCCACGGCGGCAAGGCGAGGGTCAAGATCATCGTCGACCGCAAGGAGACTCTCGCACGCATCCTCGAGGTGGAGAGCTCCCCCGACGGCCTTGGCGTCGAACTGGTGACGGAGTCCTTCGGCGGCGAGTATGTCTGGTACGTCGACGTCGAGGTGGCCCCGCTGTCGCCGCTCGGGGTCACCCGTGGCCAGATCGTGCTCCGCACAACCGACCGCGACGGCAGCGGCGAAGACGGGCGGCTAGAGGTCCCCGTCATCGCACAGGTGGTGCCCGACGTGGTCCTCGCGAAGCCGCTCGTCACCCTCGGCGCGGTGGCGTCTTCAGAGGGAGCCGTCTTCGAGAGCGAGCTCAATGCGCTGGTCCCCGGCGCGAAGATCAAGGTCCTGGACACCCGCGTCGAGAGCGCCAGGCCAGTCCCCCTCGAGATCGAGACCCGCCCCCTGCAACCGGACGCCGATGGACGCGCCGCCGCGTGGAGCGTTCGAATCACCATGCCTCCCGGCGCGCCCCCTGGCTTCGTCGCCGGGGACGTGATCTTCGTCCTCGACGAGCCCGTGGGCGGCGTGGGGCCCGACGGAGCGAGCACGGAGTTCCGCGTCCTGCTCAGCGGCCAGGTCTTCGAGGGCTGAGCGGCGGGGGCTGAGCGGCGGGGGCTGAGCCTCGCGGTCAGGGACGAGCCGTCGGGGCAGAGCGCGCGGGGCATCGCGTCCCTCCGCCGATCCGTGACCCGCAAACCCGACCGCATGCCACCGGCCCAAGGGGTCCCGTCTGCGCAGGGCGAGCGTCCGAGGACTCGACCCACCGCTGCGCCCGCCGCGTCGATGGGCGCCCAGCCCGGCCGCCCGCTAGCATCCGCGCCGCGACCTAGGCCGGGAGCATCCTCGCGGCTCGCTTCTTGCCCACCTGAACCAGCTGGGCCTCAGACGGCCTCGAGACCTCCTCTCGGGCATCGCTCTTCACCGCCCCGTCCAGCCTCACGCCTCCCTGCTGGATCGCGCGGCGCGCCTCCGAGGTGGACTGGCAGAGCCCCAGCTCCTTGAGCAGGTTCGGCAAGGGGAGCGCCTCCCCCCATGCCTCGCCCCAAGGGACCTCGGGAAGGTCGTCCGGGAGGACCTTGTCGCGGACCTCTCGATCGAACTGCCCCGCCGCTTCGCGCGCAGCCTCTTCGTCGTGATAGAAGGCGGTGACCTCTGCGGCCAGCAGGGCCTTCGCCTCCCGGGGGTGGCCAGCCAAGGCCTCGTCGATGCGGGCGGGCTCGAGCCGGGTCAGGTGCAGGAACCAGTCCCCCATCACCTCGTCATCCACCTGCATGATCCGGAAGGTCATGTCCTTCGCGGAGGCGGTGAGCCCGATCGAATTCCCGTAGGACTTGCTCATCTTCCGACCGTCGAGGCCGTTGATCAGAGGCTGAGTCAGGACGATCTGAGGCCGCTGCTCCATCTGCTCCTGGAGGCGCCGCCCCACCAGGAGGTTGAACAGCTGATCGGTGCCTCCCAGCTCGAGGTCCGCCTCCACCTGAACCGAGTCCCAGCCCTGCATCAGCGGGTAGAGAAACTCGTTGATACCGATGGGCTCGCTCGCCTCCATGCGCGTCTGGAACGTGTCGCGCTCGAGCATCTGCGCGACGGTCATGCGAGTGGTGAGCCGGAGCAGCGCCTCGAAGTCCATCTTGTCGAACCACTCGGAGTTCTGACGGACCTCGGTGCGCTCCATGTCGAGGACCCGGGCGGCCTGCTCCACGTAGGTCTTCTGGTTGGCGTCGACCTCCTCGCGGCTGAGGACCGGGCGGAGCTTGTTGCGCCCGCTGGGGTCGCCGACCATCGCGGTGGCATCCCCCACGATGAGCACGATCTGGTGGCCGAGGTCCTGGAGATCACGCAGCTTGCGAAGCTGGACCGCATGGCCCAGGTGCAGGTCCGGCGAGCTCGGGTCCATCCCGAACTTGATACGGAGCGGGCGCGCCTCGGTCAGCGACTTCGCGATCATGCCGCGCAGCTGCTGCTCTTCGATCAGGTCACAGGCGCCGCGTCGAAAGACGGCGAGCTGACGGTCCACTTCAGGGCCTTGGGTGTCCATGGGAGGAGGATCGTACGGGAGCGGAGGGGGCGATTCACCGAATGGCTGGAACGCCTTCGATCTCACCCGCCTGAACCCGGCGCTCGTATCGCTCCGACAGGAGCTCCTTCCAGTCACGCTCATCCCGCCCGAACCCGTCGATCCCGCTGACGCCCATGAGCCAACGGATCGCCGGCACGGCGGGGCGTACGGCCTCACCGGGGAGCGTCTGGACCGCGCGACCGAGCCCGTCCAGGGCCTCTGCCCGACGGGAGGGCGCGATCCTGATCGCGCACTCGAGCAGCACATCGGTGGCACCGCGGCCCTGCCCCACGAGCTCGATCAGGCGTCGGGGCTCCACCAGGCCGGCGGGGATCCACCCGGCGATGTCGGTTCGCTCCCCCTTCGCCACGGCGATCTCGCGGGCCGGAAACCGCGTGCCCCCCTCCTCCAGCTCGCCGCCCGTGCAGACCAGCGTCACTGACATCCGTGTCGCCATGGCGCCGACCGGGACCTGGATCGGGAGCGCCAGAAGACGCGCCGAGGCCGCCGCGCGCGCCGGGACAGTGAGCTCCAGGGCGTCCTCCAGCACCACGCTCTCGGTCCAGTTGACCTCGAACCCCTCCTGGTCAATGTGAAGACGGCCGATGAGGATCGACGCGGCGAAGGGCCGAACGGTGAGCGCCTCGACCCAGCTGGACTCTCCGGTCAGCCAGGCCTCCACCCTCTCCTCACCGGGAATACGGCGTAGCTCAACCGTGAGGTTCACGGCCAGCAGGCGCTCGCGGCCGTCGATGATGTTCTCGAAGCGCTCCACGGCCACCTGCGCCGCCTCCACGCTCTCGCGGCTCGGCAGCTGCCCCGAGAGGGTTAACGCGGCCACGTCGTCCGTGCGGGTACGAGCCTGGGCGAGGGAGATCGCGGACCCGAGCTCACGGTTGAGGCGCCCCTGCAGCTGCCGCGCGGTGGAGCGAGCCAACAGCAGGTCGTCCTCCGCCAGCGCCTCCTTCAGGGCCTCGAAGGCGGCGGCGTAGCTCACGTGAATCGCTCGCAGCGCGGCGCGGGGTCCACCAGGCGCGCGCTCGGGGCCCGCGAGCGACGCGCAGGACGGAGCCAGGACCGCGGCGGCAGCGGCGGAGGCGACGAGGAGCGCGGAGAAGCGGGAGAGCATGAGGGGAGCGCCATGGGCGCGGCAGCGGGTCAGGCTAACGCAGGGCGGGGACGGCGCCATGCCGTCCCCGCCCATCAGCGGAGGCTGCCCGTACAAACCGCACGGGTGCCCCAGGTCACCAAGGAATCAGGCGTCGCCGCCTTCCTTGGGGGCCTCTTCGCCGCCGGCGTCCTCTGCCGGGGCCTCCTCTGCCGGGGCCTCAGCAGCCGGGGCCTCAGCAGCCGGGGCCTCAGTAGCCGGAGCTTCCTCTGCTGCGGGGGCGGCCTCAGCTGCGGGAGCCTCCGCTGCGGCGGGGGCTTCCTCTGCTGCGGGGGCTTCCTCGGCCGCCGGGGCTTCCTCGGCCGCCGGGGCGGCCTCAGCTGCAGGAGTCTCCTCCTTGGGAAGGGCGTCCGTCAAGGCGGCGACCTCCTCGGCGGGAAGGTTCTCGCCCGCGTCGAAGTCCGCGTGCACGAAGGAGAGGCCGATCTTCCGCTCGTCAATGTCGACGCGAATGATGCGGACCTCGACCTTCTGGCCGGGCTGGAGAATGTCCTCCGGCTTGGCCTCGCGGTCGTCGGTCAGCTCCGAGATGTGGAGCAGGCCTTCGAGGTCGTCGTCCAGCTTCACGAACACACCGAAGTTGGTGATCTTCGTGACAAAGCCGGAGAGCAGGTCGCCCACGTGGTAGTTGCCGGGGATCTGCTCGAGCCAGGGGTCCGGAGACAGCTGCTTGCGACCCAGCGCGATGCGCTTCTTCTCCATGTCGACCGAGAGGACGACGCACTGCATCTGGTCGCCCTTCTTGACCATCTCGGAGGGGTGGCTGACCTTCTTCGTCCACGACATGTCAGAGACGTGCAGGAGGCCATCGATGCCCTCCTCGATCTCGACGAAGGCGCCGTAGCTGGTGAGGTTCCGGACGGTGCCTTCGATGACGGTACCGATCGGGTAGTGCTGCTCGACCATGTCCCAGGGGTTCATCTCCGCCTGCTTCATGCCGAGGGAGATCTCCTGCTTGGCGTGGTTGAACTCCAGCACGACCACCTCGACCGGGTCGCCGGTCTTGACCAGCTCGCTCGGGTGGTTGACGCGGCGGGTCCAGGACATCTCGGAGATGTGCACCAGGCCCTCGATGCCCTCCTCGAGCTTCACGAAGGCGCCGTAGGACATGATGTTCACGACCTCGCCCTTGTGCTTGCTGCTGATCGGGTAGCGCGCTTCGACGCCGTCCCACGGGGAGGCCGTCTTCTGCTTGAGACCCAGCGCGATGCGCTCGCGGTCGAAGTCGACGCGCAGGACCTGCACCTCGAGCTCCTGCTCGAGCTGGACCATCTCCGAGGGGTGGTTGATCCGGCCCCAGGACATGTCCGTGATGTGGAGCAGGCCGTCGATGCCACCGAGGTCGACGAACACGCCGAAGTCGGCGATGTTCTTGACCGTACCCATGCGGATCTGGCCCTCGGTGATGTCCTTGAGGAGCGTCTCCTTCTGCTTCTGACGCTCTTCTTCGAGCAGCTTCCGCCGGGAGACGACGATGTTCATGCGCTCCGCATCGATCTTGATGATGCGCGCGCGCACCGGCTCGTCGATGAAGTCGGAGATGTCGTGCGTGCGGCGCAGCGCGACCTGGCTGGCCGGGAGGAAGACGTTGACGCCTTCGACGTCCACGAGCAGACCACCCTTGATCTTGCGCTGGACGATGCCCTGGACCTCGTCGCCCTCGTCGTACTTCTGGGAGACGTGCTCCCAGGCGCGGAGACGATCGGCGCGGCGCTTCGAGAGCACCGACATGTCGTTCTCATCGAGGCCCTCGAAGTAGACCTCGAAGACCTGACCGCTGGTGGGGAGCTCGTCGCCGAACTCGTTCAGCGAGATCTGGCCCTCGGCCTTCCCGCCCACATCCATGATGACGAGCCCGGTGCGCTCGTCGACGGTGTCGACCTTGGCCTCGACAATCTGGCCAGGGAGAATGTCAACGATGGACTCGTTGAGGCTTTCCGCGAGATCTTCGAGGGTCTCCGT
>CAJQPT010000149.1 GCA_905480285.1 uncultured bacterium
GGATCCTCTTGGACGTGCGGCTTGACGTAGGTGAGAAGTGTCTTCTGCATCGTGGGCGACCCCTGCGGGGTGGCGCGGGCGATAAGGAATATCCTGGAGGCCGGGAGAGCCTCAACTCCAACCGATGGGATGGGGCTGAAGTCTACGACGCTCAGGAGAGAGCCGTCGACACTCTGGACTCGTACCGAGTATCGGCTTATTCACGCCCCAGGAGCGGTGAGTTCCCAGGTTGATGCACGCAGGGCCTACCCTGCGACGGCCTGACACGTCACTGGGGCGCTTCGCTGGCCGTGTACTCGTCCAGGAACTCGTCGGCGAGCCTCCCCATGGAGAACCGCCCCACGAGCGCCGCACGCCCGGCCTCCCCCATCCTCGTCCGCAGCTCGCCGTCCCGCAGGAGGCCCGCGATGCGCTCCGCGTAGGCGGGGACATCAAATGGGTTCTCGATGAAGCCCGAGACCCCGTCCTCCACGACCTCCATGGACCCGCCAAAGCGGGTGGCCACCACCGGCCGGCGCTGCTCCATGGCCTCGAGGTTCACGATCCCGAAGGTGTCGAAGCACAGGGAGGGCGTCACGAAGACGTCCGCGGCGGCGTAGGCGAGCGGCAGCTCCTCGGGGCCCAGCCAGCCGGTGGGGACCACCAGGTCCTCCACACCGAGGCTCGCCGCATGGGGCCTGAACTCGCCGTCGTAGGTCTCCCGGCGGCCCATCACGATGAGCCGCACCCCTGGGAACTCGGGGCGGAGGAGCGCCAGCATCTCCAGCAGCTTGCCCACGCCCTTCTGCTCGTGAAGCCGGCCGCCGATCGCCAGCACCTGGCAGCCCGTGAGGCCGTGGCGTGAGCGGAACGCCTCCACCGCCGCAGCCTCCGGGGCCTCGCTGAGCTCCAGCGCGTTGTGCACGGTCCGGTGGACGGGGAGCCCGTTGGCCCGCATCACGCGCCCCAGCTCATCGGACACGACCGTCACGCGGTCCACGTCCCGCTCCAGCACCTCCTTGATGCGTCGATTGCGGCCCGGGCGGAAGCGGAAGCGCTGGCACGGGATGCACTTGCTCGCCCGGGCGACCACGTCATCCAGCTCGCCGCCGTGCGCCTCGCCGCCGTGGAAACAGGTGAGCTTCTGATAGCAGAACGTCATGGCGTCGTGGGAGGTGAAGATCACCCGCGCCCCCGCCTGTTTCGCCATGGTCAAGGAGTGGTACCCCAGGTGCGTGTGCACCAGGTGGGCGTGGACGACGTCCGGCCGGAACTCCCCCAGCACGGCGGCGAGGGGCCGCTCGATGGCGCGATTGCGAAGGGACACCCAGCCCCTCCAGCGCAGCGGGTAGTCCGAGTGCAGCCGGAAGACCGTCATGCCCTCGATCACCGTCGGCGTGGCGTCCGCGGCCTCTCGAACCGTGGCAACCACCGCCGTCTTGTGCCCCCGTGCCCGGAGCTCCCGGGCGAGGCCGTACATCTGCCGCACGCTGGAGCCCACGCCGGGGTCGGCGATCTCGCAGAAGAAGAGGACGTTCATTTCGCCCCCCCACCTGCGACGGCGTCGTAGATCTCCAGGACGCGCCGGGCGTTCTCGTCCCATGAGGAGGCCGCCGCGTGGGCGCGCGCGCCCGCGGCGAGCCGCGAGCGCAGGCCGTCGTCCGAGAGGACCTCACGCAGCGCCGACTCGACGGCGTCCGCCTCCTGCGCCACCAGGCACCCCGAATCGCCGTCCACGATGGCGTCCTCGGCGCCCGAGTCGAGGGTCCCGATGGCCACCGTCCCGGCCGCCGCCGCCTCCAGGTAGACGATCCCGAAGCCCTCGAAGCCGCCATCTGCGGCCGTGACCGGGGTGTGCAGGAAGACCTCCGCGCGCTGCAGGAGGTCGATCTTCTGGTCCTCGCTGACGTTCCCCACCAGGTGCACCCGGTCCCCGAGCCCCACGTCGCTCGCCATGGCGAGCAGCTGCTCCTCGTACGGATCACCCGCGCGGTTGCCGACGATGAAGTGGTGCAGGTCGTCCTGGTCCCTGGCGACGCGGAGCCACGCCTCGAGCGCCAGGTGGTGGCCCTTGCGCTCCTTGAGCTCGCCGATCCCCAGGGTGAACCGGCGGCCGTGCCACGGCTGCCGGTCAAGCTCCCTGGGCTCCACAAAGCTCTCGGCGTCCACGGCGTTCGGGATGACGTGCACCCGCGCCGGCGGCAGGACCTCGGGCGGCACGATGCTGAGCAGCCGCTCACGCGTATAGCGCGACACCGAGATCAAGGCGGCGAAGCGCCGGTAGGCCGACAGCGCCCGGGACCGGTGCCGCTCGTCAAGGACCGGCTGGATGGTGTAGGTGCCGTGACCGGTGGCGACGCAGGGCTTGCCGGCGAGACGCGCCGCGTCCACCGCCACGAGACTGTGTGGGAAGTCCTTGATGGCGTGCACAAGGTCCGCCTTGCGGGCCGCGCGGAAGGTCTTCCACGTGGAGAGGAGCCGCGAGACCAGGAAGCGCGCCGGCGTCATGTAGAAGAAGTAGTCCGGGGGTAGCGCCACGTCGACCTGCCAGCGGCCCGGGACCTCCGGCGAGGTCGGCCGGTGCTTGCGCACGAGCAGCACTTGCACCTCCAGACCTGGCCGCTGACGCTCGAGGGCCTCGATCAGGCGGACCGAGTATCGGCCGACCCCGTCGAGCTCGGAGAGGGAGTCCGTGAGGAAGAGCACCTTCACGCGAGTCGCTCCATGAAGGTCAGGATGCGCCTCGCCCGGGCGCCCCAGGTGTTGGCCTGCACCGACTCGTGGGCGCGGGCCGCCAGGGCGTGGCGCTCGCCCGCGTCCTCGAGCAGCCCCACGACGCCTCGCCCGAGCGCCTCGGGCGACTCGGGCTCCACAAAGACCGCCTCGTCGGCGCGCAGCACGTCCCGCAGGCTCGGCAGGTCGCTCACCACCAGGGGGAGCTCTGCGGCCATGGCCTCGAAGACCTTGAGGGGTGAGGTGTGGTGGGAGCTGATCCTCGGCGTCCGCCGGTTCGGCACCACTCCGACGTCGGCCGCCGCCAGGAAGCTCGGGATCTCGTGGGCGGCCCGGTGCCCGAGAACCTGCACCGTCGAGAGCCCCGTGGCCCGCTGGCGGAGGGCGGCGACGTCAGCCTCCATCCCCCCCACGATCAGGACGGTGGCGCCCCCGAGCAGGTCCTGACGCGCAGCGTCCACGAGGACGTCGACGCCCTTCCAGCGCAGGAGCCCGCCCGCGTACAGGACGACCCCCACGTCAGGGTCGAGCCCGAGGGACTCGCGGGCTGCGGCCCGCTCCGGGAGCGCGTCTACGAGCGCAGGGTCATGGGCGTCGTGCTCCACCGTGATCCGGTCGGGCGGGACCCCGAGGGCCTCGAGGTCACCGCGCACCCCCCCGCTGATGGCGACCACGGGCATCCCGCCGTCCACGCACCGGCGCAGCCACCGGCGGCGGGTGCGTCCACCGGGGACGCGGTGGAGTTCCAGCGCCACGCCAGGACGGCCCAGGAGGTGAACGGCGATCTCGAGGTCGCGGGCGAGCACCCGTGCTCCCTGGAACCTCGACTGGATGATCCGCGCGGCCGAGCGGCCGAAGCTCCACTCCTGGAGGCGGGCCGGAATGAACTGGAGGGGTCTGGGGACGAGGTCGATCCAGTCGACGCAGCTCGCCGCCATCAGCCCCGGCCACCCCCGTCGCGGCGGGATCGCGGCCCCCTCAGAGGTCGAGGCGGTGGGCAGGGTGGTGAGCTGCGCCCAGACCTCCTCCGGCCGCGCCCGTGGGGTGTCCCGCCTCGCGGCGTGGAGCACCACGGTGTCTGTGCCAGCCCCTTGGAAGGCCTGGGCCGCCCGACACAGCTGCACGGACTGCGCCCGGGCTGACGGCATGCGGGCGTTCGCCGCGAGGATCAACGGCGGCTCCAGGGAGGCGGGCTCAGTCATCCTCGCCACCCCCATCCTCCGCGCCTACGCCGCCGCCATAGCCCAGGCTCCTGAAGAGCCCCTCGGCCCGCAGGTCCCGCTTGCCCCGAACAACCTGGCTCTCCCGGATGGGGAGGCGCGCGCTGTGCTCGCGGAGGGCCTGGAAGAGCATCCCAGCCGCGGCCATGGCCTCGGGGTCTGCGGCGTCGAAGCGCCCCGCGAGCTCCAGGGGGTCCTGCTCGAGGTCGAAGAGGCGCGGCAGCTCCGGCTCGCGCAGCAGGTCCTCGAGTGACATATCGCGTACCAGTTCCCGACGGACGATCAGCTTCCAGCGCTCATCTTGGGCCGACAAGTAGCGCCCGTTCTCCGCGAAGGCCACGGGCCGAGGCGGTCCCGCCTCGCCCCGAACCAGCGGGACCAGTGAGCGACCGTCGATGGCGTCCCAGAGGCGGCGGCTCCGCAAGATGGCGTCCCTGTCGATCTCCTCGACGCCGCCCGGCGCACCAGGTGGCGCCTGCTGGCTCAGCCGGTCGACGCCCAACGCCGCCTCGGCGTCGTCCGCGTGCTCCAGCGCCTCCAACCCGGCGAGGTCGAAGATCGTGGGCAGGAGGTCGATGGTGTCCACGAGGCCCTCGACCCGGACGCCCCGCGGCAATCCGGCGGGATAGCGGATGAGGAGCGGCACGCGCAGGTTGTCCTCGTACATCCAGTTGTGTTCCCAGAGCCCGTGCTCGCCCAGGGACTCCCCGTGGTCCGAGGTGACGATCACCACGGTCTTGTCCAGGGTGCCCGTCGCCTCCAGCGTCTCGATCAGGCGCCCGATCATCCGGTCGGCTTGCTCCACGCCCGCGAGGTAGAGGCGGCGGATACGGAGCTCGTCCGCCTCGGTCAACGTGTACTTTCCCTCCTCGATCGCCTCGCGCTGGGCCGCGTAGAAGGCAGAGATGGGTCCGTCGTAGGCAGGGTCCAGGTGCCGCTCCCGGAACTCGGGCGCCGGGTCGTAGGGCGTGTGCGTCGAGTACAGGTGCACCATCGCCATGAAGCGCCGGTCCGCGTGCTCCCGCAGCCACGCCTCCGCCGTGGTGGTCACCAGGTGCCGGTCCGCCTTCTGGCTCAGCTTGTTGAAGACCAACCAGGGAAGGAGCCCCGAGCGGAACTCGCTCCAGTCGTCATGCACGTCCACGAGGTCGTGCCCAACCAACGCCTCCAAGTAGGCGTCGAAGCCCCCGAGCAATCCAGAGCCGTGGGAGAGGGTGCCGGTCATGAAGGCGCCGGCGATCCAGTCCTCTTCCTCCAGCGGCTCACCGCCCGAGGTGACCGCATCCTTCAGGAGGATCGGCAGGGTCGCATTCACGGGCATCCTCAGCCCTGGCTCCATGCGAATCAGCCCGTGGCGGCGCGGCACCTTGCCCGTGAGGAAGGAGCCGAAGCTCGGCCAGGTGAAGGGCGCCTGGGTGCGCGCGTCCATGAACGTCACGCCCTCCGCTGCAAGCCGGTCGAAGCTCGGGGTGTGCACCTCGCTATCGCCATAGGGCCCCAGCGTGTCCTGGCGCAGGGCGTCCACCACCACGAGCAGCACGTTGGGCACCCCCTCGTTGGCACCCTGGATCCGGCCGCGATCCTCAGCCCTGCCCCAGTGGACGGCGCCCCATCCGGCTCCCACTGCCGCCATCAGGGCCAGCAGGAACCGCATCCGGCGCAGGCGGGCCACCGGGGTGAATCGCACGAGCGCAGCGCCGAGCACAAGACCGACCACGAGGATCAGCCCGGCCGCGCCGAGGCGCCGGGGGTCGGTCGCGGGGAGCCCCGAGTAGACGACCGACCGCGTCCACCAGTAGAGCGCCACCGCGAGCCAGCCGCCGAGCACCAGCGAGAAGGTGCGCCGCGTGCCCGCGGCGCCCTCGAGCCTGGGGAGCCCGAAGAGCGGTCGTACGCCCGCGGTCCACGCTCCGAGCAGGAGGCCAAGCAGGAGGCCGGCGACGCCGTACTGGAAGACGGCCTGGCAGAGGGACAGGAGGCGGAGGGGCACCTGGCCCCACGCCGGGGCCCCCATGCCCAGGGCCTCCATGAAGCCGAAGTGCTGGACCTGGAGCAGGAACAGCCCCGGGTCCACCCCGAGCACCCGGACCGCCCCGTCCACGAGGCCGACGAGCGCGAACGCCACGACGGCGGGCACCACCCTCTCCTGGAGGAGTTCGAGCGCCGAGGGGGGCGCCGGCTCGGGTTGGGGTTGGTCGCTCACGGGATCACGTTCATCCTGCGTCCCGGAGCGGGACGTCCAGCGGCGGACTGAACACTACACGGTCCCCTCGTCCGCGCCGCGTCCGAACCTGTAGCGGATGTGCTCTGGTTCATCCTCCAGCACGGTGGCCCCCAGGGGAGCCCTGAACCAAAGGCCCCGGGCCCGGCCAGGGTCTCGGAGCCGCTCCTCGACCTCCAGCGCCTCGCCGACCTGCCGGAAGCGGCGCTCGAAGCGGCCCCCGGCGGCCGAGCCGTCGCGGAAGGCGAGGCCGCAAACGAGGCCGACCTCCCCGCCGGTCGGTCCCTGGAGCCGAGCGTCGCGCACGAACGCCGTGCCCACCGCCGACGACGCGAAGGAGGCCACCGAGCGGCGCAGGGCCTGGAGCGGCGCGCCCAGCGCTGCAGCGCCCGCGCCGGCCCGCACCCGGGTCCGGGCGATCCAGGTGGAGAAGCGCAGATCCGCAGCGCCGGAGCGCCAGCCGCGGGCGAGGCTGAAGCCCCCGGCGCTCCCGCTCCAGTTGGCCGGCGCACGGCGCTCGAGGTACGGCGCCTGGTAGAGGTCGCCGCCAGTCGCGTGGCTGTAGACCCGGAGCAAGCCGCCTGCGGGGCTCCCGTGGCTGCGGTTCCCCGTCGGCCGCGCCCCGCGCACCCACGCCACCACATCGTCCGTATCGAGCCGCGCGAGGTCCACGTCCGGGAAGTGCCGCCACCCGCTGGGCGGCGCCGGGTCGCGCACCTCGGACGCGAGGGCATCGGCGAGCTCTGGAATCGAGCGCGCGATCCAGCACGCATGCGCGGCCCAGAAGAACGGGCACTGATAGCTGTTCGATCGGGCGCGCTCGCCGTGTAGACCCGGAAGGTGCGACTGCGGCTCACCGTTCGCCTTGAGATGGGAGAGCCACGACCGCCAGGACGCACGCATGGCCTCGGCCGCGCGAGGCGCGCGGGTGCGCCGCCACTCCGCGGCGAACGCGGCGATGTCAAAGGGGTGCGAGGCCACCTCGTACTCCGCGCCCCAGTACCAAGGCTTGGCCTCCACCGAGCCCACCTTGATCCCGTCCGGGCCGGCCAGTCCGTGCAGAAAATCAAAGGCCTCCGCGGCGCTGGCGTCGGCCGCGGCGCCGGCCTCAGACCCAAGGGCCGCCTCGAGCGCAAAGGCCATGAACGCCGTGACCCGTGACTGATAGTAGGCGCTGGCGTCCCCGGCCCCGGGGTGCGCAGCCCCCCAGTCCTCGGGGTGATAGGGGAAGCTGCCATCCCTGCGCTGCCGCCCGGCGATACGTTGCTCCCCCACCACGCAGGCGTATCGCAGCACCTCGTGGCCAGAGAGCCGATAGGCCTGGGCGGCGCCGGTCATGGCCCAGGCGCACTGGGCGGGGACTCCCTTATCGACGATCGCGTAGCGTAGGTAGGTCTGCGCATGCAGCACGCTCGCGTGGGCGAGACGCTCCCGCTCCTCGGCGGGCAGTCGATCGCCGAAGGCGAGCACGAACGTCGCGAGCGCGTCACTGCAGGCGCCCCCGTCGATGACGCTGTTGGAGCAGTTGTACGGGTCATGGCGGCCGGGGCGGAACGTGAAGCAGGCGCTGTCCCCCTCACGCTCCAGGCGGCCGGCGATCCGGCCGCACTGCGCCCGCGCCACCTCGAAGAGTCGGTCACGGTCGGCCTCAGGCGCGAACCGCGCCAGCTCGGTCGCCAGCACCACCGCACCGGCGCTCTTGCCCGTGTGCTCGATGCCGTGCTGACGGCAGATCAAGGCCCCGGTCTTGGGGTCCGCGTGCTCGAGCATCCACCCCAGGACTCGCTGGAGCGGCTCGACGATGGCGGCGCGAGCAGCGTCGTCCCCGGCGGGTGGAGCGGCGGTCATGGGAGCTTCAGGCACCCGCTCCTCCCGCCGACATGGTCCGCACGAGACGCTCCATGAGCCGGTCCACGTCGTGGTCCCGCTGGACGTGGGCACGGAGCGCCTCGGTCCGCTGGCCCCGCTCGGCGGGGTCCAGGTCGAGCCAGCCCGCCACCCGACGGGCGAGGGCCTCGCCGTCCCCCTCCGGAAAGGAGCAGGCCGACGCCCAGGGCGCGAGGTCCCCGTCTGCCTCGAGCAGCGGCGAGAGGGAGTCGTTGCAGCTCACCAGGGGTCGGCGGGCGGCCATGGCCTCCAGCAGCACCTTATCCACGCTCCCGGTCCGGCTCGCGGAGACGAAGAGGTCAGAGGCGCCATAGAGGTCCGGGATCCGCGTGTAGGGCACCGCCCCCTCGAAGTGCACCGCGCCCCCGAGCCCGAGGGACTCCACGAGCGCGCGCACGCGCTGGGCGAAGGCGTCGTCTCCGGCGGCGAGGCCGCCCCCCGCCCAGGTGAGCTCCACGTCCCTGCCCTCGGTACGCAGGCGCGCGACCGCGTCGAGCACGCACTCGGGATCCTTCGCCGGGGTGAGCCGCCCCACGGAGAGCAGCTGCCCCCCGCCCTCGCCCCGGCCCCGGCCCCCGGCGCCGGCGCCCGGTCCATCGGAGAACGCCCGGCGCTCCACGTCGAAGTGTTCCGCGTCGATGCCATGACCGGTGACGATGCGCTTGGGAGTGTCCACCCGCAGGGACTCCTCCGAGGCGGTGAAGACGCCGTCCACCCGCTCGATGGCTCGCAGCAGCCGGCCGTCAACGCCCTTGTGGGTGTACCAGAGATAGTGCGGCGCGCCGGCCGCACGCGCCCAGCCGGCGGCGAGGGTCGAGTAGCGGGGCACCATGTGGGTCAATAGCCCATCGAATCCCTCGGCGAAGGACCTTCGCAGGGCGCCGCGGTAGCGCAGGTAGCGCCCGACGGCGCCGCTTCGACCGAGCTCGACCCAATCCACGTTGTCGGGGAGATCCGAGGTCTCTCCCACCTCGAGCGCGAGCACGCGCACGCGGGCGGCGGCTCCAGCCAGCCCGCGCACCCAGCGCGACACGAAGCCGAGGACCGCGTCCTCTCGGTCGAGGACCTGCGTGACAAAGATGAGATTCAACCGCCGACCTCCGGGGCTCCCGCGAGCGCGATGAGCCCTCTGGCATACCGCTCGAGGGCCGCGTGGTACTCGAAGATCTGAACTCTCCCCATCGCTTCTGCGCCGCGCTGAGCGCGCCGTGTCTCATCGGAGAGCACGTCGTCCAGGGCCGCCGCGAGGCTATCCACATCGAAGCCCGCGAGCCGCCCCGCCTCACCGTCGGCCAGCAGGTCCGTCATCACCCCGACGGGCGTCGAGACCACGGGCACGCCGCACGCCATGGCCTCGACGGTGAATCGCGGCCCGCCCTCGCACGTGGAAGCGCACACGCAGACACGGCTCGTGCGGTAGATGTCCGCCAGCTCGGAGGGCTCCGCGATCCATTCGATCCACTCCGTGGTGTCCGCGAGCCCCAGGCGCGCGGCGCGCGCGATCCACTGCTCTCGCTCCGGTCCCTTGCCCACGAACGTCGCGCGATAGGGCCGCCCCTTCGCGGCGCAGCGGGCCAGCGCTTCGAGGATGCGGTCCACGCCCTTGTTGGCCGCCATCCGCCCCACAAAGACCACGTCCCGCTCGGGCTCCTTCGCCTCCGCCGGCGGGTGGAAGACCTCGAAGTCGAGGTACTGGCTGGGCAGCACAACGATCTGCTCCTCCGGAACGCCCCAGCTGCGGAGCAGGCTCGGCATCTCGGACTCGTTGACCACGCGGAAGGCTCGCGCGTGCCGTCGCGCCCAGCCCACGTAGAGCCTGGCCATGAGCTTCTCCAGGCGCTCGATCATCCCGCTGGCCACCGGGTGCCCGGGGATGTGGTGCAGCTCCGAGACCAGCGGGATCCCCGCAGCGCGCGCCAGGCGAGCCCCCCCGCGGCCGTTGTAGAAGGTCCCATAGTCGTGGGTGACCACGAGCCCGTGTCCATGTTCGTCCACGAGCTGGGCGCCCCGGGAGGCGATCCACCCGGGGAGCGCGCCGCGGCCCTCTGGGCCCACATGGAAGTGAACGTTCTCGTGAATGGTCCGCGTCACCACCTCAGCCCCGGGCCCGGGCACAAGGACATCGACCCGCTCGAAGAAGGTCGAGAAGTGGCGCTGCATCGACCAGAAGGGGCCACGCTCGCCGACGACGACCTGTCGATCGCCGCTCACCATGAGGAGGTTCACTCGCCGGAACCTAACATTCGCGCATAGACGGCTTCGAGCCGATCCGCGAGTGCGTGGGAAGAGTATCCGGACCGCACTCGCGCCCGCGCGGCTCGACCCATCTCGTTCCGCCGGCCCTCGTCGCCGACGAGGCTGGCCAACGCGGCCGACAAACCAGCCCTGTCCACGCCGAACAGGCCCGTGATGCCGCTGCGGACCAGCTCCGGGACGCCCCCTACCGCGGTCGAGACCACAGGTCGGGCGGCTGCTCCAGCCTCGATCATCGCCACCGGTAGGCCCTCTGCGAACGAAGTTGAGAGGAGCACATCCAGCGCCTCGTGCACCGGCCCAACGTCCTGGACCGCGCCCAGGAGGTGAACTCGGGCACAAATCTCCTCCGGGAGAAGGCTCCGCCGCGCCTGAACCCGCGCCCGCTCGTCCCCGTCCCCCACCACGAGCAGGTGAGCCTCAGGGAACTCGGCTGCCACATCCTCGAACACGTCGAGGGCCAAGGCCGTCCGCTTGACGGGGGCCAGCCGGCCAATCACGCCGATGGCGACGTCGTCGGGGTGCAGGCTGAGCTGATCACGCAGGGCGCCGCCGCGGCGCTCGGGGAGGTCCAAGAGCCCATCCAGTCGGCTGCCCGGCCTCACGACCTCCACGTCTCCCGCCCCGACGACCCCGAGGCGGACCAGGTCCGCTGCGGTGGCCTCGGAGACTGCGAGGATCTGGTGGGTCTGGCGAGCCAGCCTGGCCTCGACCCGGCAGAGCGCCCGCGAGAGCGGCCGGGAGAAGTACCCCTCGAGTACGTGACCGTGGAAGGTGTGCACACGACGCGCTCCGGGGACCGCGCGACGCGCGGCGCGGCGACCCAGCGCGCCAGCCTTCGCCGCGTGGGTGTGGACGATGTCCGGGCGGAACGCGGCGAGCTCGCGGCGCAGGCGCGCCCCTGCCCTCAGGTCCCCGCCGGTGAGCAGCGCCGAGAGTCCTCGCCTGAGGCCAGGAATCGACACCACCTCGACGCCCAGGTCCATCAGCTCCTTGCCGAGGTCCCCCTCTCCCGGCTCCGACGAGCCGGCGTAGACCCGGATCCGGTGACCGCGCTCGACGAGGAGCGGATCCGAGGCCAGCACCTGGCGGGCCGGGCCGCCGAGGTTGAGCCGCGTCAGGACACGGGCGATTCGCAAAGCGGCCCACCAGCGAGCGCGGCGCTCGGCGCGGCGTGCCGCGCGAAGGTGTCCTCCACGATGTCGGCCAGGGACCAGGGGGCGAGGCCAAGGCCCAGGCCCCGCAGGCGGGAGAGGTCGGGCACGCGGTGGAGGACCTCGTCGAAGCGCGGCGAGACCGTCAGCCGAGGATCCACATGGAGGAGGGGGCTCGGCGCGAGCCCGCGACGGACCGCGGCCCGGGTGACCTCGTGGGCGAGCTCGAGCACCGTGGAGCGCGCCGTCCCGCCGACGTTGAGGGGGCCTTGAACGTCCGCAAGCTGCGCCGCCTGCGTGGGCACCGAGAACCGATCGGGCAGCGCCAGCGCCGCGATGTCCTCGGCCACCGCCTCCACGTGGGCGAAGGTCCGCACCGAGGACCCGCGTCCGTGAATCGTCAGGGGCGCGCCGGAGCGGGCAGCCTCGATGAACCGCGGGAGCACCATCCCGCTGGCGCCATCCTGCCCCGGTCCCACGACGTTGAAGAAGCGCAGGTGCACGGGGCTCGGGCCCGTAGGGCCGAGGACCCGGTCGAGGGCCTCTTCACAGGCGAGCTTCGATGCCGCGTAACGCCAGCGCCCGCTGGCCGCGAGGCCGCGGAGGTCGCTGGCCTCCGAGAGGGGGGCTGCGGACTCGGCGTAGACCTCCGAGGTGGAGGCGGCCAGCACACGGGGGCGGACCCCGCCGGGCCAGCGTTGGGCGATCGCACCCGCGACCGCCTCGCCCAGCTCGATGTTCTCGCGCTCGCAGAGCTCGGGATCGGAGAGCACGGTCCGGACGCCCACCCGGCCAGCGAGGTGGATCACCACCTCGGGTTCCGCGTCCAGGAGCCCGGCGAGCAGGGCCCGGTCCGAGGCGTCCCCCTCGACGATCTCGAGCAGCTCGCCCCTGGCGCATTCCAGGCGCGCGAGGTCGCCCGCCGAGAGGTCGTCCAAGGCGATCACCCGGACGCCGGCGGCGATGAGCCGCCGGGTCACGGCGGCGCCGATGAAGCCGGCGGCGCCGGTGACGAGTGCGGTCTGGGGCCCTTGCATTGAAGGTGGGACGCACGGGCACGCCGCGTCTTCCCCACTTCGAGGAGTCTAGCCCTTTGTCGCCCCCCCCTCACAGGGCGCCAGGGGCAGATCCGGGGTGAGATCCCCGATGACTTCCCGCCGGACGACCCTCGGCCCCTGTCCACGGAGACCTGTAGCCTTGGGGGCATGCCTGCCCCGACATCTGTCTCTCTGCTCCCCGGCACGCTCGCGCTGCTCCTCACCCTTGGCTGCTCCGGCGGCGTGGAGGAGGTCGCACCCGCGGGTGCTCCGATCCCGGCGCTCATGTTCACCGCGATCGCGGACGGGGTGGTCCAACCGGCCGCGAGCCCGCGGTCGGAGGAAGGGCTCCCCGAGGGGCTGGCCGCCGCCCTGGCCCTCCCCGCACCGTCGGACGCCCCGGCCCCCTACACCCTTTCCCTCGACAGCGGCCGCGACCGTCGCCCGGCGATCCAAGTCCCCCTCGCGAGCCGGGCCGGCCTCGCGACCATCACGGGCCAGCCCCTCGACGGTGACGCCGCCTGGGTGGCCTTCGATGCCTGCCTCGTGAGTGACCAGGCGGGGGCCACCGAGGAGCTCATCGTCGGCGGTTTGGGCCATCAGGTGAGCGGCCGCTGGTGGACGATCCTCCAGTATTCCCCGGACGGGCCCGGCGGCCTGGAGCTCGAGCGAGGCACCGGAGGTTCGTCGAACTCGGCCCTGCTCCTCTCCTCCCCCCGGATCGTGGAGCCGGACTCGGCGCAGCCCACCGTCATCCTCATCACCTCCGATACGCACCGGGCCGACCACGTGTCGACGATCAACCCGGGCTCCCCGGTCTCGACGCCGCACATCGACAGGCTGGGCAGCGAGGGCGCGGTCTTCACCAACTGCTTCTCGTCGATCAACAACACCAATCCCTCCCACGTGGCGCTGCTGACCGGCGTCCACCCGCGGGATACCAAGATCATCAACAACCACACCCGGCTGCACGTGTCGGCCGAGACCCTCGCCGAGCAGTTCCGGGACGCGGGCTATCAGACCTACGCGACGCTTAGCGCCTTCCACCTCTTCGATGATGTCAGCGGCCTCGGCCAGGGCTTCGACCGCATGAGCGCGCCGCTGCGCGGCGCGGTGGACGGGCGGGGCACCCTCGCCCGCGCGGGCGAGTGGATCCACGACGCGTCGGGCTCGCCACTCTTCCTGTGGGTCCACCTCTTCGACGCCCACACGCCCTACGAGCTCCCCGACGAGGAGATGCTGACCCTCCTCGAGGGACGCCCAGACCCATACCGCGCCGACTCAGACCTCGGGCTGGCCGCGAAGCGGATCCCTGAGTGGCTCAAGCAGTCGAAGCTCTCCGATCCCGACTTCGTCACCGCCCTCTATGCCGGCGAGGTCCGCTACCTCGACGGCTTGCTCGGAGACTTCCTCGCCCAGCCTCGCGTGGCGGAGGCGGCCCTCGCCTTCACCGCTGACCACGGTGAGGCCCTTGGTGAGCGCGACATCTGGTGGGATCACTTCGGCCTCGCCGACCCCACGATCCACGTGCCCTTGATCCTCCGTGGGCCCGGCATCCGCCCGGGCGCGCGGAGCGCCGCCTCGGTCCGTCAGATCGATGTCGGGCAGACGCTGCTCCAGATGGCTGGGCTCGAGGACGTCTCCTTCCCCGGCCGCGACGTGCGCGAGGTCCTCGAGGAGGACCCGGCGCCCGAGCCCCGGTTCGCCATGTCGGCCCAGGGAATCTCGGCGAGCATCGAACTGGAGGGATGGCTCCTCGAGCTCTACCTGCGCAACGTGCAGGACAGTGACTCCAGCCCGAACCGCCGCCTCGGCGAGGTGACCCTCTTCGACCTTGAGGCCGACCCGCGGGGCGCGAACGATCAGCTCCTCGACCAGTTCGAGCGCGCCAAGCGCATGCGGAGCGCGCTCCTCCAGTGGCTTGAGGCCGCCCGCTCCACCGGGATGACCTACGAGAACCAGGAGGTCTCCCCCGCCGTGCAGGCCAAGCTCGCGGAGCTCGGCTACACCGGTGGCCTTGAGTCCGTCTATCGCTGGTGGACACCGGAGCGCCGGGACGCGGGCTGGCTCGAGAGCCCCTGGCACATCGCCTTCGAGGGCGAAGGGAACCCCGAGCTCCTCCGCGACGAGCTCAGAAGAGCGTCAGGTGATAGATGACCAGCGCGGTGTAGGCGATCGTCGAGACCCACAGCCCGATCCGGGCCATGCTGAAGTTCTTGTGCACCGTCAGCACGAGGAGCGCGGCGCTGATGACCGCCGCCTTCAGGAAGACGAAGCCAAACCGGCCCGTCTTGAGCATCGCGGCCGCCACCGGGTTGACCTCGACCCCGCCGGCCTGGAGGTGCACGAGCGTGAAGAAGCTGTCCCCCACGTTCATGGCCGCGACCCACAGGATCCAGAGGAAGACCCAGGCCGAGTAGGCGTCCACGAAGGAGCCCTCCCGCTCCCCGAGCCGCTGGGCATTCCGGCGGCGACCGCCCCCCAGCGAATACAGCGAGAGACGGGGCGTCGGCTGATGGCGCCGATCCGTCCGCGTTCCCACGAAGGTCCGATCCGCCATCGGAGGATTGAACGGATTCGA
>CAJQPT010000150.1 GCA_905480285.1 uncultured bacterium
CGCCGCCGCCGCCGCCGCGGTATCCACCGCCGCCGCCGCCGCGGTAGCCACCGCCGCCGCCGCCGCGGTAGCCACCGCCGCCGCCGCCGCGGTAACCGCCGCCGCCACCGCCGCCTTCACCCGGGGGCGTGGCGGGGCGCGCCTGCACGGCTCGACCGCGCACCTGAACGCCTGTGATCGAGCTGATGATCTGCTCGCCCTGGTCTTCGGGGACCTCGACGAAGCTATAGCGCGAGAAGATGTCGATCGAGCCGATCGAGGAGCCCTCGATCCCGGACTCTCCGGCGATGGCGCCGACTAGGTCGCCGGGGCGGACGCCGTCCATCCGGCCGACGTTGACGAAGAGGCGGGTCATCCCCTCCTCCACGGGCTTCCATCCCTGACCTTCTCCCTGGTCGTGATGGTCGTTGCCGCGCGGGCGGAACTCCGAGGTGCCCTGACCGCGGTACGGCGTGCTGTCGTCGCCTGCCGTGACGGGGCGGACGACCTTGGCGTCCGGGCGGGACTTCTGAAGCTCGTAGCCGGCGATGCGCTCCAGCACCCCCGGCTCTTCGGCCCGTCGGGTCAGCCGCGCGCAGGCGGCGGCCACCTCGACCGGGGTCTTTCCGGACTCGCTCGCGACCTCCTTGACGAGGTCCTCGAAGAGTTCGAGGTTGCCTTCCTCGAGGCTGAGGATCAGGGCGGACTTGAACTGCGCCAGGGGCGCCTCTTCAACGGCGTCGGACATCGTCTTGGCCCACCCTCTTCGGGGCGGGCATGGGGGTCGAGTTGTGGGACTTGGAACAACGGGGACGGGCCCCGGTCGCGCTTTGCGGCGAGCAAGGCTACTCCCGGGCCTGGCACCAGCGGGGCCACGGGTCCCCAAAACTCGCCGGCGACCCGCACCGGGACCGGCTCACGGGGTGAAGGGGGCCGCTTCGAGGTCGGGAACACCGCCTCCAGGCAACCCGATCCTCGCCCCTCTCATCCAGCGAGCCAGCTGGAGGCGCAGGTCGGCGTCGACCCCCGTGACCTCATCGCAGGGGCCCCAGCGCAGGCCTCGTCGCGGATCGACCCCTGCCCTCCGCGACCTGACGAGGGCCGCGGGCGGCTCGGCCTCGAGGATCACCGCTCGATCTCCGTCCAGCCCGACCACGGCGCAGATGCCCCGCGAGGTGGCTGCACGAAGGGGTCGCTCCGGCATCGCGGAGCCCGGGAAGACCGAGGCCCCGTCGAGGTCCAGGCGCGGCTCAAGACCCAGCGCACACAGGAGCGTCGGCCCGAGGTCCAGCAGGGAGACGGGCGCGCCCACGACGCCGCGGAGGGTCCGACGCCCCCCTCCTTCACCGGGCACCCGCTCCTCCCCGGGCGCGCGGCCCCCACCGCTCGCCGCCGGCACCTCCAGCCAGAGCGGGACCCTCAGGTCCTCGGGCTCCATCGACGGGACGAGGCCGTACCGGCCCCGCTCTCCGAGGGCGGGCTGACGGAGGCCAGCGATGGCGATGACCGGAGCGAGGTCGCGGTGCTGTCGCGCCCCCTCGACCAGCTGACGGGCGAAGGCGTCCGCCGCAGCGACCTCCGTGGCGTGCAACGCTGCGAGCTGCGCGCGATCGGTGTCGTCCAGGTCTGGACCGATGCGCAGCAGGTCGTCATGGGCCATCCCAGGCTCAATCGGCCCCTCGTATCCGGGGCCCGGTCCGCCCTCTCCGCCGCGATAGAGATGATGCGGCGCGCGGGGGTCCGCCAGCGTCACGACCAGCAGGCCGGGGCGCGCGCTCTCCGCAAGCCAACCGAGCGCGGCCTGCGCGACAGAGGACCCCTGGGCGCCGGCGGGGTCGTCCAGCCCCGCCGGAAGGAGCACCTCCTCGAACGCCGCTGGCCCCGGGCGCAGACCAGCTCCCTCGAAGGCGTGCCGTCGATGGCCCGGAACAAGAGCCGTTCGATACCCGCGGCGCAGCAGCTCATCGGCCAGCCCGGGGGTCCAGCCCTCCGTGCCCCGCGAGACCGGACGGTGCTGCCCCGTGAGCAGCCCGCTCAGGGCCTCGCTCGCCCAGGGCGACGGAGCGTAAGCGTCGCGATAGCTGACCGAACCGGCGCCGAAGCCCTGGAGGAACGGCGTACCCGCCCCGCTCACCTCCGCGACCCCCAGCCCGTCGATGGCGATGATGATCACGTCCGGCCGCGCCTGGACGGCTGGCGCTGCGGCACGGCTGGGGCCAGAGCCCGTGCGCGTCGCCATCGCGACCGTGCCCGCGATCACCAGCACGGCGATCGCGATCAACGCGGCCCGCGGCTGCGCCCGCTCGGAGCTCCCATCGGGAAGCTCGGGCGCGCGCGCGACCGTCACCTCCTCGGTATTCCCCTCGTCCATGGGGCGAGACTAGCGACTGGCGCTGCTCGAACAAACCTGGGGTTGCTCGAACGAGGCCACCGGGCGAGAGAGCAGCCAGGGCCCAGCTAGGACTCAGCAGGGACCCAGCCAAGGCCCGGCCAAGGCCCGGCGAGGGCCCACGCCGGGCCGCGGGGTCACGCCCCGCCGCCCCGTGCCTTCAGGACGACCTCAAGCTCGACCTTCTCACCGCTGGCGCGGGTCACGCCCACCTTGACCTTGTCTCCAGGCTTGGCGGCCTTGAGCTTCTCGCTGAAGCCAGCGAGGTCCACCGCCTCACCGTTCCAGGTCCGGATCCGGTCGTTCTTCATCAGCCCCGCAGCAGCGGCAGGCGAGTCGGGCGTGATGCCCTCGACCACGATGCCCTCCTCGGTGTACGAGGGACGAATCCCAAACTGCACCGTGGCGGCCCGGGGGGCGCCGCCGCCCGAGGTCTCGGCCTCGGCCTCAGCCTCGGCTGGCGCGGTGTTCCGCCGGGCGCGGCGACGGGTCCGCTGCTCGACGAACGGGAAGGCCTCCGGCCGCTGCGCTGCGCCCAGCGCGATCTCGTAGAAGAGGTTGGCAGCGTGGACCGCGTCCACCCGATTGATGAGGCTGGAGACGTCCCTGGGCGTGTGGTAGTCCGCGTGGAAGTCCGCGATGATCGCGAAGAGCACGGGCATATCCTTGCGCATGAACGAGGTGTGATCACTCGCGCCGCTCATGCGCTCGGGCTGAACGATGGCCAGGGGTGACCCGTCGATGATGGGGTCGAGGAACTCCTGGAGCCCCGCCCCGGTCTCCGCTCCGGAGAGCGACAGACGGCGGTCCTTGATGCGCCCGATCATGTCGAAGTTCATCATCAGGACGTGCTTGCCGATCGGCGCGATCGGGTGGTTCGCGTAGTAGTTCGAGCCGTTGAGGCCGGACTCCTCGGCGCTGAAGCCCATGAAGAGCACCGAGCGCAGATTGGCGGCGTCACCGGCCGCCTCGTAGTCGCGCGCCATCTTGTCAGCGATCAGGATGATCCCTGCGCTTCCGGAGGCGTTGTCGTCGGCGCCTGGGTGCAGCTGACGGCCTGCATTCTCACGATCCCGCGAGCCGAAGCTCCCCTGGCCGAGGTGGTCCAGGTGCGCGCCGACCACGATGTACTCGTCCGCCAGCGCTCCCTTGCCCGGCAGGAGACCGATGACGTTCTCGGCCACCACGGCCCGGCGCTCGAGGCCGGCAACCATCCTGGCCGTGCCCTGGAACTCCCGGACCGCCGCGCCAGCGTTGGCCTCGTCGCGCAGCACAGGGAGGGTCGTCGCCCCGCCTGTCCCCGCGGCCACCAGCCGCTCGCCCGCCTCCGCCGAGAGGTGAAGCACCGGGATCTCGGCGATGGCTCGGCCGCCGCCGCCCGCTGCGAGCAATGTGCTGACCCTGGCGTCGTTGGCGCCCGGCGTGTTGACGATGATGGCACCGACCGCCCCGCGGTCGGCCACGGCCTGAAGCTTGCCGTTGAACCCCGCGCGCCGGGACCAGCTCCCGTCACGGCGGGTCCAGAGGCTATTTCCCTCCGCGTCCATGGGCTCAAATCTCAGGAGCACCGCGACCTTGCCGGTCAGGTCGGTCTCCTCGCCGAAGCTGGAGAACCGATCGCGACCGTCCTCGATCCCGTAGCCGACGAAGACCAACGGCGCGTCGATCTCCCCCCCCACGCCGAGCCCGGTCACCGTGAAGTCACGGTCCTGCCCATGCGCGAAGGAGACCCCACCCAGCTCCAGCGAGGCCACCGTGACCTCGTTGGTGGAGCCGAGATTGAATGGCTGACGGAAACTCCGGGACTCGCCCCCTGAGCCCACCGCGGGGAGCAGCCCCGAAGCGCGGAACTGGAACTCCATGTACTCCTTAGCGAGCTCCATCCCACGGGTCCCGGGGAGCCGCCCCTCCATCCACGGGCTGGCGAGGATCGTGAGGTGATCGTTGAAGGTCCTCACCTCTCCACTGACCCCGGCGAGCGCCTCGGCGATGAGCGCGCGACTCATCGCGGCGCCCGGATCCTCGGCCGACACCGCCTCCTGGCCAGACGCAGCGCCGGCGAGCGCGAAGAGGCTCGCCAGCAGGGTCGCACCGCCAGGAGCGGTTCGGAGCGGGAAGGCGCGGGCGTCGAGGTGGGTCATGGGTGGAGGTGGGGCCCGACAGAGGGGCGCGCCATGGGGCGGTTGACCGGGAGGGAAACAGCGCCGCAGGCTCGAAGCGCGGTGCTGCACCCCTATCGTATGCAAAGGCCAGGACATACAAGCGCGGGCGGGCGGCTGGGGCGTAAGTTCGCCGTTCGGTCCCCCCCGGCCCTGAGCCCCGTGACTGCCGACCGTCCCCCACCCATGTCCATCCAGCACCTCCTCCGCGGCCTCGTCCTCGTGGCTCTGGCCGTCTGCGCCGCAGCGACCCCGGTGGGCGAAGCGGGCCGACTGGACCCCAAGGACGGCCCGGACGTGGACCTGCGCATCGCGGTCGAAGACGACGAGGTGCGCTTCCAGATCATCACCAACCTCGCGTTCCTCGACACCACCACGGAGGCGTACCGGGAGGACGAGTCCACCCTTGACCCGTCCGAAGCTCCGGCCGCCATGGACGCGCTGGTGGAGCTGTTCAGGCGCGACATCGAGGTCAAGATCGACGGCGCCACGGTCGCACCCGTGGCACCCGACCCTGACCGCGACTTCGAGTACGACCAGGGCGACCCCAGCCTCATCCCGCACTTCGTGAACTTCGGTGCCCGCGCGGTCGCGCGCACGCGGCTGACCCTGCGGTACCCGTGCAAGTCTCCGCCCGATCGGGTCTCCATCATCTGGAGCACGTACCCGGACAACGTGACCCTCGCAGACGAGGAGGGCGTCGCACCGCCCATCGAGATCCTCTGCCGGCTGGCGGCGGGCGGCGTGGACCGGATCGTTCGATTCCAGAAGGAGGAGCCGCAGTTCATCTGGCACCGCGCGGCAGAAGCCGATGGCGCACGGATGGCGCCTGTCCCCCCCATCCGCGAGCAGCAGGCCCCCCCGCTACCGGTCGCCGGGCTCGCCATGTTCGGCGCCGCCTTTGCCGCCTTCGTCTTCGGCCCGGCGCGGCTGCGCCGCTCCGCGACGGGGCCGCTGTTGGTCCTCAGCATCGCCTTCCTCGGTGTGCAGATCGCGAGACGCGGCGTGGACCTACCGAGCGTGGACGAAGCCACCGCGGTGTTCGAGCCGCTGCATGAGAACATCTACCGCGCCTTCGACTACACCGACGAGAGCGACGTGTACGACGCGCTCGCCGAGAGCGTGGACGGGCCGCTGCTCGAGCAGCTCTATGACGAGGTCTACCGCAGCCTCGTCCTCCAGGAGGCTGGCGGCGCCGTCAGCCGCGTCTCCGCGGTCCGCCACCTCGACCTTGACGTGGAGGAGATCGGCGTGGTGGGTGAGCGCGCGCTCCCCGGATTCGTGGTGGACGCGACCTGGCAGGTGGACGGCGCCGTCTATCACTGGGGGCACGCCCACACCCGGACCAACGAGTATCGGGCTCGCTACACCGTGCACGCGGCAGAGCAGGGCTGGCGGATCGCCGCAAGCGAGGTCCTGGATCAACGGAGGGTGGACGCTGCGCCGATCCTTGACGTGGACATGGCCGGCGCCGGGCGCTTCGGCGACCGCGCGACCTCACCCCTCGAGACCCAGCAGGAGGAGCTCCCCGATGAGTTCTGACGCAGCCCCCCTGCCCCAGACCTGCGCTGCGCTCCGCGGGGTCTCCTTCGAATATGCACGGGCGGCCGGAACCCGGCCCTTCCGCCTCGAGGTCGAGGAGCTCTCCCTGACTCCCGGCGAAGCGGCCGCGGTCATTGGCCCCAGCGGCTCGGGGAAGACCACGCTGGTCCACCTCTGCGCCGGCATCCTTGTCCCTGAGGCCGGAGAGGTCTCGGTGGGCGGCGTGCGGCTGGACCGCCTGAGCGACGGCGAGCGGCGGCGGGAGCGGGCCCGGCAAGTCGGCCTCGTCTTCCAGGAGTTCGAGCTCCTCGACTACCTCAACGCCCTCGAGAACATCCTCGTCCCGCTCCGGATCCGGGGAGCGGACCGCGGCGAGCTCCGCTCGGGCAGAGCGCGGGCCACCGAGCTCGCTGACGCCGTCGGGATCACGGATCTGCTCGGTCGGCTCCCGGCGCAGCTGAGCCAGGGGGAGCGGCAGCGCGTGGCCATCGCACGAGCCCTGGTCACCGACCCCGCGCTCGTGCTGTGCGACGAACCCACCGGCAACCTCGACCCCGAGGCGGCCTCCCATGCGGTCGATCTCCTCCTCGAGCAGGCCCGGGCGCGCGGCGCCGCCCTCCTGATGGTGACCCACGACCACGGACTCCTGGACCGCTTCGATCGCGTGATCGACGTGACGACCCTGGCAGCGGCCGCCGGGTCGGGAGGGCCGAACTCGTGAGCGGCATCCTGTTCCTCGCTTGGCGCCACGCCGCCGCCCACCGAGCCCGCACCTCACTCCTGATCGCGTGCGTGGCGCTCGCCCTCTGGGTGCCCTGGACCGCAGGCGCCCTCGCCGGCCAGTACGACCAGGCGTTGCGGTCCCGCGCCGCGGAGACGCCGCTGATCATCGGCGCCCCGGGGAACCGCTACGACCTGACCCTCGCCGCCCTCTACTTCCGGCCGAGCCAGCTCGAGACCGTCCCCTACCAGGAGCTGGAGCGGCTCCAGGAGGGAGGTCGAGCGACGTTCGTCCCCCTTCATATGCGCTTCACAGCTCGCGGCTATCCCATCGTCGCCACGAGCGTGGAGTATGTGGAGTTCAGGGGCCTCAAGCCGGCGGCGGGCCGACACGCGCTGCGGCTCGGCGAGGTCGCCCTCGGCGCCGACGTCGCTGCCGCGCTCGAGCTCCAGACGGGAGACGCCTTGCTCTCTGACCCGACCGAGCTCTACGACATCAGTCGACCCCCGGCCCTCAAGATGCGAGTCGCCGGGGTCTATCCCCCGACCGGGACCCCCGACGACGGCGCGGTGTTCTGCGACGTGCGCACGGCATGGGTGCTCGAGGGCATCGCCCACGGGCACACGCCCGCGGAGAAGATCGACGAGTCCTTGGTCCTCAGCCGAGCGGACGAGTCCGTATCGGTGAGCGGCGCGCTGATGGAGTACGCCGAGGTCACCGAGGAGAACGAGGACTCGTTCCATTACCACGGCGACACGGCGCTCCTCCCCCTCAGCGCAGTGCTCGCGATCCCTGTGAGCCGCAAGGACGGCACGCTGCTCAAGAGCGCGGTCAACGCCGAGGGAAGGTTCCAGGCGGTCACCCCCACCGCAGTGATCGGCGACCTCCTCGGGGTGGTCTTCAGGATCAAGGCCTTCTTCGACCTGGTCGGCGTCTTCCTGCTCGGGACCACGGCGCTGCTGGTCTCCCTCGTCTTCCTGCTGTCGTCCCGCCTGCGTGGGGCGGAGATGCGCACCCTCGACCGGATCGGCGCGCCGCGTCGGGTCGGCGCCAGCTTGATCGGGATCGAGGCGGCTCTCGTGCTGATGATCGCTGGCGCGCTCGCCGGGGGCGCCACCGCGGCCACGCTCCGCTGGCTTCCAGACCTGGTGTCGACCTTCTGAACGATCCGGCCCGCAGCCGGCGTTCCCCTCGCCGAGCCCGCCCTCGCTGAGCCCACCCTCGCCGAGCCCAACCTCGCCGGGTCCCTCGACCGGATCCGGCTCCCCTCGCCCCGCGTTCCCGTCCGGGCCTCCCCTCCCCTGGATCACCTGCAGCACCTCATGGGCACCGCACGATTCGTCCCTTTCTCCGCGCACCTGTCTTCCGCGCCCCTGTCTTCCGCGCCCCTGGCGGCTGGCCTCCTCGCTGGCCTTCTTGCCGGCCTCCTCGCTGGCTGCTCCGATGGAGGCGCGGCCTCTTCTTCGGCGTCGGGGGACGGCGGGATGCGACCCGTGGTCGCGGTAACTTCGGGCCCCGCCGAGCTGCTGGCAGCGGCTGTCCTGGGGTCGACGCGGGTGGAACGCATCGCCCCTGAGGGGGCCTCGCTGCTCACATGGCGCCCCGGCGACGCCTCCCTGGACGCCATGGTCTCTGCCCGGCGCGTGCTCGTCCTCGGCGACGAGGCGGAGCCCTGGCTCCAGCGAGCCGGGCTCCCACCCAGCCGGACCCTCCGGCTCGACGCGGCGGTCCCCGAGTCCCGCTGGATCGAGGTCGGCAGCGTCACCCACACCCACGGCGGAGGGGAGTCCCACACCCACGGTGGTGTCGTGGCCGAGGCCTGGACGGACCCCGAACTGCTGCGGAGCATGGCCGCACGGACACGGAGGCAGCTCGCAGGCGCCATGGTTGAGAGCGGGCCGGTGGCCCCCGCGGAGGCCCCCGCCGAGGCCCCCGGCGAGGCCCTCGGCGCCCGGATCGACGCCTACGCCGCCGAGATCGGGGCGCTGGCCGAAGCCCTGGACGGGCGCGCGCTGATCGCCACGCACCACGGCATGGAGTACCTGTGTCGGGCGGCGGGGATCCGCCTCGAGGTCACCGAGCTGGAGCTCGACGGGGACGCTGGGCCCCCCAATGACGACGCCGTACGCCGGCTCGCCGAGCTCGCAGCCCAGGAGGGCGCCCACGCAGGCATCCTGGTGTGGCCTGGCCCCCTCGATGTCGCGTTCGCGGAGAAGGCCCAGCAGGAGCTGGGCCTCAGGTCCTTAGACTTCGACCTCGGCGCGCCCCTCGCCGAGCGCGACACCCTCACGCGCCTGACCCAGAGCGCCGCGCGCCTCCGCGCAGCCATCGCCCCCGAATGAACCGATGAGCACGATCTTCGATGCGATCCTCGATGGGGAGCTCCCCTGCCACCGCGTGTTCGAGAACAAGCACGTCCTCGCCTTCCTGGACATCGGCCCGCTCTCGCGCGGGCACACCCTCGTCATCCCCAAGGAGCGTCGCGCTCACCTCCACGAGCTGAGCGATGACGCCTCGGCGGAGCTCGGCCGCAGCTTGCCCCGGATCGCCCGGGCGGTGCTCTCGGCGACCGGAGCGACCGCCTATAACGTCCTCCAGAACAACGGCTCCGAGGCTCACCAGGCGGTCTTCCACGTGCACTTCCACATCATCCCGCGCTTCCCCGACGGCTCAGGGCTCGGCCTCGGCTGGACCCCCGGAGAGCTCTCCGAAGGCGAGAGCCTCGCCGCAGCCGTGGCGGGCGCCATCCAGAGCGAGGAGGGGTCACGATGAGCGGCTCGATCCTTATCCACGGGGGCACCGTGGTCGGCCGTGACGGCTCCGCTCCCGCGGACGTTCTTATTTTGGACGGCGTGGTATCCGCGGTCGGGACGGGCCTCGCAGCCGAGGCTCCCGCGCCCGGCGTGGAGCGCCTCGACGCCACGGGACGCCTGGTCTTCCCGGGCCTCACGGACCCACAGGTCCACTTCAGGGAGCCCGGGATGCCCCTCAAGGAGGACCTCAGCTCGGGCTCGCTGGCCGCCATCGCGGGGGGCGTCACGGCGTTCTACGAGATGCCGAACACCAAGCCGAACACCGACTCGCCGGAGCGCCTCGAGGACAAGCTCTCGCGCGCGTCGGGGCGCTGCCACGCGGACTATGGCTTCTTCATCGGGGGCACGCGCGAGAACGCTGACCGCCTCGGCGAGTGGGAGACGCTCCCCGGCTGCGCCGGTATCAAGGTGTTCATGGGCTCCTCGACGGGCTCGCTCCTCGTGGCGGACGACCCGACCCTGGAGCGCATCCTGCGGTCCGGCGAGCGGCGGGTGACGTTCCACAGCGAGGATGACTATCGGCTGAAGGACCGCTACGCCGAGGTCCAGCCAGGCACCAACGTCCGAGAGCACCCCCACATCCGCGACGTGGAGTGCGCGGTGCGCTCCACCCGCAGGCTCCTCGACCTCGCGGAGAAGACGGGGCGCAAGATCCACATCCTCCACGTGTCCAGCGCGGATGAGATCCACATGGTCCGCGAAAGGGACCTGGGAGACCTCGTCACCGTGGAGCTGACCCCCAACCACCTCTTCCTCTCGGCGCCCGACTGCTACGAGAACCACGGCACCTGGGCGCAGATGAACCCTCCCGTCCGGGACCGCGCCCACCAGGAGGTCCTGCGGGAGGCCGCCGCGGACGGCACGGCGGCTTGCATTGGGTCGGATCACGCCCCGCACACCGCCGAGGAAAAGGCCCAGCCCTTCCCGGTCTCACCCTCGGGCATCGCCGGGGTCCAGACCACCCTCCCGCTCCTGATGACCGCGGTGCAGGATGGCTGGCTTCGCCTCGAGGACATTGTTCGCCTCTGCGTGGACGGCCCGGCGAGGGTCTACGGAGACACCGGGCGCGGCCCATTGTCGCCTGGCGCCCTCGGGAACGCGGTCCTGGTGGACCCCAACGCGGGCGGGCGGGTCGACCAGCGCCCCTTCCACAGCCGCGCTGGGCGGACCCCCTTCGCGGACGTGGAGCTCGCCGGCTGGCCCGTTGCGACGGTCTTGCGTGGCAACGTGGCCTACCTCGGGGGCAGCGCTCGAGGTCCCTCGGCGGGCCGAATGGTCGCGTTTCCGGGCTAGGGCGGATCCCGGGTCGACCTCCGCTCGAAAGATCGGAAGGGGGACTTCGCCCGCGGACAGGGGCGCTGGCTAGAATGCGCGCCAAATTTCGTGGTGAGCTCCGCTCGAACGGCCCATGACTAGGCCACGGAGCGCTCCCGGAAGGACCTCCGCTTGCCCACTTCCCAGCAGTCCTCCCGCCGGCCGCCCTGCCAGTCCCTGGCACGGGTCCACGGTGTGACCTGACCCCCAACTCATGGCAACGATCAAAGCCAAACGAGGCCTCGATCTACCGATCCACGGCGCGCCCTCGGACGCCTCCGTCGTCGATCGCCTCGACGTCAATCGAGTCGCCCTGCTGCCCCAGGAAGTCCTGGGCGCGAAGGTTCGTCTGCTCGCCCAGGAGGGCGACTCTGTCCAGGTCGGCTCGCCGCTGATGTGTGACCGCCGCGACGAGGCGGCGCTCTTCACGTCTCCGGCGGCGGGCAAGATCACGGCCATTCACCGCGGCAAGCGGCGGGCGGTCCTGTCCATCGTGATCGAGGCCTCGGGCTACGACGACGCGGTCCCGTTCCACCCGGTCGACGTCGCCGCGGCCACGCGCGACGAGCTCAAAGAGGCGCTGCTGGGCTCAGGCCTGTGGCCGACGATCCGCCGCCGTCCGTTCGACCGCGTCGCGATCTCGACGGATGAGCCCGCTGCGATCATCGTGCAGGCCTTTGACTCGAGCCCGCTGGCGCCTGACCTCACCGAGGTCGTGGCCGGCCGCGACGCGGATGTCACCGTCGGCTTGATGGCGCTCAAGAAGCTGACCGATGGTCACGTCCACGTGGCCGTCAAGGACGGCGTGCGCTGGGGCCGATTCCTGCAGGACGGCGTCCAGGTGCACCAGTTCCGAGGCCCGCACCCCGCCGGAACCGCCGGGTTCTCGATCCACAGCCTCTGCCCCGCGGGCGCGAACCGCACGGTCTGGCACGTGGGGATCCAGGACGTCGCGGACATCGGCCGCCTGCTCAGTCAGGGGCAGCGCCCCACCGAGCGCATCGTCAGCCTCGGCGGCCCCGCCGCTCGCGCTCCGAAGATGGTCCGGACACGCCCCGGTGCCGACCTGGAGCAGCTCTGCCTCGGTGAAGCGGAGGCGACTCAGCCCCGCTTCGTGAATGGCTCCGCCATCTGGGGTCACGTCGCCAGCGTCGAGGAGCACACGGCCTTCATCGGCCGCTGGAACACCCAGGTGACGCTCCTCGAGGACGGGGTCTCCCGGGACCTGATCGGGTGGGCCCTCCCCATCAGCGGTCGCTTCACCCAGACCAACACGGTCTGGGACAAGTTCTTCCGCAAGGCCTTCAAGTACGACACGGACACCAACGGCAGCCTGCGCGCCATCGTCCCGATCGGCCAGTACGAGTCGGTCATGCCCATGGACGTGCTCGCCACCCAGCTCATCAAGGCCCTCGCGGCCAAGGACCTCGAGTCCGCCGAGAAGCTCGGCGTCCTCGAGCTTTCAGAAGAAGACCTGGCCCTTTGCCAGGTCGTGGACCCCTCCAAGGTGCCGATCACGGATTGGCTCCGAGACATGCTGACCACCATCGAGAAGGAGGGCTGAGATGAAGATCCTCAGGGACACCCTCGACAAGTTCGAGCCGCTCTTCACCAAGGGCGGGAAGCTCGAGAAGCTGTACCCGGTCTACGAGGCCGCGGACACCTTCCTCTATACGCCTGGGCACCGCACCGCCTCAGGGCCGTCCGTGCGAGACGGGATCGACCTGAAGCGACTGATGATCATGGTCGTCATCGCGCTGGTCCCCGCCACGCTCTTCGGCATGTGGAACGTCGGCTTCCAGCACCTGCGAGCCACCGAGGACTGGAACCTCGCCCCCGCCGCGGCGCCCTTCTTCGAGTGCCTGCTCTACGGCGCGATCAAGTTCATCCCGGTCTACGCGGTGACGATCGTGGCGGGAGGAACGGCGGAGGCCATCTTCTCGATCATCCGCAAGCACGAGATCAACGAGGGCTTCCTCGTCACCTCCCTGCTGTTCCCGCTCACCCTGCCGCCGGACATCCCGCTCTGGCAGGTCGCCATCGGGATCATCTTCGGCGTCGTGATCGGCAAGGAGATCTTCGGGGGCACGGGGATGAACATCCTCAACCCAGCCCTGACCGCGCGGATCTTCCTCTACTTCGCCTACCCCGTGGACATCTCCGGTGACCGCGTGTGGGTCTCGGGGAGCAGCTCGGGGCAGTGGATCGACGGGGCCACGGGCGCCACGCCCCTCGCGTTCTTCTACTCCAACGGCAACGCCCCCGAGGCGATGGCGGCGGCGGACTCCCTGAGCATCGGCTGGTTCGACGCCTTCATGGGCTGGATCCCCGGCTCCATGGGTGAGACCTCGACGCTGATGTGCCTGCTGGGCGCCGGCATCCTGATCTTCAGCAAGGTCGGCTCCTGGCGGATCATGGCGGGCTGCGGCCTGGGCATGCTCGCCTTCACGCTGCTGCTGAACTTCGTCGCCTTCGCGGCGGGCCTCGGCGCGGACCACTACACGGCGGTCTCCCCCGCCTGGCACTTCGTCATCGGCAGCTTCGCCTTCGGCTCGATCTTCATGGCGACCGATCCCGTGTCCGCCGCCCAGACCAACACCGGGCGCTGGATCTACGGCTTCATGATCGGCGCCCTCACCATCCTCGTCCGCGTGCTGAACCCGGCCTACCCCGCCGGGATCATGCTCGCCATCGTCTTCATGAACGTG
>CAJQPT010000151.1 GCA_905480285.1 uncultured bacterium
ATCTGGCGGGTCTGGCCGGGGTGGAAGCGCGTGCCGACCTCTGGATCGAACCACACGGAGGGGATGGCCCCATAGCCCTGGGCGCGCAGCACCACTTCCGTACCACCGAGCAGGGCGAGAAAGACCCCCGCGGAGAGGGCAAGTCGAGACAGGATCCGCTTCATCTGCCAGCAGTGTATCCCCACCAGGCGCCCGAGCCGGGGATACTGTGGTGGCTCTCACCGAGACCCCCACCCTATGCGCTTTCTTCGCGAGAACTGGATCTGGATCGCCGTCCCCGTGGCGGTGTTCGTGGCCGCGGCCGTCTACCTCTACACCTCGGGCGGCGGGGCCTACTCCGGCCCCGACGGGTACGAGACCCACTGAGGCGGGCGATTTGCGGATCCGAGTCGGGGCGTCACCCGAGGATTCTTCTCCCGGCTGACGACGCGCTGTCCGTCCGCGCGGTGTGGTCCAGCGCGGTGTGGTCCAGCGCGGTGTGGCCCCGCCCGGTGGGATATAGCGCCTCGCTCCGCGCCTTGAGTCCGCGAGTTCACTCCCCGCGTTCACTCCACGAGGTCACTCCACGAGTTCACTCCACGTGTTCACTCCACGAGGTCGATCCCGAGACGGCGCAGCAGCTCGAAGCCGCCCGAGGCCTCCACACCCACCTCGTGCAGCCTCGTGCCGTCGTGGATCGGCCAGCGCTTGAGCAGGTACGGATCGGTCGACCGATGGTTGACCCCCGCATGGGTCGTGACGGCGCAGGTGTATCCTGCGGCCGCGACCACGCCAGGGCTGTGCTCACCGATGTCCCAGCGCCGACCGTAGGGGTAGGCAAACGCGTGCCCCGAGGCCCCAAGGGGCGCCCGGCCCTCCTCGGAGACCTCCTCGTCGAGAAGCTCCCTGAGCAGGGCGGCGCCGCCCGAGATCTCACGCTCCTGAGCGTCCACGCCGAGCCTCGCGAGGACCGGGTGATGCGCCGTATGCCCGCCCACCTCCACGGGGCCGGCCGCTGCCAGCGCCCGGGCCTCGTCCATGGAGAGGTAGAGGTCGTCGACGATCTGCACGGGGTCTCCTCCCTCCGCCTCGACCAGCGCCTGCAGCGCCGCGTCCCGACGGTCGGGGTCCGCGTCGTACTTGAGCCGGCGCTTCAGCGTCCCCGCATCCGTGACGCCAACCGGTGATCCCGGCACCTCTCCGAGGCTGGCCGCGACCTGAGCGGCTGCCTCGGTCGCCCCGAGCCGGCCCACGAGCCACCCGAGCGCGTGGAGCCAGGGGAGCTCGCGCGAGGCCACGGCGCCTCCCTCGAGGAAGACCGTCGCGCGCGCCCCCGTGCGCTCGAGCAGCGGCACCAGGTCGTGGAGGTTGTCGCGGTACCCGTCGTCCATGGTCAGGGCGACCATCGAGCGACCGGCGCGCCCGCTGCGCAACCGCTCGAGCCCCTCACCAAGGGTCACCAGGTCGTGCCTTCGACCCAGCGTCTCGAGGATCTTCTCGAGGCGGGCCCCTGAGATCTTCATGTCCGCGTCGAGGGAGCCGTTGGTCCTCGGCTGATCGACGCAGTGACCATAGAGCACGAGCAGACGCGGCCGGGAGAATCGGTCCACAACCCGGTGCAGCCCCGTGCCCCAAAGGACACGGGCGTACAGGCCGCGCAGGCCCGCCTTGATCCGGTGTTTGAGACCCACGACGCCGGCGGTCAGCCGATCAACTCCGCGTCACGGTCCGCGTCGGTCCAGAACCACTTCGACGGCTGCCGCGCCACCTCAGAGATCGGGTGCCCCTCGTCCAGGACGTGCATAATGATGGGTCGGACGTCGTCGGCCTTGGAGGGCCGGAAGCCGGAGCCCTTGAGCTCCTGTTCCCAGCCCGACCCCACGACCGCGTGGGCCCGCGCCACGGAGGCGCCGGCCTTGCGCAGGTGCCCGAGCCCCGCCTCGAGGGCCGCTGCGAAGGCCACGTCGTCGACGGCCACGAGGTCCACCACGTAGCCCGCGGTCTCACCGCGCTCCGGCAGCTGCACGACGCACCACCCGCACATGCTCCCGTCCGGCTGGTAGACGCCGTGGCATCGGAACCGGCCGGAGGGCGCGTCCACGAAGCGCCAGTTCATGTACTCGTGGTCCCGACGGATGAACCAGGGGTGCCGCGCAGCGACCGTCTCGGCGACCGCGTCGGCCTCGGGCTTGAAGCGCGCGATGGGCACGACGTTGCAGCGCGCGAAGAAGCGCTTGCGCAGGCGCCCGCGGGCCATGGTCCCTCGCCACGCGGTCCAGGCCACCGTGGCCGCCGCCAGGCGGCTGACCTTCATCCGCTCAGCCCTGGCTCCCGCGTCCCCCACGAGGACGAACGTCCAGGGGCGCAGCTGGCCGACCTCCTCCCACCCGAGGTCCCGGACGAAGATGTGGGCCGAGGCGCGGTTGGGTAGCCCGAAGACCACGGGCCAGCCGGCGTCCCGGGCGGCCGCCATGGTGGCCCGGTCGAGCCCTGAGAAGAGGCCACCGCCGCGGGCATCGGGGGCGGTCATGACGTCCCCCGTCTCCCCCACGAGCACCTCGCGGTCCCCCGCGAGGCGACGCGGGCCGCAGGCGTAGCTGGCCAGCAGGCCCTCATCCCCGTCCACGACGGTGGTGAGCGCCGCCCCGTGGGGCCCCTGGTCGTAGCGCCAGGGGAGCACCTCCCCTCCGTCCTCACGACTGAAGCAGCGGTCGAACAGGGCGGCCTGCGCCTCCCGGTCCTCGGTGGATGCGGAGCGGAAGCTTGCGGAAGAATCAGGCTGGGTCATGGATCGTCGGGCGTGGCCGTGTCGAGATGGTAGCGGTCCGAAGGTGAGTTCGACCGCACCTACCGGCGAGACGCGCCGGGATCGGTCTGATAGAACGGTCGCCCGCCCCGCGCCCGCGGGTCGGACTCTCCGCCCCACCGCCCCTCCCGGCGGCCCCCCATCGCGCCCACCTGGGCGACCCTGCACCGAAATGGCCAAGCTCATCGAATGCGTCCCCAACTTCTCGGAGGGTCGCGACCCTGCGGTCCTCGAGGCCATCTCGAGCGCCGTCCGCGCCGTGGACGGGGTCACACTCCTCGACGTGGACCCGGGCAAGGCCACCAACCGCACGGTGTTCACCTTCGTCGGTGAACCCGAGCCGGTCATCGAGGCCGCCGTCCAGGCCGCCAGGGTCGGCGCCGAGCGGATCGACATGTCGAGCCACAGCGGCGAGCACCCGCGATTCGGCGGCATGGACGTCTGCCCCCTGGTGCCGGTCTCGGGGATCACCATGGAGGAGACGGTCGAGCACGCTCGCACCCTCGCCCGGCGGCTCGGCGAGGAGGTCGGCCTGACCATCTACTGCTACGAGAACGCGGCCTTCTCCGAGGGGCGTCGCAACCTGGCGGTGGTTCGCGCCGGTGAGTACGAGGGCCTCGCGGCGCGCGTGGGCACCGAAGAGTGGAAGCCCGACTTCGGGCCCGCCACGTTCCAGCCGAGGACCGGGGCCACCGCCGTGAGCGCCCGCGACTTCCTCGTGGCCTACAACGTCAACCTGAACACCACCTCGTCGAGGCGCGCCAACGCCATCGCCTTCGACGTGCGGGAGAAGGGGCGCATCAAGCGCGAGCCGGACCCGCTCACTGGCGAGGTGGTGCGCGACGCCGCCGGCGACCCCGTGTGGCAGCCCGGGCTGCTCAAGGCATGCAAGGGCATCGGCTGGTTCATCGAGGAGTACGGGGTGGCTCAGATCTCCATGAACCTCACCGACCTCTCGGTGACCCCGGTCCACCTGGCCTTCGACGCCTGCGAGGCGCGCGCCGCCGCCCGCGGCATCCGGGTCACCGGCTCGGAGATCGTCGGCCTCGTGCCCCTCGCCGTCCTGCTCGATGCGGGCCGTCACTACCTCGCCAAGCAGGGCCGCTCGCTGGGCGTGAGCGACGCCGAGCTGATCAAGATCGCCGTCCGCACCATGGGGCTCGACGAGCTCAGCCCCTTCGACCCGAGCAAGCGAGTCATCGAGTACGCGATCCGCGACGGCGCCCGCAAGCGCCTCGTGGACATGACCGTGGAGGAGATCGTCCACGAGACCGCCTCCGAGTCCCCGGCCCCTGGCGGCGGCTCGGTGGCCGCTGCGGTGGGCGCCCTCGGCGCGGCCCTCGGGACCATGGTCGCCAACCTCTCCAGCCACAAGCGCGGCTGGGACGACCGCTGGGAGGAGTTCTCCGAGGTCGCCGTGGCCGGCAAGCGCTGCCACGACACCCTGCTGGAGCTCGTGGACGAGGACACGGAGGCCTTCAACCGGATCATGGCCGCTTGGAAGGCCGACGAGGCCCAGCGCGCCGCGGCGATCCAGGACGCCACCCGCTACGCCATCGAGGTCCCCTTGCGCGTCATGCGTACCTCCCTCGACGCGATGGGGATCTGCGAGGCCATGGCAGAGAAGGGCATGGAGGCCTCCCTGTCGGACGCTGCCGTGGGCGCCCTCTGCACCCGGACGGCCGTGCTCGGCGCGGGCTTGAACGTGCGCATCAATGCTCAGGACCTGACCGATGAGGCCGCCAAGGCCCGGTTCCTCGACGAGGCCGGGGCCATGGAGGAAGAGGCCCGGCGCAGAGAGCAAGCCTTGGTCGACGGCGTGGCCGCGCGGCTCGGCTGATCGCTCGAGCGCACGCCCCATTGGGGCCTAGCTCCACCGACGGCCGGGGGCACCGACGGCCGGGCCCGCAGAGGTCGCCCCGCAGCGACCGCCACATCAACACGGGCGGCCCCGCAGTGATCTGCGGGGCCGCCCGTTTCGTTCCCGTGCGAGCCTTGCGCGGCTCGCCCGCCGCGCTCAGTGGTGGCTCGTCACGACGTGACGCTGGGGCGCGGGCACGAGGCCCACCGCGCGACCGACGCGCTTGCGTCCGTGCTGCGGGTTCTCGATGTAGTAGAGCGCGCGCTCGTAGACCCGGCGCAGGCGCTGCGGCATCGAGTAGTACCACTGCTCGTAGGAGCGGACCATGCGCTTGCGCAGCTCCTCCAGCTCGATCTGGCTGAAGTGCTCGTGCTTGTAGCCGGAGCGGTTGGACGACACGTAGTTCTCCGACAGGTCGGAGATGTCGATGGAGGCCTGGTAGTTGTCCCAGGAC
>CAJQPT010000152.1 GCA_905480285.1 uncultured bacterium
GTGACGTCCAGGATGGGCCACTTCTGCTTCACGATCAGCTCTGCGATGTTGTCGCGCAGGACCTTGAGGAGCTGCTCCTTGGTCCATGACTTGATCGTCGCCGATCCGGCGCGCCCCATGCCGACCAGCCCGACGATGAGCCGCTCCGGGTCGGTGACGCGGAAGCTGAACTCGCCGTGGACCATGGTCTCCACGGGGACGCCGGACTTGGGGTCCTCCACGTGGCCGATCCGGCCTCCAAACTTCACCCCCGTGTGCTCGCGGGTGTTCACGAAGAAGACCTCGGCGATGAACACGTTGCCGCCCGTGAACGAGTCCACGAGGTTCGAGAGGAACGGCAGGTTTGATGAGTCCAGGGTGTAGCGGCCGGGCTGCATCACCTCGACCACCTTCCCATCACGGAAGAACACGGCCACCTCGTCCGACTCCACGGTCAACTGAGACTTCATGGGGATCGTCGAGTCAGGATGCTTCCAGACGACCTGAGCCTTCGTCCCGTCGGGACGGGCGACCATCATCTCGCCGACGCCGCGCTTGAACCAATCGATCATACCCATGCTTCTACACCTCTCTGCTGTGCTCTCTTTGGGGGGGGCGAGCCAGTCGCGGCTGTGATCCGTGATGACTGAATAGAACTCTTGTGGAAGCGTACGCTGAGTCGTCAAGTTCATTCATCCGGAGCCGCCGATTCCATGGACCCCCTCGATCCCTCCGCCCACGACAACTCCTACGAGGAGCGAGTCGATGACAGCGAGCTGTCCATCGAGGAGACGGAGGTGTCGGAGAGGGCCGCCGTGGACCTCTCCTGCGACGAGTGTGGAGCGCCTGTTTCCTGGAGCCCCGGGGACCGCGCCCTGCGCTGCGGCCACTGTGGGAGCTTGACCGAGGTTGAGGTCGAGGAGGTGGACGTGGAGGAGCGGCCGCTCTCGGAGGCCGCGGACGCCGCCAGGGGCTTCGGCGTCGACGTCCGGGTGCTGGCCTGCGAGGTGTGTCAGGCGCGGGTCACCTTCGACGGAGCGACGATCTCCCGGTCCTGCCCGTTCTGTGGCTCGCCGGGGGTGCTTGACCAGGAGGCCAGCCGTAACGCGCTGCGGCCGGAGTCGCTGATCCCGCTTGAGGTCGGCAAGGAGCTGGTGGAGAAGAACTTCAAGGCCTGGGCGCGCGGCCTTTGGTTCCGGCCCAATGCGTTGAAGCGGGTCAACGTCGGGAGCGCCGTGGGCGTCTACGTCCCGGCCTGGGGATTCGATGCGAGGGTTCACGCCCGCTGGACAGCGCAGTCTGGCACCTATTACTGGGTGACCCAGAGTTACACCGTGCGCGTCAACGGCAGGTCGACGCGACGGACCCGTCGGGTCCGCAAGGTCCGGTGGCGGCCAGCGCGGGGGCAGCGGAGAGACCATCACGACGACGTACTCGTCTTCGCCTCCAGGGGAGTTGACCGGGACCTTGCCCACGAACTTGGCCCGTACTCCATGGCGGCGCTGGTGCCCTTCTCCTCGGAGTTCCTCGCCGGCTGGCGAGCTGAGGAGTATCAGATCGACCTGGTGGACGGTTGGGACCTCGGGCGAGAGACGATACGGGTCTTGCAGCGTGCGCTGTGCGCTCAGGATGTCCCCGGGGACACGCACCGAAACTTGCGTGTACGCAACGAGTTCTCCGATGTTCGGTGGAAGCTCATGCTCCTTCCCATGTGGAGCGTGACGTACCGGCTGGCGGGGAGGTCCTACGCGGTCCTTGTGCACGGCGAGACAGGGAGGGTCGCCGGCAAGGCGCCCTACTCCTGGGTCAAGATCGGGCTCGCGGCGCTCGTGGTTCTGGCGGGGGCGTTGGCAGCCCTCGCGCTCAACCGCTGAGCGAGCAGCAGCCTCCTCGCCCAGCGCGGATGGAGTCTCAGCGAATAGGGGGCTCGGGGAGATGCCGGATCAGCGTCTCCTCCAGGCGCCGCAGCTCGGCGGCGGTGTGCTCGCTCGTGACCGCGCAGCGCACCAGGCCGCGGGTTGAGGCGCCGTGATATCGAATCGCCGGGGCGAAGATCCCCTCCACGTGCAGCGCAGCAGAGAGCCGCCGGGCGTCATCTTCGGACTCCATTTCGATGCGTAGCACGGGCAGGAACGTCCCGGTGGACCGTAGCCCGACGCGTCGGGCGGTCCGGTGGAGCTGACCGATATTGGCCCGTAGGCGCTCCAGCCGTTCGGGCTCCGCCTCGATCAGATCCAGGCTCGTGATCGCGGCGGCGCAAAGGGGCGGGGCCAGCGCGGTGGTCCCGGAGAAGCTGGAGGCGTGGCGCCGGACCGCCTCGACGGTCTCTGCGGAGCCTGCGATGAACCCGCCGGCGCTGCCAAGTGCCTTGGCGAGGGACCCCGTCAGGATGATGCGCGGGTCGTCGAGCCCGAAGAGCTCCACGACGCCGCGTCCCGTGCGGCCCACCACGCCCACCCCGTGGCTGTCATCGATCAAGAGGTTGGCGTTGGTTGGCAGGTGCCTCAGGAGCTCCGCGGCGGGTGCCAGGCGGCCGTGCATGGCGAACGCGCCATCCGTCGCCACCAGGGGCGCCCCGTCCTTGTGGAGGTCGAGCAGGGCCAGCGCATGAGACATGTCTCCCGCTCCGTAGCCAAATGACTGGAAGCCGGCTGACGATAGAGCGTCGGTGATGCTTGGGTGAACGTCGGCGTCATGGAGCGCGACTCGGTCTGCGTCGTCCGGGAGTTGGCCCGGGGCGTGGCGGAGCGCCTGCGCTGCTGCGATATCTGCCAGGTAGCCGTCCGTCAGGACCAGTGCCGCCTCGGTCCCGAAGAACTCCGAGAGCCGCTCCTCGAGGCGCTCATGGAGCTCGAGGTTGCCCGAGGTGTTGCGCGAGGCGAGGCCAGAGACGCCGAAGCGGTCAATGGCCTCGTGGGCCGCCGCGCGGACGTGCGGGTCATGGGCGAGGCCGAGGTATCCGCAGCCGTGAAAGCTGAGCAGATCGACGCCGTCCAGCCGGACGCTCGTGGGTCCGGTGGAAGAGAAAGCGGGGACGGCGCGCTTCAAGGGGACACTCCGGTCGGGGCGTCGAGGGCGTAGGCCACGCCGCCGTTGCGGAACCACACCTGTTCCATGTCGTCACGCATGTAGCGCCGCGGGACCACGCCCGGCCAGGCGGCGGCGGGATCGTTCACGAGCACCACGCCGCCCAGGCCGAGCCCCGTGATCACCAGCAGGTGCCCCGCCGTCTTCTCGTAGGGCGCGCCGCGCAGCTCGCCGGGCGCGGCGCGGATGCTCGCGATGAGCGGGCGACCGGCCTTGAGGTAGTCGGCGACAGACTGCCAGGAGGAGAGGCGCACGAGGCGGCCGGGGACCCCATGGGTGAAGGCCCCCTGCACGGCGCGGTTCCAGTTGCCATAGATGTTGAAGTGGGGGTCGAGGAGGGTGTTCGCCATGGTGCGCGTGGGGACGCGCCGGCCGTGGAACGCGGCGACCATGGCCACGGACGTCGGGCTGCAGACCCTGTGCCCGATGTCCTCGCCCGCGGCTCTCTGTGTCCTCGCGGGGACGCTGAGCTGGACCGGGAGCGGCCAGGGCTCGGCGCTCGCCGCCGCGACGCGCTCCTCCAGCAGGCGCTCGTCGGTGAAGGCCACGGAGGCGCGGACTGCCCCGGGCGGGAGGGGGGAGGGGCCGCAGGCCGTGAACCGCAGCTGGGCGCGGTCCTGGGGCGAGGAGGCCTCCAGAATGTCGACGGCGATGCGGGCCTCGTCGCAGGCCGTCACGACCTCCGCGGGCCGCTGGGCCACCCCCCAGTCACCGATCAGGAGCCACGGGGTCCAGAGGTCGGAACCCTGGGGCCGGGTCCGGATCTCCACCTTGAACGGCGCTGCGCTGTCCACGTTCCATGAGGGCAGGCATTGGGTGAAGGCCGTGGAGGCCACGAGCTGCTCGCTGACGAGCGAGCCATCGGGGTCGAGGGCGAGGGCCGTGACGGGCTGGTGCTCGTGCAGTGGATCCGCGGTCGAGACGTCGATGAGGTCACGGGGGCGGCCGCTCGTCGTGGCACCCGCCACCGACGCTCCGCCTGCCGAGACTTCGCCCGCCGGGACCTCGCCCCCCGAACCCTCGCCAACTGGAGGCGTTGCCCGGTCATGGGCGACCTGGGGCTCCATGTCGGGCCCGCGCCTCGCCACGTCAGCCGGGGTCGCACAGCCGGCGTTGGCCGCCACGGCTACCGCGATCAGCAGGACTCTCCTCGGGCATTGGACCCTCATGTCACCCGTTATACGCTGACCGGGTGAAGCCGTTCCACCTTGCCCCCCTCGCCCGCCGCGCAGAATGGCGGATCGTGTGACGTCCTTGATGTCCATGGCGGAGCCCGCGGCGTGGCTGGCGCTCGACGCCAAGCTGCCCCTCGCGTGGCTCGGAGAGCTGGCGACCGCGATGCCGGCGGTCGGCGCGATGGTGGGAGGCGCTGTGGCTGGAGGCGCTGTGGCGAAAGGCGCTGTGGCGAAAGGCGCTGTGGCGGAAGGCGCTCTGCTCCGAGGCTCCCCGCCCGACGCCGACCCGTCCGGAGATGCTTCATTCGGAGCCGTCGCCGACCATGTCGAGGTCCCTCCTTCGGGATGGCGCCTCCACACCAAGCCCATCGCTCGGCTCCTGGGGGCCTGGGCCCTCCTCGTTCTCGCGATCGGAATGACCCCCGCTGGGGACGAGTGGGCAGAGCTACCGCGTCCGGTCTCGGCGGGCGCGGTGCTCCTCGGGCTCTTCCTGATCGGCTCCTCCCTGGCCGGGGCGAGCCCCGTCTCGGGTCGGGCGAGGCTCTCGGTTCGCATGCTGGTCTCGGCGCGTCGAGGGGCTCTGTTGCTGGTGCTCGCGTGGGCCGCGGACGGCGCAGCATCGGGCTGGGGGGTGCTGCGCCCGGCACCTCCCTGGGCGCCAGAGGTGGCCTCGGCGCTGCTGGATCTCTCGCCACGGACACTCCTGATGGAGAGCGGTGGCGTGGATTGGATGCGGCATCCGTCCGTCTACGAGTCCGCTGGAACCGACCGAATCGGTCCGGGATTACGGTCGGTCTACGTCGGGCCGGTTGCAGGGAGCGTCACCCTTTTGGTGGGATGTCTGGCCCTGGCGGCGCGAAGCGCCGTTTCCCGGCGCCTGGCACGGCCTTGATCAGCGGAGACGCCCTCCCGACCGCGGCAAGCCAATCCCGACCTCGACTCGCCTATGACCTCCCGCAAGTTCTTCTGCACGTTCCCCCAGGAGCTCATCAGCGAGCCTCTGATCTCGCACACCCTCGGGGTCAAGTTCGGGGTCGTCCCCAACATCCGGGCGGCCACCATCTCCGAGAGCCAGGCTCACGTGGTGGTGGAGATTGAGGGGGAGGCGGCCCGGATCGAAGACTCCGTGGTGTACCTCAAGGAGCGCGGCGTTGCGGTGAGGGAGTTGGCGGAGGGCGAGGAGCCCCCGCGGGTCTGAGGCGGATCTTGCGGGCACTCCTACGACCTCTGTCCGTTGGCCTGGTGCTCTTCGGAGCGGCGTGCTTTGCGGTGGATCCGTTCCGCGCGATGGAGGACCGGCGCGGCCCGGATCGAGGTGCGGTCGTGAGCGAGCATCCGCTCGCCACCCGAGCGGGGCTCCGGGTGCTGGAGGCGGGTGGGAACGCCGCGGATGCCGCGGTGGCCACGGCGTTGGCGCTCGCGGTCGTCTACCCGCAGGCCGGCAACCTGGGGGGCGGGGGCTTCGCGGTCTGGGTGCCATCCGAAGGGGCGCCCGAGACCCTGGACTTCAGGGAGGTGGCGCCCGCCAGGTACACGGCGGACCTCTACCTCGACAGCGACGGCGAGGTGGTCTCGAAGCGCTCGCTGCGCACGCCCTTGGCGGTCGGTGTGCCCGGATCACCCCGAGGGCTCTTCGAGCTCTATCGGATGCACGGGTCGCGTCGGCTCTCCTTCACACAGGTCTGCGAGACGGCGATCCTTCTGGCCGAGAATGGATTCCGCGTGGACCCCTGGCTCGCAGCCTCCTTGTCGCGCGACTCCGTGTGGGAGTTGTTGAGCGCAGACCCCGGCGCGGCGGCCGTCTTCTACCCGGGCGGTGAGCCGCTGAAGGAGGGGGATACGCTGATCCAGCCGGCGCTGGCCAAGACGCTCCGCGCCTATGCGCTCGGGGGACCGGACGGGTTCTATTCGGGGTCGGTGGCCAAGGCGATCGTGGCAGACCTCGCCGAGGCCGACGCACGCACGGGGGCGGCGGCCGGTGCGAACCTCATGTCGCGGGCCGACCTCGAAGCCTACCGCGCGGTCTGGCGCGCTCCGGTCTTCGGGCGCTTCGCCGGACGTGAGGTGATCGGGATGGGGCCGCCGAGCTCCGGCGGCGTCGCGCTCGTTCAGATGCTCGGGATCTTGCAGGGGCTCCCCCTCGAGGTGGAGCGGCGGGCGGCGGTGGAGCGGGTGGCGTTGGGCGTGGACGAGGGGCCCCGGATGGGGCGCATGGGGCAGCTGCAAGGGGACGACGAGCTGTCTCCGCCGGAGCCGGTTGGCCTGGACGCACGCTCCTTCCATTGGTGGATCGAAGCCATGCGCTGCGCCTTCGCCGACCGAGCCGTCCACCTTGGCGACCCCGATCATGTGGGCGTGCCGGTCGAGGAATTGGTCTCCCCCGCCTGGATCGCAGAGCGCCGCATGGGCATCGGTGAGCAGGCGGACCTGGAGGTCGCCGCCTGGCAGCCTCCGATCCCGGACGGGTCGGATGAGACCACGCACCTCTCGGTGGTGGATCGTGAGGGCAACGCGGTGTCGCTGACCACGACCCTCAATGCCAGCTACGGGAGCGGCATCTTCGTGGACGCGGGTGGGTTCCTGCTGAACAACGAGCTCGATGACTTCTCCATCCAGGCAGGGGTGCCGAACATGTACGGGCTGGTCGGTGCCGAGGCGAACCAGCTGGCCCCCGGTCGCCGACCGCTGTCGAGCATGACCCCGGTCGTGATCCGATCGGCGTCGGGACGAGTGGAGATGGCTCTCGGTGCTCCGGGTGGTCCTCGGATCATCACCTCCGTGCTCCAGGTGATCCTGCGCGTGCTGGTCTATGAACAGGACCTCACGGAGGCGATCCGTGCCCCACGGATTCACCAGCAGTGGCGCCCCGAGCGCACGCGCTTCGAGGCGGCCTTCGATGAGGCTGTGATCGACTCTCTGCGGCGGGAGCACGGTCAGCCGGTCACTCCGCCAGAGCCCGGCCGGTTCTTCGGGTCGGTCCAGGCGATCCTCGTGGGCCCGGACGGGAGCGTTGAGGCCTTCAGTGACCCGCGACGCGGCGGCGCAGCGGGGGTCGAGGGGCTCGGTCTGGCGAAGCCCGCGATCTTGCCCGGTCGCTGAGGGTTGCGCCGCGCAGAGATACGGCACTGAAATACTCGGTGCCGCAGCCCCTTGCGCCGGGCCTCCCGGCCCCGGAGGGCTGCGATATCCCGAACCCGTCGAGCGGGAGTCCAACCTGCGAGTGATCGGTGCGCGAGAGCCCGGCCTCGGAGGATGTGGCGCTGAGGATCTCGGCGTAGGGGGCCTCGGCGGCAGTGGCTGCCGCGTCAGTATCGTCGGCGGCAGTGGGCGCCGCGCCAGGAGCCTCGGCGGCAGACACCTCAGCGGCAGTGGCCGCCGCCGCCGTGGCCGCCGCGGCAGTGGCCTCTGTCGGCGTGGGCCCGTCGCCGCGTCCCCTGCGCCGACCTTCAGCGGGCCAGCGCCCCGTCGCCGACGGAGCAGCCCTTGGGGCTCGGTCGCACGAGGGGTCCTGAACGAGAGCGGGGGCCCACCGCGACGCGCGGCGGGCCCCCGCAGCAGGGGGTCCCTTGGGTCAGCCGTCCAGGCCCTCGAGGTCGCTCGGGTCGAACTCGAACTCCTCCTCGATCTTCTTCTCCGTGTCGGCCTTGGCCTCCGCGGCGGCCTCCGCCTTGTCGATCCGCTCCCAGTGGGTGGGGTCCTCGACCACCGCGGCCCAGGAGTCGTAGAGCGCCTTGATCAGCTTGCGGTTGTAGCGCAGGTTCTTGTCGCTGAGCACGCCGTCGTCGGGCGTGCGCCAGTCGAAGGCCTGCGAGGTCTGGCTCCCTCGGGCGGCGTTGAGGGCACGCTGCGCGAGCATGCCCTGCTCGTTGTCGTCCGGCTTGGCCGGGTCGAGTTTGATCATCTCGTTGAGGATCGCGGGCCAGGCCGGTTGGCCGGCTTCCTCGAGGCGGCGCCGGGCGCGGCCTCCCGCGGCGCCGGCGTCCACGTCGAAGAACATCTCGGCGTCTTCCTGGAGCTTGGTCCACTGCTCGTTCGTGACGCCGTCGGGCTTGCCGAAGGGCTCGAGGGCCGCGAGGTCCACGGGCTCGGGCGCGGCCGGCTTGGCCTTCTTCTTGGCTGGCTCCGCCGTCGCGGCGCTCGCGTCAGCGCTGTCGGGTGAGCCGGCCTCCGAGGCCGCAGCCGCGGTGGTGTCGCCGGCTTCAGCGGCTGCTGCCGCTCCATCGCTCGAGGGTGTGTCTGCGGCGGGCGCGGAGTCGCCGTCCTTCGCTGCGGTCGTGCCGTCACCCGCGGCCGCCTCGGTGGGGGCTCCGGCCGGATCCTCGTCTTCACCTCCGAGGAAGATCACCGCGGCGGCCACGCCCCCGATGAGGATCGCGGCCGTGGCGATGAGAGGCACCGGGGACTTCTTCTTCTGCGGGCGCTCCCTGCGGGACCGCTTGCTCCGGCCCTCGCCCTCCTCGCCGTCGGAGCGCTTCGCGCTGGCTCTTCCGCTCGACCTCCCCGAGCTGCCCCGGGTCGGGCGCGTGCTCTTCTTGGCCGCGGGCTTCTCGGTGGAGGCTCCGCTGGAGGCCTCCTGTGTCTCCTCCTCCTGGGAAGCGCTTGCCTTGGCTTCGGCTCGCTTGCGGGCGAGGATCTGCTCTCGCATGGAGGGGCCGTCACCCTTCTTCGTCGGGGTCTTGCGCGGGATCGGCTTGGGGTCGTTCTCGGTCATGGCTGGGGTTCCGCTGGGGTTCCGCTGGGGTCAGTGGGGGTCAGCCCCTGCGGGCTGGGGTTGTTCTTGATCTCAGCCGTTCTTGCGGCTGCGCTCTTCTTCCATCTGCTGACGGAGGGCCCGGTTGTACTGCCGGAGCTCCTCCTTCGTCTTGGGCTCGAAGTCGGGGTCATCCAGCAAGGGGTCGCCCGCCTCTTCGACGCCGTCGAAGCGCTTGTACTTGCGGTCATACCAGGCGAACCACTGCTTGAGCCCGGACTTGATGCGCTCCTGGGTTCCGCCCATGGCCTCGGAGACCACGAAGGTCGTCTCGTGGCCGGTGATGTCGCGGAGGGCCTCGTGCAGGAAGTTGAGGCGGATGCGATCGTTCTCGTCCTCGTCCGGCCGGGACGGCATCTCCTCGACGATCAGCGACATCTTGGTCAGCAGCCCGGGGACGATGGGCTTGCCCGCCGCGATCACCTGCTCCCGGATGGCGCGCGTCGTGCGGGGCGGCGCGTCGACATCCTCCACGAAGGTCGCGATCAACGCCGTGAGGCGCTGCTGCTCCTCGGCGGGCATCTCGACGTCGAAGGGGATGGTTCGGAGCTCGCTCTCGTAGACCACGGAGCCGTCCGACAGCGTCTTCTTCTCGGCCTTGCGCCGGCCACGCCTGCGCATGGCAGCGAGCTCCTCGGGGCTGATGTAGCGCTCGGCCCTGATCCAGCGCCAGCGGTCGTCCCCCCCCGACTCTCCGTCCAGGTTCTTCAGGATCCAGCGCGTCCAGCGGTCGTCGAGCTTGAGGCTCATGTCACTGGCCTGGACCCGGAGGTGGACGATGGCGACTCCGGCTTCCAGGGAGACCACGGAGCCGTCATAGGGCTTCCAGGCCGCCACCGGGCCCTCGGGCCCGGGGTCCATCACGGCGGCCACGTGGTCCTCGGCCCACTGGATCTGCGCGAGCTGGTCGAGGTCTGCCCAGGCGGTCGCGGCCGCCCCTGCCGCGCCTTCGGAGTCGGCCTCAGGATCAGGCTCAGGATCAGCCTCAGTGGTCGGGGAAGGCTCCTCGCCATCCTCGGCGGCAGGCGTGTACTCGAACGCCGCTTGCTCGGCCAGGCGTGTCAACAGGCGCGCCTCGTTCCCCGTGGCCGCTGCTTGCTGGAGCTCGCGGGCGAGGCCCACGATCGGGCCGTCCCAGCTCATGGGGTCGACGTAAGCGGCGGTCTCCTTGACCTCTTCCTCCTCGACCGGAGCCACGTAGGGCGTCGATTCACTGGAGCTGTTCGCCCAGAGGACGAGCAGGAGCGTCGCGAGGACCGCGCCCCCGATGACGTACATCTTTGTGGGGTCCTGGGAGGCGCCCTTGGCGCCACGCTCCCGCGCCACGTAGACGTGCCCGCAGGACGGGCACTTGACCTTGGCGCCCTCCTTGCTGCTGGGAATCTTGGCCTGGGTGCCACAGGAGGTGCACTTGATGAGCATGGACGCGTTGGTTGGAGGGGGGAGGGGGCGGTTGGGGCGGACCGGTTCGGCCTGAATTCGATCCCCTCCGAAGAGCCACCGGGGGCCTCGGCGGGCCCGCGCGGCAGCAAGGAAGCTACTGGCACGCGCGTTTCGTCGCAACCGGGGGCGGGGCGGCGCGCCCCGCAGGGCCCTCGGCGGGAATCACGGATCCTGTCGTCGCGCTGGGCGCGACCGTCGAACATCATGCCCGCGATGCCGTCCCCGCTCTTCGATCTGAACTGTCCTTTCGAGCCCACCGGACACCAGCCCCAGGCCATCGACGCCCTCGTCAAGGGCCTCGCCGAGGGGAAGGCACACCAGTGTCTCCTTGGCATCACAGGGAGCGGCAAGACCTTCACCGTGGCCTCCACGATCGCCCGCTCGGAGCGCCCGGCCATCGTCCTGTCGCCCAACAAGACCCTGGCCGCGCAGCTGTACTCCGAGTTCAAGGAGCTCTTCCCCAACAACGCCGTCGAGTACTTCGTCAGCTACTACGACTACTACCAGCCCGAGGCCTACGTGCCCTCGAGCGACACCTTCATCGAGAAGGACGCCAGCCGGAACGAGAACATCGAGCGGCTACGCAGCAGCGCGACGCGGTCCCTGCTGGACCGTCGGGACGTGATCCTCGTGGCCTCGGTCTCCTGCATCTACGGTCTCGGGAGCCCCTCGAACTACAGCCAGATGGCGGTGCCGCTGCGGGTCGGGGATGAGCTGGACCGCGACGATCTCCTCCGCCAGCTGACCCAGATGCAGTACGCGAGGAACAACCTCGACTTCCGTCGAGGCACCTTTCGGGTCAGAGGGGACGTGGTGGAGATCTTCCCGTCCTACGAGGAGGACGAGGTCATCCGGGTTGAGTTCTTCGGGGACGAGATCGAGGGCATCACCCGCGTCAATCCGCTGCTGGGCGAGATCTTGGGCGACGTGGAAGAGGTGGTGGTCTATCCGCAGAACCACTACGTCGCGCCCAAGGACCGGCTCGCCTCAGCGATCCCGAAGATTGAATCGGAGCTCGAGACCCGCCTCTCCGATCTCAAGGGGACCAAGAAGCTGCTGGAGGCGCAGCGCCTCGAGCAGCGGACGCGGCATGACCTCGAGCTGCTGAGGACCGTGGGGGTCTGCAGCGGTATCGAGAACTACAGCCGCTTCATGGACGCGCGGGAGGAGGGCCAGCCCCCCTTCACGCTCCTGCACTACTTTCCGGATGACTTCGTCATCTACATCGACGAGAGCCATGTCTCGGTCCCGCAGGTTGGGGCCATGTTCAAGGGGGACCGCAGCCGCAAGGAGACCCTGGTGGAGCACGGCTTCCGCCTCCCCAGCGCCATGGACAACAGGCCCCTCAAGTGGGCCGAGTTCGAGAAGCTCGTGAAGCAGGTGGTCTATGTCTCCGCGACCCCTGGTCCCTACGAGCGCAAGGTGAGCGCCGGGGCCATCGCCGAGCAGATCGTGCGCCCGACGGGGCTCCTCGACCCCAAGATCGAGGTCCGGCCCGCGAAGACCCAGGTGGACGACCTCCTCTCGGAGGTGCGCAAGGCCGTGGCCGCAGGTCAGCGCGTGCTGATCACCACGCTGACCAAGCGGATGTCCGAGGAGCTCACCAATTACTACGCAGAGCTCGGTGTGAAGGTGCGCTACCTGCACTCCGAGATCGATGCGCTGGAGCGCTCCGCGATCCTCAGAGACCTGCGCATGGGGTCCTTTGACGTGCTGGTGGGGATCAACCTGCTGCGGGAGGGCCTGGACCTGCCGGAGGTCGCGCTGGTGGCGATCCTGGACGCGGATAAGGAGGGGTTCCTGCGGGGCCAGACCAGCCTCATCCAGACCTGCGGCCGCGCGGCGAGGAACGCTGAAGGGCGGGTGATCTTCTATGGCGATCGCGTGACGGAGTCGATGCGCCTCGCCATGGATGAGGTTGATCGTCGCCGGGAGGTGCAGCTCTCCTGGAACTCGGAGCACGGGCTGGAGCCGAGGACGATCTTCAAGCCGATCCGTGAGGGGATCGAGGCCCTGTACGAGATGGACTACCCGTCGGTCCCCGAGCTCCCGGAGAGCGGCGGCGTGCAGGACGGCGATGAGGACCACCCTCGGAGCTGGCCGGTTCAGCGGCTCCGTGGCGAGATCGAGCGGACTCGAGCGGACATGCTGCTCGCCGCCGGGGAGCTCCGTTTCGAGGAGGCGACGTCCCTGCGGGATCGCCTGAAGGAGCTCGAGGAGGTCGAGCTCTCGCGTTGAGGCGGGCCCGCCTCGGAGCGAGGCATCGGCGCCTCGGTTCGGCGTACACGCCCAGCGCGACCCCCGGGCTTACTGCATCATGATTCCGTGACCAGCGACTTCTACTGTGACGAGGTGCTCTCGGGAAAGACCCCGGTGGACGTGGTGCGAGAGACGGAGACCGTCCTCGCCTACCACCACACCCGGCCGTTCTGGCCCGTTCACATCGTGGTGATCCCCAAGCGCCATGTGCCCTCGCTAACGGATCTCGGAGACGCCCCCGAGGGCCTGCTTGAAGAGCTCCTGGGCGTGGTCCAGAGCGTCGCGCGAGAGGTCGAGGTGGAGCATGGCGCGGCGCGCGTGCTGACCAACCTCGGCGCCTATCAGGACTCCAAGCACCTCCACTTCCACGTCAACCATGGCGAGGCGGGAGGAGCCTCATGAGCACCGCCCCCGATCTGGCCGGTAGCGAGCTGGAGGCGGCCGTGAGGCTCTTCGAGCTGGAGGGCGACCTGGTGGAGATTGTGGGGCTCCACCGGGGTCATATTCACGACACGCTGGTCTCGACCTGGCAGGTAGGCGGCGAGTCGGACGGACACCGCCGGTTCGTTCATCAGCGGCTGAATGACAGGGTCTTCAGGGACATTCCCGCGCTCATGCACAACGTGGGCGTGGTGACCCGGCACCTCGCGCGGGCAGGGGGCGCCGATGGATTGACCGCGCTGGCCCTCGTGGGGGCGCGGGACGGCGCGGACTATGCCTTCGCGCGGGACACGCCCTGGAGGACCTACCACTTCGTGGAGGGCACCGAGTCCTACGACCACCCAAAGGACGCTGACATGGCGCGGTCAGCCGCCCTCGCCTTCGGGGACTTTCAGATCAAGCTGAGCACCCTGCCCGCGTCGGAGCTTCGGCAGACCATCCCCAACTTCTTCAACTCCGAGGCGCGCCTCGCCCAGCTGGACGACGCCTGCCGCAGGAACCCCCTGGAGCGCGTCGCCGAGGTCCAGGAGGAGCTCGCCTTCATCGACGCGCGCCGCAAGCAGCTCTCGGTCTTCGAGAACGCCCTGCGGACGGGCCGCATGCCGCGGCGTGTGATCCACGGGGATACCAAGCTGAACAACGTCCTGTTCGACAGCGAGACCGGGAAGCCGCGCTGCATCGTCGACCTGGACACGTGCATGCCGGGCTACTCCCTGTTTGACTTCGGGGACCTCGTGCGCTTCACGGCAGCGACCTCGGATGAGGATGAACGGGATCTGGACCTCGTGGACGTGGACATGGACCTCTTCAAGGCCCTGCGGGATGGGTACATGGAGAAGGCCAGCGGCTTCCTGAACGCCTTCGAGGTCGACCACATGGCGTTCGCGGCCCGGATCGTGACCCTGACGATCGGGATGCGGTTCCTGGCCGATCACGTCATGGGGGATCACTACTTCAAGATCGAGCGCGAGGGTCACAACCTCGACCGAGCACGGGTCCAGTTGCGCATGGTGGAGACCATGGAGCGGCGCCTCTGACTCGACGGCCTGGCCGCCCGTGGCTCGACGGACCCTGCGGGGAAGCCCGCGCGCCCGACCCGCATGTGGCCCAGCGGATAGACCCAGCGGATAGACCCAGCGGATGGGCTCAGCCGGTTGATTCCGCGGGGGGGCTCTCTGCGGGGGGACTCTGCAGGGAGCCTTTGCTGGTTGACTCCTCTCGGGACGCCGGCGCCGCGACCCCCCCGAGTGGTGCCTTCCTCGGGCCCGTTCGCCGGGTCCCGCCACCGGCTCCCCGGTGGCCTGCGCTACGGGCTCGGCGCCTCGAGCCCGTGGGGGCATTCGGGAGCGAGGACCTCGGCGAGGCTGAGGGAGGTCGTGGAGCCGACCCAATAACGCTCGTGCCCGCACGCGCGCGTTGCGTAGGGGGCCACGGGGGCCTATACCCCTGGGGTGAAGAGTGGCGGCTCGAACGACCCCGGCTGGTGGCCGGCGGATATCCCGAGGAGACCGGGGGTCTATATCTTCCGTTCGGTGGAGGGCAGCGTCCTCTACGTGGGCAAGGCGGGGAACCTGCGCAATCGGCTCACGGCCTACCGCCGCCCCGAGAACGACGGGCGGATCCTCATCCGGTTCCTCGGGGATGAGGCCGATTCGGTCGAGACGATCGTCACCCGGACGGAGCAGGAGGCGCTGCTGCTGGAGGACACCCTCATCAAGCAGTACAAGCCGCCCCACAACATCCGGCTCAAGGACGACAAGTCCTTTCGGATGCTGAGGATCGACATGAGCGACCGGTTCCCGCGGTTGAAGCACGTCAGGGCGCACTCTCCAGAGATGGGGCGCGAGGGCGGGCGCTCGCGCTACTTCGGGCCGTTTGCCAGCGCCGGAGCGCTGCGCCGGACGCTCGCGGACCTCCACCGGATTGTGCCCCTCAGGGACTGCCCGGACTCGGTCATGGATAACCGTTCGCGGCCCTGCCTCAAGCACCAGATCGGGCTCTGCTGCGCGCCCTGCGTCGGGGCTGTCGAGCCCGCCGCCTACACCGACCTCGTGGAGCGGGCCTCCCGGATTCTCTCGGGCGATGGGACGGAGCTCGAGACGGACCTGCGCCAGCGAATGACGGCCGCCTCCGAGGCGCTCGAGTTCGAGCGCGCGGCGGTTTGGCGCGATCGCCTCGAGGCTCTGCGGCGCACGGTGGAGGGGCAGGGGGTCCGTCCCAAAGACTCGGTGGACCGAGACGTCCTCGGCCTCGCCCGTCGAGGGGGCCGCGCCTCGATCCATCGGATCGCCTGGCGGGATCGGCGGATGGCCGAGTCAAGAACGCACCACTTCCGCTCGGAGCTGCCCGATGAGGAGCTCCTTCACAGCGTCCTGAGCGCGATCTACGCGCCGGGCCGGCGGGCCGCGCCGACGGAGATCCTCCTGCCGTTCGCCCCGTCCGAGCAGGGGCTGCTCGAGGAGCTGCTGGGGGCGCGCTTGCTGGTGCCCTCCAGCGGTGATCGCAAGCGCATGCTCGACTTCGCCTTCGAGAACGCAGCCCAGGGCCTGACGCGGCAGTCGGATGAGGAGGATCGGGACGCCGACGCCCTGGCGCGCCTCATCGAGCTCCTGGACCTCGATCCAGGGACCGAGGTGATTGACTGCTTCGATATCTCGACCACGCAGGGGAGCCACGTGGTCGCGAGCCGGGTGCGCTTCAAGCGCGGCCACTCCGATCGATCGGGCTACCGGCGGTACAAGATCCGCGAGGTGGACGGTCAGGATGACTTTGCGTCGATGCACGAGGTCGTGCGCCGGAGCCTCGAGCGGGGTCAGCGTGAGGGAGATCTCCCCGACCTCGTGGTCATCGATGGCGGGCCTCCGCAGCTGGAGCGGGCCATGCTCGCGCGGCAGGAGTCGGGCGCCTTCGGTGTCGCGCTGATCGGCCTGGCGAAGGCGCGTGGGGAGCGCAAGGTCCGCGGCAAGCGCAAGGGGCCCGTGGAGGAGCGGGTCTGGATCCCCGGGGCGAGCGAGGCCGTGGTCCTCGGCGCCCATAGCGAGGTCCGGCACTTGCTCGAGCGGATCAGGGACGAGGCGCACCGCTTCGCGATCACCTACCACCGCAAGGAGCGCGGGAAGATCACGAGCCGGCTGGACGGCATCGCCGGGGTGGGCCCCGCGCGCCGTCGAGCGCTCCTCACCACCTTCGGGTCGGTGGCGGGAGTGACCGAGGCCAGCGTGGAGCAGCTGGCCGCGGTGGATGGGATCTCACCCGAGCTCGCGAGAGTGATTTCTGACGCCTTACATTGACCTCCAGCGGCCGGGGTGCCGAGAGGCCTCCTTGGGCCCGACTCGCCCGCCTTGATCCAACATGCAATCCACGCTCACACTCTCCGCGCTGGCGGCGCTCCTGGCTCTCCCGGCTGTTCAGGAGCCCCGTCCAGTCCTCGACGGTGAGCGCAAGCACACGCTCACCGAGGGGGCCCTGCGTGCCAGCGCCCTCTGGCGATCGGAGCGGGGCCTGGAGCGCAGCGCGCGGCAGGTGCTGGAGATCTTCACCGCGGTGGACGCTGCGGGAGCTCCCCGGGCGGCGGAGCTGACAGGGCCGGAAGGGCCCGCGGTGGAGCTGCTCCTCGCTGAGTCTGCCGCTCAGCTCGGAAAGCTGGGCGGCCGACGTGGCGAGCGGGTGCAGTGGGATCCGGACTTCCGAGGGACGGGGACGCCCGCCGTCGCGGTGGTCCCGCGAATGAACGACCGGGTCCTCTTCGGGACCGGGCTCCCGCCGGCGACCCGGCGACTCGCGGCGCTCGCTGCCGCCCGAAGGCTCGCCCCCGAAGCCCCTGCGGGGACCCCGGGGTGGCTGACGTCGGGCGGCTGCTCCCTCCGTGCCCAGCGCGGCTTGGAGGCGATCGGCCACGCCCGCGCCATGTCCGTTGAACCGTGGACCTCCTCCGGTCTCGTGGAGCTCCGATCCGCCCTGGCCCTGGTGGGGCCTGCTCAGGGCCGTGACCCCGGTGGAGTCCCCGCTGGCGCTAGCGAGCGGGGGGCCGAGCTGCTTCGGCTCGCCGCCGCCGCGCCGCCGAGCCGCGACCTGTTTCTGGCGGACCGCCCAGCCCGGGATAGCGCCGGCGGTGCGGCCCGCATGCTCCTCGCGCTCGAGCGGGAAGGAGACCGCGCTGGGGACCTCACGCATGACGAGCTCGCGGTACGTGCGGCGAACCGACTCCAGGGGCTGCGTCCGCGCTGGGTGGTCGAAGGCGGCGCCGTGGCCGGGCACCCGGGAGGCTGGATGGCGACGGCGACGCGAGCCTCGGACGCCCTCGTCCTCGAGGCCTCACCGCCGCTCGCTGGTCCGTTCCGGCTCGACGCCACCGTGGTCATCTTCGCCAACGACCCCAAGAACGCGGGCCAGGCAGACCTGGTCGTCGGGGATCAGGACGGAGACCGCATCCTCCTGGCCATCAACACCAGGGAGGGGATCTACCTCTTCCGGCGACCGGGCGTTGGCGAGCCGTACGAGATCCTCGCGGAGATGGGCCGAGTGGAGGTCCCGCCCTTCAAGGAGATCAAGGTCCAGATCGACTACGACGGCGAGGTGATCCAGGTCCAGGTGGCGGACGTCAAGCTCGCGCCGGTCCGCCTCGCGGAGCGCACGCTCGACGGGGCGGCCGGCTTCGGGGCGCACGCCGGGAGTTCGGTCTTCTTCAAGCGCTTCAAGCGAGGGCCGCGCCGCTAGGCTCAGCCGCGCGGGTGGTGCATCTGGTGCACCGTCCGCACATGTCCCTCGTCGAGGTGGGTGTAGAGCTCGGTGGTGCGAATGGAGGCGTGCCCGAGCATCTCCTGGACCGCTCTGAGGTCGGCGCCCCCGGCGAGCATGTGGGTCGCGAAGGAGTGCCGCAGGTCGTGGGGAGAGGTGCTCGGTGGCAGCCCTGCCGATGCGACCGCCTCCTTGACGCGTCGCCAGGCGCTGGAGCGATCCAATGGGCGGCCGCTCCGCGAGAGGAACACCGCCTTGGCCCGCCCTCGGCTGGCTAGCCGAGGGCGCCCCTCGCGCATCCAGCGATCGAGGGCCTCCCGAGCGGTGCGGCCCAGCGGCACGACCCGCATCTTGTCGCCCTTGCCGTGGAGCCGAAGGGGGGAGAGGTCCGGCGGGAGGTCGTCCGTCGTGAGCCCGATGGCCTCCGAGATGCGGGCGCCGCCGGCGTAGAGGACCTCGAGCAGGGCGCGGTCGCGCAGCGTGCGCCAGGTCTCGTCCGCCGCGGGGACCGCGTAGACGGAGAGGAGGGCGTCCACATCCTCAGGCGTGAGGGTGGTCGGGAGGAGCCGACGCAGCCTCGGGGAGCTGATGCGTGCGGTGGGGTCGCGCTTGAGGGTGCCCTCCGCGATCTGGAAGCGGACCAGCATGCGCAGGGCCACGAGGCCGCGCGCGACGGACGACTCTGCGGCGCCCGCGCCGCGCCGATCGCCGAGCCAGCGGACGATCCCGTCCTCTTCCAGCGCAGCCCACTCGGTGACGCCAGCGCCGCCCAGCCAGGCACCGAGCGAGCGGAGGTCCGAGCGGTATGCCGCGACGGTGTTCCTGGACAGGCC
>CAJQPT010000153.1 GCA_905480285.1 uncultured bacterium
TACATGCCGTGGGGCGGCGTGATGGGCAGGTAGCAGAAGAAGGGCTCGTCCTCGTGCTCGCGGATGAAGTCGAGGCTGGCGTCCATGATCTCGTAGTGCGAGTAGGTCTCGCCGCTGCGGCCGCCGACGTTGCCTGCCAGCGGCACCTCCTCGCTGTTCCGCACCAGGTACGGCGGATAGAAGGAGTGGGCGTGGACCTGGTCGTAGTACCCGAAGAACGTGTCGAAGCCGTGCTCCTCCGGGACGCCCGTGGAGTCGCGCCCGCCGCAGCCCCACTTGCCGAAGCCGCCGGTGGCGTAGCCCTGCTCCTTGAGCATGGAGGCGATGGTCGGCTCGCCTTCTCGGAGCGGTGTGCCGCCGTCATTGGCGCGCACCGAGGCGTGGCCCGCATGCAGCCCCGTCATCAGGTTGCAGCGCAGGGGGGCGCAGACGGGTGAGCCCGCATAGGCGCGGGTGAAGCGCATGCCTTCGGTGGCGAACCGGTCGATGTTGGGCGTCCGGATGTAGGGATTGCCCATGTGCCCCAGCTCGAAGTAAGCGAGCTCGTCGCTCAACACATAGACGATGTTCGGGCGCGTCTCGCCCTCCCCGGCAGTCTCTGCTCGGTGGGCCTCGGAGGAGGCGGAGCAGGCGAGGATGAGCAGGGAGGCGAGGAGCAGGGGGCGTTGGTGCATGCTTCTGGTCTAGCACAGTGAAGCGCGGCCTGCTCGTCAGTCGATAGACTGCGCCCTAGCATTCGCCGCAATCGCGCCCGATCGGGTGAGGCCGCTGTATCCGGGGACTCCCATCGACGGATTGAAGCGCCCGGCGACCCACCTCACGTGAAGCCCGTAGCCGCCTCGGCCCCGGCTGCGAATTATCAACCTCGGCTCCTCGGTCTCGGTTCCCCTACCCCTGCCCATGCTCTCCCTCCTCCTGCTCGCCGCTGCTACTGCCCCGCTCCAGGGCCATGATCCCTTCCGCGACGTGGTCCGCGCGCAGCACGCGCTCTTCACGGTGGGCGTCTCGAGCCAGAGTGAGGTGAGGCCTGCCGGAGACCTTGACGGGGACGGACTCCAGGAGCTGGTGGTGGAGCTGGAGCAGGTCCTGCTCGTCCGGCACGGCGGGGACGGGGCGCCCGTGCGAGCCCTCGTGGAGCTGGGGCACCCGGGCGCCTGGGACGTGGGGCCGGACGTGGACGGCGACGGCGCGGCGGAGGTCGTGATCGTCTCACCCTCGGGGGAAGGCGTGGCGGTGGCCGTGCTCGGCTCGGAGGACGGCGCGCGGCGCTGGGCGACGGCGACCCTCAAGATCGCGCCCACGCTGGTGGTCTGGACGGGGGACCTGGATGGTGACGGCGTCGCGGACGTCGCCATGGGAGACCCCGCAGGAAACTTCGTGAAGACGCTCTCCGGCGCGACGGGCAAGCGCCTGTGGCGCTCGAAGGTCTCAGGCGGCATGGCCCGCCTTCAGGCCGCCAGGGATCGCGACGGGGACGGCGTGGACGACCTGCTCGTGGACCGCGGGCGCCGCAACCTCGGCGCCACTTGGCTCTCCGGGAAGACAGGCCAGCCCATGGCCGAGGCCGGTTCCCCGCGCGGCACCTGGACCTTCGCCGGGGACCTGGACGGCGACGGGGAGCGAGACGGCGTGCTGCAGCTCGGCGGGAGCATCGGCGTTCAGACCGAGGTTCACCTCAGCGGTCGCGAGGAGCCGGTCGTGTGCACGGGTCCCGACTACCTGCCGGATGACGTCGCCGCGCGGATGGTGGGGGACGTGGACGGCGACGGCGTGGCCGATCTCGCCCAAGGCGACTGCAACTTCAACTTCCTGGGGAACGCGCAGCTCAAGAACAACGGTGGGGGCGAGGTGATCGAGCTCGAGGCCCTGACCCTCGCGGCTGCGCTCGCCCTCGAGTCCAGGCCCTGTTCCGTCTCCATGGTCGAATCGGGCTGCGTGTGGGTCTTCTCCGGCGCGACGGGCGGGGTGATCATGGGCATCTACGGGGAGCCGGGGACGTCCACGGGGCTCGGTCGAGACGTCTTCAGGGTCGGGGACCAGGACGGGGACGGCCGGGCGGACGTGGGGCTCTTGATCGGCGAGCAGCTGCACGTCTTCGGCACCCGCCGCAGGTTCTCTGCGGACGTCTTCGAGTGGTTGCCGGGCCACTGGCTGGGGGAGATGACGTGGGAGGGGACCGCGATGACCATCGAGGAGGTCTGGCTCCCGGAGGCCGCGGGCGCGCTCCACGCGGTGGCGCGCACCTACATCCCCGGCGAGCGCGAGGTCGGCAGCTTTGAGTTCCTTCGGATCGAGCGCGACGGGGACGCCGTCGTCCTCCAGGCCCAGCCGTCCGGCGAGCCCCCGACCCCCTTCCAGGCCGTGGAGCAGTCCGCTGGTTCGGTGCTCTTCCGACGGGAGGGGACGGGCCTGCCCTCTTGGATCCGCTACACGCGCGTCGGCGACGAGCTCCGCGCGGAGCTGGGCGAGACGGATCAGCCGCCGATGCTCTCCTTGCGCTGGAGGCTCAAGGGCCAGTAGTTCAAGCGTGAGCCGTGGAGCTCGACATCGGGTGATCCGGATGGCGACGCCGCGGCCTTAGACTGCCTGGGATGGTCGACCCCACGCCCCACGACGCGTTCCTTCGCACGCTGCTGCGGCTTATCCTCGCCGCGGCGATCCTCACGGCGCCCCTGTTTCTCTTTGGCGAGGGCTTCGAGGCCGAGTACGTCGGGCGGGTGGCCCTCTCCAACGGCGCCTGCGCGCTCCTCTGTCTCGGGCTGCTGGCGCTCGTTCGGCGCGGCAAGGGGGCGCTCGCCGGGTCGCTCCTCGTCTGGGGCCTCGCGCTCCTGGTGGGATCGCTGGCCTGGGGCAACGGCGAGCCCGCCCACGTGAACGTGATCAACTTCGTGCTGGTGACGCTGCTCGCCAGCGTGGTGGGAAGCCGGCGGGAGGTCCTCCTGCTCGGCGCGCTGTCCGCGATCGAGATGGCGGTCATCGCGTGGCAGCGGCCCCTCATGCCGCCGGGCAAGGACCTGGCCGAGGCGCGCTTTGAGTCCCTGGTTCAGATCCTCCCGACCTTCCTCGTGGTGGCGGTGATCCTCTGGCTGAGGGCGGGGCAGGAGAGGGGGGGAGCCGGCGGCGAGCGCCCTGGCGGGGCCAGCCCGCGGAGTCTCTGAATTACGGGTCTCTGAGTTCCGGGTTCCTGACGCTCGGGTTCCGCGGGTTCGGCAGAGGGTTCCGGCCCCGGGAAATGCACCGGATCGTGCCCCGCGCCGCGGCGCGTAGAGGCCGCTGGATTATTCTTGGCCGCGCCCTGCTCACTCGCTCTTCGCTCGATGGCCATGCCGATGATCTGCTCCACTGCCCCAGGCAAGCCCCGCTCCCTGCGGGGACTCCTGTCCCGTAACTCATTCAGCGGGGGTCTCTTGCTCCTCGCCAGCTGTGCCGCGCCGCCCCAGGCGAGCGTCACCCGCCCGGTCTCGGACCTGCCGGACCTGAGCGGGCTCGAGGTCGCGGGCACGGACCTGTTCATCGCGGTCCACGACGCCAAGGATGAGCCCGACGAGGTCGACCGACCCCGGGTCAGCCTGCTGATGTCGCCGCAGGACCCGAGGGGGATCCTCTGGAGGCCCATGCGGATGGACTGGCCGACCCGGCCGAGCCACGACCTGGAGAGCGTCGCGCGCATCGGGGCCGGGGACCGCTATCTCCTCTGCGAGAGCGGCAACGACGATCCGCTCCGGGCCCCGCGCATCTTCCGTGTGCTCCTCTCGGGGAACGAGATCGAGATCGAGACCGAGGTGGACTGGCCAGCTCCGATCTCCAATGTGGAGGCCACCGCGGTGACGAGCGTGCAGGACCAGCTGTACTTCATCTACGCCGAGCGGGCGGACAATCAGGCCTCGACTCAGCTCAACTGGGCGCCCTTCAACCCGGGCACCATGCACTTCGGCGCGTTCCAATCGGTGACCCTGGACAGTCTTGATCCCGAGAAGATGGCCCGGGGTGTCGTCGGGCTCGACGTGGATCCTGGCGGCCGAATCTACACGGTCGCCTCGTTCGATCCCGAGGCCGTCGGCCTGCCCGGCGATCCGGACTTCGGGCCCTTCAGGAGCTCGGTCTGGCGCGTGGGGCAGATCCGTCCGGCCCAGGGGGCGGCCACGATCGAGCTTGATCCACAGCCCACCCGGATCGCCACCATCGACGGCTTCAAGTGCGAGTCGGTGACCCTCGGCTCCGAGAGCCCGCAGCCCACCGTCTACATCGGCTTCGACGACGAGAACTACGCGGGCACGCTGCGCCCCCTGCTCCCAGCCGATGGAGGCCAAGGGGCGAACTGAGCCCGAAGGCCCGCCACGTCAGGGGCCGCGGCCGCGGCTGAGTTCGCGGCAGCGGCCCGTGGTCGTTCAGTGCTCCTCGCCGTCCTTCGCCGCCGGCGTGGGGACTCCGTAGCGGAGCTCGAGCGCCTGGGCGCCATCGGGGCCGGGTGTGAGCACGTGGACCCGGTCGTAGGCGTCGTGGGGGAGGTGCCCCTCGGGGACCCGCGTGTTCATGGACGTCTCGGTGAGGTCCCGGAGCGTGACCCCCAGCCGCGCGGCGATGGCCGGGATCGTGTTCGAGTGACCCGCGACGACGATCACGTCCGTCCCCTTGGCTCCCACGAGCCGGGCGATCAGGCCGTCCATGTCCCGGGCGGGGAGGGTCTCGCTGGTGAGGTCGAGCTGCTTCGCCAGCGGTGCCAGCGTGTCCCGCGTCCGCTTGTATTCGCTGTGGATGAGCACCGTGACGCCCGCAGCCGCGAACATCCGCGCGAAGGCCTCGGCTCGCTCACGGCCGGCCTCCGAGAGGTCCGGGTCGCGCGGGTCGTTCTTGGCCTTCTCCGTGTGTCGGACGAGGATCACCCTGGCCTTCAGCCGCGGCGCCGCGGACGCGGGGTCTGGCTCTTGGCCCCCGGCGAAGGCAGGGAGCGAGGTCAGCGGGAGGGCGGCGGTGGCGGCGAGGAACTGGCGTCGAGAGGTGCTCATGGCCCCCACGCTAGGGGGGACCAGCTCGCTGCGCACCCCCTCAGCCCCCGTTCGCCGCAGCCCCCGTTCGCCGCAGCTCCCTTCGGCCTCAGCCGCCGTTCGCGTCGGTGAAGCGGGCGC
>CAJQPT010000154.1 GCA_905480285.1 uncultured bacterium
GAGATCGCTCGTCTCGCCAAGGAGAAGGATGTCACCAACGTCGTGCTCGATCGCGGCTTCTCCCGCTACCACGGCCGCGTGAAGGCCCTCGCTGATGCTGCCCGTGAAGGCGGCCTCTCCCTCTGATCGCCGCGCGCGCACATACGAACAACCATGAAGACTCACGTCGAATACCTCGACCATAGCGAGGTCGAAGAGGCTGGCGAGCTCGCTGAGCAGCTGCTGCAGGTCAACCGCTGCGCAGCGGTCGTCAAGGGCGGTCGCCGCTTCTCATTCTCCGGGCTTTGCGTCGTCGGCAACCGCGGCGGCGTCGTGGGCTACGGCTTCGGCAAGGCACGGGGCGTCCCCGGTGCCATCGAGAAGGCCAATAAGGATGGTCGCAAGCACCTCCAGCGGGTCCCGCTCACCAAGGAGGGGTCGATCCCTCACGAGGTGATTGGCGAGTTCTGCTCGGCGCGCATCAAGCTCATCCCCGCCTCCGAGGGTACTGGCATCATCGCCGGCACCTCGGTCCGCGCCGTGGCCGAGATGGCGGGCATCAAGAACCTGCTCTCGAAGTCACTGGGCTCCACCAACCCGATCAACCTGGTCAAGGCGACGCTCGACGCCCTCGCTCAGCTCCGCACGCCGGAGCAGGTCGAGGAGCTTCGGAGCACGAAGCTCTGATCCCGCCGCTCATCCTCCGAGACACCTAAGAAGACATGGACCTCAAGACTGTCTGCTCAAAGGGCACCAAGTACGAGACCCGCCAGCGCGTGGGTCGCGGTACCGGTAGCGGTAATGGCAAGACCTCCGGCCGTGGCCACAAGGGTCGCGGTCAGCGCTCGGGTGCCAGCCGCCGTGCTGGCTACGAGGGTGGCCAGATGCCGATCTACCGTCAGGTACCTAAGCGTGGCTTCACCAACGCTCGCTTCCGTACGGACTACACGATCCTCAACGTGGGTCTCCTGGACTCGTTTGATGACGGCGCCACCGTCGACCTCGACGCGATCCTGGCCAAGGGCCTGGCGTCCAAGAACACCGAGCTCCTCAAGCTCCTCGGGAACGGCGACCTCAGCACCAAGCTGACCGTCCGCGCCCAGCGCTTCTCGAAGACCGCACGCGAGAAGATCGAGAAGGCCGGCGGCACCGTCGTCGAGCTTGATGGTCGTGGCCGCGAGGCCGCCGCCAGCGACGCCTGATTCACCCTCCCTTTCCCCCCTCGGCCACCACCGCACACACCCAGTGGAGAACAACTTCCTCAAGCTGTTCAAGATCCCGGAGACCCGGCAGCGAATCTTTCGCACGCTGGGCCTTCTGATCGCGTACAGGGTCGGCTTTCAGATCCCCATCCCGGGGATGAGCCCCCAGTATCTGGACGAGCAGGCCAACGAGGGGATCTTCGGCCTCCTGTCCGCGCTGTCGGGGGGGGCGATCGGTTCCCAGACGATCTTCTCCCTCGGGATCATGCCGTTCATCTCGGCGTCGATCATCTTCTCGATGCTCACCAAGGTGTCACCTGCCCTCGAGGCGGTGTCCAAGGAGGGCGCAGCGGGGCAGAAGAAGATCACCCAGTGGACTCGTTTGACCACCGTGCCCATCGCGCTGGTCCAGGCCATCTTCATCTACACCGGCGTCTTCCTTGCGCGTCCGGAGATGCTCGACTCGTCCATGGCGGGGAACAAGGTCGCTCTGGCCTTCATCGTCATCGGCGCTCTGGTGACCGGCGCGCTGCTCGTGATGTGGATCGGTGAGCTCATCACCGAGTACGGGGTCGGAAACGGCGCCTCGCTGATCATCATGGCGGGCATCATCGCCTCGCTGCCCTCGAGCATCCTCAACCTGCGCGGGAGCGACGAGTTCTGGAACATCATGGTGTTCCTCCTGCTCGTCTGGGCCGTGACCATCTTCGTGGTGGTCTTCATGCACAAAGGGGCGCGACGGATCCCGATCCAGTACGCACGCCTGCAGCGCGGCCGTCGCGTCTATGGGGGACAGCGTCACTTCCTGCCGCTGAAGGTCAACATGGCTGGCGTCATGCCGATCATCTTCGCCTCGGTCCTCTTCGTGATCCCCGGCATCCTGTTCGACTGGGTCGGCTGGGACTACGGAACGCGGATGTTCCAGGACCCGACAGGCTTCGTCTACACGGCCATCTACCTGGTCCTCATCTTCTCGTTCTGCTTCTTCTGGAACCGTCTGATGTTCCAGCCGGACGAGATCGCGAAGAACCTCAGGGAGAACGGCTCCTTCATCCCGGGGATCCGCCCCGGAGCGAAGACTGCCGAGTACCTGTCAAGTGTGTTGACTCGGATCACCCTTGCTGGCGCGGCGTTCCTCGCCGTCATCGCGGTGCTCCCGAACTTCATCACCAAGAATTCCAACCTGACCCTGGAGATGCGTTACTTCCTCGGCGGCACCAGCGTGCTGATCGTCGTGGGTGTTGCGCTCGAGCTTGTCGACAAGCTCCAGGCTCAGCTCGTCATGAAGGCCTACGACGGCGGAGCGGCCCCGAGTGGCCCCGCCGCCGGTGGGTCAGGCAAGCGCAAGGGACAGGCCCGCGGCAACGCGTCCTGGACCAAGCCTGACGGTGCCTCCGAAGGCGGTACCGAGTAGCAACCTATGGCGAAGGAAGAACCGATCACCGTCGAGGCCATCGTTACCGAGGCTCTGCCCAACGCCCGATTCAGGGCGAAGCTGGAGTCCGGCCACGAGATCCTCGCACACGTCTCCGGCAAGATGCGGATGCACTACATCCGCATCCTCCCCGGCGACAAGATCACCGTCGAGATGTCCCCCTATGACCTGACCAAGGGCCGAATCACCTGCCGAGGTGAGCGTCGCCGTCGTGGCGGCCGCGGCCGGAGGAGAAGAAGAAGATGAAAGTTCGAAGCAGCGTCCGTCGCATGTGCTCCTCCTGCAAGATCGTCCGCCGTCGCGGCGTGGTGCGAGTCATCTGCAACGCGGACCCCCGTCACAAGCAGCGCCAGGGCAAGTAAGCCCCCGCGCCCCCCTCATTCCACCAGCGACCCGTCCGGCTCTAACCGCCGGACAGCATCCCCTCACCCCACCATCCAATGGCACGCGTCATCGGCGTCGACATTCCGAACGACAAACGTTTGGAGATCAGCCTGACCTACATCTTCGGCGTAGGCCGCAAGACGGCCCTGGACGTCTGTCGCGACCTCAACCTCGACCCGGGCATGAAGTCCCGGGACCTCAACGAGGAGCAGGTCACCGCGATCGCGACGCACCTGCAGAAGAACTACAACGTCGAGGGAGAACTTCGGCGTTCCCTGGCGCAGGCCATCACACGCCTCCGTGACATCGGCTGCTACCGCGGCCTTCGTCACCGGCGCGGCCTCCCGGTGCGCGGTCAAAGGACCCGGACCAACGCCCGTTCGCGCAAGGGACCGAAGAAGACGGTCGCTGGCAAGAAGTCCATCAAGAAGTGACCGAGCGCACGGCACCCCGAAACACCCCGCAGGCCTTGGCGAGCTCCGCTCGCTGAACCTGCACTCCGACCCGATACAGATCCATGGCTAAGAGCACGAAGCGCAAGGCGAAGAAGAACATCGTCAAGGGCATCGTCCACGTGAAGTCGTCTTTCAACAACACTCACGTGACGATCACCGATCCCGCGGGCAACACGATTTCGTGGGGCACCGCAGGCAGTCAGGGCTTCAAGGGGACTCGTAAGAGCACCCCCTTCGCCGCCCAGCGCGCTGCAGATAACGCGGCTCAGGCCGCCATGCGTCATGGCCTCAAGGAGGTCGAGGTGCGCGTCAAGGGCGCTGGATCTGGTCGCGAGTCGGCCGTCCGAGCCCTGGCAAACGCCGGTCTCCGCGTGTCCTCCATCGAGGACGTCACCCCGCTTCCGCACAACGGCTGCCGCGCTAAGAAGCGTCGCCGCGTCTGATCGCGCTTTTCGCGCAGCTCACCAAGTAGGACCAGGACCAGCCTAGGACCAATATGGCTCGTTACACCGGACCCAAGATCAAGCAGTGCCGTCGAGAGGGGATGAACCTCTTCTTCCTCGGCCAGAACACCTCGAGCGGCAAAGTGGCCGTGCTCCAGCGTCGGGATTACCCGCCCGGAGTTCACGCGCAGAGCCGGCGTAAGGTCACCGAGTACGGTGTCCGCCTGCGGGAGAAGCAGAAGCTGAAGCGCGTCTTCGGCGTGCTTGAACGTCAGTTCAAGCGCTACTTCGCCGAGGCCGAGCGCATGAAGGGCAACACAGGTGAGAACCTGCTCGCCCTCCTCAGCCGCCGGATGGACAACGTCGTGCTGGCCGGAGGCTTCGCGACGACCCTCGCTCAGGCGCGGCAGATGGTCAACCACGGCCACTTCCTCGTGAACGGCAAGCGCGTGACGATCCCGTCGTACCGTGTCCGTCCTGGCGACGTGCTCCAGCCGCGCGACAAGGAGAACACCAAGAAGATCATCTCTGGCTTCATTGACGTGAACAAGGGCGGCCTTCAGCCGGACTGGCTCAGCGTTGACGCCGACGGAATGGCGATCTCTGTCTCCTCGCTGCCCAAGCGCGAAGACTTCCAGTTCCCGATCCAGGAGCAGCTCATCGTCGAGCTCTGCTCCAAGTGATTCGAGTGAGCTCTTCGGAGCTCACGATGGTTGGCTCCGCGGCTGACGACCCGCCCCTCCGTGGGGTGGTTCAGCGGTCGCGGCGCTCCCCCCAAACCGTCCCCCTTTCAACTCCGAATCCCCCCATACGGCATCAAGGCCGCGGCGCTGCCGCTCCTGGCCGTTCCCTCTTAGAGGGCCCAAGAAAATGAGGATCCGCTGGCGTAACTTTGAACTTCCCTCGCGCGTCGAGGCTGAGCAGGAGTCGCTGACCGAAGAATACGGTCGGTTCCTGATCGATCCCTTTGAGCGTGGCTTCGGGCACACCATCGGCAATGGCCTGCGTCGAGTCCTGCTCTCGTCCATCGAGGGCTGCGCCGTCACGGCCGTCCGTATCGAGGGCGCGAACCACGAGTTCGATAGCCTCGAAGGCGTCTACGAGGACGTCGCCGACATCATCCTGAACCTGAAGCGCCTGCGCGTGGAGTACGACGGGGATGATGTCATCACCTGCCGCATCCAGCGCTCGAGCGAAGGTGCGGTGACGGGCGCAGACGTGGAGTGTGAAGGTGGAGCGCAGGTCATCAACGAGGACCTCCACATCTGCACGCTCACGATGGACCGCGAGCTCGACATCGAGCTCGAGGTGCAGCGCGGCCGTGGCTACATGCCCGCAGAGGAGAACCGCATGGAGGGGCAGGAGCTCGGTACGATCCCGGTCGACTCGAGCTACTCGCCCGTGCAGCGCGTTCGATACTCCATCGAGGCCACCCGCGTCGGCAAGTTCACGAACTACGACCGGCTGATCTTGGAGGTCTGGACGGATGGCACGGTGACGCCCCAGCTGGCGCTGACCGAGGCCGCCAAGATCTACCGCAAGCACCTCAACCCGTTCATCCTCCAGGGTGAGACGAGGGACGGGACGCCGCTGCTGGAGACTCCTCAGTCGTCGGAGTTCAACCCCAAGCGTCAGGAGGACAGCGAGTTGACTCGCCTCCTCGAGGCGCCCATCGCAGAGCTGGAGCTGTCCGTCCGCGCCCGTAACTGCCTGGACGGCGCCAACCTGCAGACCCTCTACGACCTCGTGACGATGTCGGAGAACGACGTCATCAACCTCAAGAACCTCGGCAAGACCTCCCTCACGGAGATCAAGGCCAAGCTCGCGGAGCGCGGCCTGTCGCTGGGCATGCGCGTCGACTGAACCTGAACGACGGGCGCGGCCGACTCCGGCCGCTCCCGACACCCCCCTGAAGATCCCCTCTAACGGGGACGTCTGCCGGTCAACGGTGGGCGCGAGACCACGAAAGACCCATGCGACACCGCGTTGCCGGTTACAAGCTCGGCCGAACCACCAGTCACCGTATTGCCATGACTCGAAACATGGCTGCGTCGCTGATCGAGCACGAGCGCATCATCACCACCGTTCAGAAGGCGAAGGCCGTCAAGCCCTTCGTCGAGAAGCTGGTGACGATGGCCAAGGACCCCTCTCAGCACAACCGCCGCCGCGCGTTCTCGAAGTTGCGCAGCAAGGACGGCACCATCAAGCTGTTCGACGTGCTCGGTCCGCGTTTCTCGGAGCGTCCTGGCGGCTACTGCCGGATCATCAAGCTTGCCAAGCGCCGCCTCGGCGACAACGGCGAGCGTGCGATCCTGGAGTTCGTCGAGCGGACGCCTCGCGAAGAGGTCGTGGCTGAGCCCGAGACCGCTGCCGAGTGAGCCGTCGCCAGTGACTCGCCACTTCCTGATCTTCGGTCCTCCCGCAGCGGGGAAGGGCACGCAGGCCCATTCGCTCAAGGAGCACCTGGACGTGCCTCACGTCTCCACTGGGGATATGTTTCGCGCGAACATCCAGGGGGGCACGGACCTCGGCAAGGAGGTCCAGAGTCTCCTCGCGTCCGGGACGCTCGTACCTGATTCGCTGACGAACCGCCTCGTGGCGGATCGTCTCCATCAGAGCGACGTCGCCGGTGGTGTGCTCCTGGACGGCTTCCCGCGCAACGTGCCGCAGGCGGCCTGGCTCGACGGGTTTCTCGCCGGGAAGGGGACCAAGCTGGCCGGGGTGGTGGTGCTCACCGTCCCGGATGACGAGCTCATGGCGCGGCTCAAGGGGCGCGCGGAGAAGGAGAGCCGCGCGGACGACGCGGACCCCGAGGTCATCAAGCGCCGCATCGCGACCTACAGGGACCAGTCGGAGCCCTGCGTCGCCTACTACGAGGGGCAGGGCGAGGTCCCGCTCCACTTCGTCGACGGCGTCGGTTCCATCGAAGAGGTCGCCGAGCGCATCCGGGCGGTGGTCTGACGGCGACCCGCCACGGGGGCCACTCGCTGGCCTCAAGACGCACAAGACGGCGGCTGTTCCCCGGGGAACGGTCGCCGTTTGTCTTGGTCAGCCCTCCCCTCGGGGCTCGGCCCCGAGCAGGTCCAGTCCGGATCACGCCCCGCCTCGAACAGGTTCAGCCCCGAGCAGACTCAGCCTCGAGCAGGTTCAGCTCCGGGCCGGTCGGGCCCTCATCAGCATCAGCGCTGACCGGGCGCCGCCTCTGTTCCATCAGGGCGGCGAGGACGGGCAGGGCCCCTCAGGCCGGCGAGACCTGGCAGGGCCCGTCAGGCCCGCGAGGACCTCGTCAGACCCGTACGATGCCGACCCGGTCATGTCCGAGGAGGTCGCACAGCTCGCCTGCCAACTCCTCGGAGATGGTGACGCCGCGCTCCTTGCTCGCGCGGACGCGTCGCGTGAAGCCATCCTCGCCCAGGGCCTGGAAGAAGAGGGGGTTCTCGCCAGGGTGGCGCGCGCACATGTCCCTGAGGTCCTTGAGCTTGCCGCGGTCGGCGGGGGAGACCTTGAGTTCCAGCCCGCCGCGGAAGCGCTTGAGGGCGTCGGAGAGGCTCATGACCTCATCCAGGAGCATGGCCGGCTCGTCGGCCCCGTCCTCCAGCTTGCCGGTACAGAACAGGACCGCGCCGTCCTCGATGAGATCCCTGGCGGTCTCGTAGGTTCGCGGGAAGCATGTGACGCCCACAGACCCCGAGAGGTCCTCGAGACGGAAGCGGCACATCTTCGAGCCCGCCATGCGGCCAGACTTCACCACGAGCTCGGCCTTCTGCAGGACGAGGCCTGCGAGTCGGACGGTGCCCTCGCGGCTGGCGAGCTCCGGGAGCTTGCGGATGGGGCACGAGGAGAGCAGCGACACCAGCCCCGCGCGCTCCTCGAGGGGGTGTCCGGAGAGGTAGAAACCGAGCACCTCGTACTCGAGCCTGAGCGCCTCGGCCTTCTCGATCGCGAAGCTGTCGTCGATGCCGACCTCATGGTCATCCTCGGGCTCCTCGGCGCCTCCGAAGGCGTCGAACATGGAGGACTGTCCGCTTCGCCGGTCCTTGGCGGCGCTGCTCGCGTCCGTCATGGCCGAGTCCAGCGCGGCGAGGAGTGAGCCTCTGTTGTGCCCCAGCTCGTCGAAGGCGCCGGACTTGATGAGGGCCTCCCAGGCAATCTTGCCCATGTCGTGGGGGTCAACCGCGGTCACGAGGGAGTGGAAGTTGAGCGGGTCCTCCTTCTCTTCGAGCTCGCTGCGGGTCGCGACCATCGCCTCGATCGCCGCGCGCCCGGTCCCCTTCACTGCGCCAATGCCGAAGCGGATGGCCTCGCCGCCGTCGTCGGTGGTGGTGGGGCGAAACTCCCACTCGGACTCGATGGCGCTCGGCATCAGGATCGAGATGTCGGACCGCTTCGAGTCGTCGATGAAGTCCTTGATCTTGTTGGAGTCGCTCATCTCGCAGGAGAAGTTCGCCGCGAGGAAGTCCGTCCGGTGATGGGCCTTGAGGTAGGCGGTCTGATAAGTGATCAGCGCGTAGGCCGCAGAGTGGGACTTGTTGAAGCCGTACCCGCCGAACTTGATGATGTTGTCCCAGGTGTTCCGCGCAATGTCCTCGACGCAGCCGTTGGCCACGGCGCCCTCGATGAACTGGGCCGAGAACTTCTGCATGATCTCCGGCTTCTTCTTGCCCATCGCCTTCCGCAGATTGTCTGCGTCGTTCAGCGAGAAGCCCGACAGCTCCACCGAGGCGAGCATCACCTGCTCCTGATAGACGAGGCAACCGTAGGTGCTGTCGAGGATCGGGATGAGGCTCTCGTGGGGGTAGGAGATCTCCTCCCGCCCGTGCTTTCGGTCGACGAACATGTCGACCATTCCGGACTCGAGGGGGCCCGGTCGGTAGAGCGCCAGCACGGCGATCACGTCGTCGAAGCAGTCCGGCTTGAGCCGTGAGAGGAGCTTGCGCATGCCCTCGGACTCGAGCTGGAACACGCCGAGCGTGTCACCGGCCATGAGCAGCTGGAAGACGCCGGGGTCGTCGAGGGGCAGCTCGTCCATGACGGGCGCCTCAAGTCCTCGCCGGCGGATGTTGTCCAGGCAGCGCTCGATGATGGTCAGGGTCCGGAGCCCCAGGTAGTCCATCTTGAGGAGCCCGAGCTCCTCGAGCTGCGGCGCAGGGTACTGGGTGGTGATGTCATCGCCGTTGCGGCCCAGCGGGACGTAGTCCACCGTCGGCCCGGGGGTGATGACCACGCCGGCGGCGTGGGTCGACACGTGGCGGGACATGCCCTCGAGGGACACCGAGTACTGGAACAGCTCCTTCCACCGAGGCCCCTGGTCTCGGAACGCCTGGAGGTCACTGTCCTCTTCCAGCGCCTTCGCCAGCGGCGGCGCGCCCGGACCCGCGGGGATCTTCTTCGAGATCTTGTTGATCTCGTTGAGGGGCAGGTCGAGGACCCGCCCGACGTCCCGGACCACCGTCCGAGAGGCCATCGTCCCGAACGTCACGATCTGGGTGACGCACTCGCGACCGTACCTCTCTCGCGTGTACTCGATCACCCGCTCGCGACCCTCCTTGCAGAAGTCGATGTCGATGTCGGGCATCGAGACGCGGCTCGAGTTCAGGAAGCGCTCGAAGAGCAGGTCGTACTTGAGGGGGCAGAGGCGGGTGATGTCGAGCAGGTACGCGACGATGGAGCCGGCCGCGGAGCCGCGGCCGGGGCCGACGGCGATGTCGTGGTCGCGGGCCCACTTGATCAGGTCCCAGACGATGAGGAAGTACGAGACGAAGCCCAGCTCCCGGATGATCGACTTCTCGCGCTCGAGGCGATCCCGGGCCGCCTGGCTGTCCGTTCCGTAGAGCTCGACCAGGCGCTCCTCGAGCAGTCGGTCGAAGAGCGCGTCCGCGGTCTCGCCCGTCCCGCTCTCGAACTCCGGAACGTGGTACTCCCCAAAGGTGAGCTTGACGTCGACCTGGTCCGCCACGTCGTTGGTCGCCTTCACAGAGTCGGGGAGGTCGCGGAACATGTGCGACATCTCCTCCCGCGACTTGAAGAACAGCGTGTCGGTCTCGAAGCGGAAGCGGTCCTTCTCGTCCTTCTTGGCCCCGGTGTTGATGCAGAGCAGGACATCCTGAGCGTGGCAGTCCTCGGCTCGCAGGTAGTGGATGTCGTTGGTGGCGACGAGGGGGATGCCGGTGCGCTCGTGGATCCGCACCAGCGCCTCGTTGGCGTCGGCCTGAATGTTGAGGCCGTTGCGCTGGAGCTCGAGCCAGAAGTGCTCCGGACCGAAGAGGTCCCGCAGCCCCGAGGCGAGGTCCTCAGCCTCGTTCTCCTTTCCTGTTCGCGTGAGCTGGTTGATCTCGCCGGCCAGGCAGCCCGACAGGCAAGAGATCCCCGACGCGTGCTCGCGGAGGAGATCCATGTCGATGCGCGGTTTGAAGTGGAAGCCGTCCACGAAGCCCGCGCTCGTGAGCTTGACGAGGTTCTGGTAGCCCTCGTTGGTGCGCGCCAGCAGCGTCAGGTGGCTGTAGCCGTTGCCGTTCTTCTTGGAGTGCTTCTCATGCATCGACCGCTTGGCGATGTAGACCTCGCACCCGAGCAGCGGCTTGATGTCGCCAGCGTGGGCCTTCTGGTAGAGCTCTACCGCCCCGTGCATGTTCCCGTGATCCGTCAACGCGAGCGCGCGCTGCCCGTCCGTCTTGCAGGCCTTGACGAGGTCGCCGATCCGGTTGGCACCGTCGAGGAGGCTGTACTCCGAGTGGACGTGAAGGTGGACGAAGTCGGGCGCGGCCATGATGCGGGGGGCTTTGGGGTGGTGGGCGGGAGCCGGGGAGCCGGGGCGAGCAGGTCTCGAGGTCAGGGAGCGGCAATGACCCCGAGACGATCACAGGGAGTCAGCCGCGGAGCAGGAGCGAGAGGAGGCCCTTTTGCGTGGGAAGCCTGTTCGCCGCCTGTCGGTAGACCAGGCTGCGCGGCCCGTCGAGGACCTCGTCGGTGACCTCGAGGTTGCGGCGCACCGGCATGGGGTGCATGAGGCGGGCGTCATCGCCGAGCTTCATCAGGCTCTCGTCCACGAGCCAGTCGCGGCTTTGCGCGACCCGGTGGGCCGCCATGGTCGGCTGACCGTAGCTCTCGAGCGCTCCCCAAGAGCGCGCGTAGATCACGTCCGCGCCTCGGGCTGCCGCGTCGGCGGACGAGACCTCCTCGAAGGACGTCTCCGCATCGGCGGCGATCTGCCGGGCCTCGGAGAGCACCTCGCCGTCGAGCTCATAGCCCGCCGGGTGGGCGAGGGAGACGCTCGCGCCGGCGCGCAGCGCCGCGTGCAGGAGCGAGTGCACGACGGCGGGGCCGGCGGGCGTGGGGGAGGGCGTCCAGACGATGGCCAGCCGGCGCCCCTTGATGTCCTTGCCGAAGGTCTCGCGCAGGGTCAAGAGGTCGGCGAGGACCTGCAGCGGGTGCCACAGCGCGCTCTCCATGTTGATCACGGGCACCTGGCTGTTCTGGGCCCAGGCGCGGATGCCCTCATCCCGCCGGTCGACTTCCCAGGCCTTCCCCGCAGGCTTCGGGCGGATGGCCAGGGCGTCACAGTAGGTCGACATCACGGCGGCGGCGTCCCGGACGTGCTCGGGGGCGGTCCCGTCCATGACCACCCCGTCTCGGGCTTCCAGCTCCCAGAAGTCGGAGCCTGCCGAGAGGTGGACGCCGCGGCCGCCCAGCTGCTGGACCGCGACCTCGAAGGAGGTACGGGTTCGCAGGGACCCGCGGAAGAAGAGGAAGCCCACGGACTTCCCGGCGAGCTCGGCGCGCTGGGAGCCGGCCTTGAATCGTTCGGCGAGGTCGAGGATGTCCTCGAGGCGGGACTCCGACAGGTCGCGGAGGCGGATCAGACTCTGAGTGGTCCTGGTCATTTCTTCTACGGGGGGAAGCGAGGGCTCCGATCCTACGCTGGATTCGGCCGTGTTCCAGCGCGATCGGGTGCCCCGGCGGCGATCCTCTGCCCGCCGCCCCCTCGTCCCACCCCGTGGTCCCTACGGGGGCCCAGGCCCGGCTCTTTGTGCGAGGGCTCAGCCCGTGGGGCTCGACCTGGGCGGAGGGTCGACGTCAGCGGGGATGCGAGGCGTGATCGGGTGCCCGGTGGAGAGGGGCCCCTGGCAGGAGGGCGGGCCAGCTTCAGGAGCCGAGGGGTGGCCCTGCGGGGCCAGGGGATGAGTGGGAGCCTGAGGGGCTCGGCGCTGGGGAGCCCGCCTGGGCGGCGGCGCCCGGCGGGAGCTTGGGCTCGAGGCCTGCCCCGGAGGCGACGAGCAGCGAACGGCTTTCCCTCGCGGAATCTTGACGGTCGCCCCGGCCGTGGCTACAACCTCGCCTCGCAAACGCACCCGTAGCTCAACTGGATAGAGCACCTGACTACGGATCAGGAGGTTAGAGGTTCGAATCCTCTCGGGTGTACCACTCAACCCGTCGCAACCCGCGGCAGGTCGCCCCCTCGCGCTCGGGTCCCTCTCAAGTCACCTCAGGTCGGCGGGTCAGGACCCTGGGCCGGACCGGGCCAGCTCTTCGAAGGCCGCCGGTGACGCTCAACCATCTCGGCGGTCCTCTGACAATCTGATGATGGACGAGACCCTCAGCACCGAGGGCGGATCGAGCGGCGGACAGGTCCTGGACCACGGCGCGAGGCTGCTCCTCGACGACCGAGCCGGAATCGCGCTGGCCCTCGCGCTTGCCGAGGAAGCGCGCGACGCGGACGAGGTACCGATCGGGGCCGTGGTGGTCCGGGACGGAGCGCTCCTCGGAGCGGGCCGGAATCGTTGCCGCGGCCACGGCGAGGCCACCGCTCACGCGGAGATGCTCGCGCTCAGCGACGCTTTCCAGAGGACTGGTGACATGCGGCTCCCCGGCGCCACCGTGTACACGACGGTGGAGCCGTGCTTCATGTGCGCCGGCGCCCTGAGCCATGCTCGGGTCGAGCGCGTGGTGTGGTCGGTGCGGGATCCCAAGTTCGGGGGCGCCGCCTCCCTGGGGACGGTGCTCACCGATCCCAGGCTGAATCACGTCGCCGAGCTCCACGAGGGGGTCCTCGCGGAGGAGTCGCGGCGACTCCTGCAGCGGTTCTTCCGCAGCAAGCGCTGATCGCTCGCGTCCATCAACAAGTCCAAGGGGGCCCGTAGCCGTGAGGCCGCGACCCCCGGGCGGAGAGGTGGCAGAGTGGCCGAATGCGCTGGTTTCGAAAACCAGTAGGCCTTTGCGGGTCTCGTGGGTTCAAATCCCACCCTCTCCGCCATCCATCCACCCCGGCCACAGGCTCGGACGACGGGCGGCGGAGGCTCCGGCCTCCACGCGCGGCAGGGGAACAAGACAACTAAGGAGAGGTGACAGAGTGGCCGATTGTGCACGCTTGGAAAGCGTGTGTGCCTTCACCGGTACCGTGGGTTCGAATCCCACCCTCTCCGCCACCCCCCTCATCAGGAGGGGGGGGCAGCGCAGCAACGGCAGCCGCTGGGAGACCAGAGGTTGCCGGCCGAAGAGTCGGCCCACGAATAGACGGACAACCGTTAGACAGAACAACCGTGCGCGGCGATGGGTCCGGTCCCACGCGATGGCGTAGGTCCGAACCGGGTCAGGCCGGGAACGGAGCAGCCCTAAGGTCCTCACGCCAGGCGCGAGGTGCCCGGGCCCTTCGGCGCGCGCGGTTCTCCCTCCGGGGAGGGGCGGGTCCAACGGGATGCCCTGGGATCCCTGAGATCCCTGAGATCCCTGGGCTACCTGGGCTACCGCCGCGCAACGTCCCTTCGCCGGCGTTCTTCTGTCCGAGGAAGAGGGGCGTGGAGACCCGGCGAGTGATCATGGCCCTGCGCCTGGCCCACCGGAGCGACCCCGCCCGCGGAGACCCAGCCCGGGAGGGCCCACCAGAAAGACCCAGCGCGGAGGCCTGTCGAAGGAGCCTGCCGGGAGCCCGGCCGCCCAGCGGGGCCCCAGGCTCCCTCCGGCGCAGGCTGCGGGTGCCAATCTCTGTCAAGGCCACCGGGGCCTTATCCCGGCGGGCACCTCGGGTCGAGGCTGCCCTGCGCGAGGGGCGACCTCGAGGTCTCCGCGGTGCGCGGCGTCACGGGGCCGGAGTTCACGGGCGGTCGCTGACGGCCGGGACGTACGGCCGCGGAGCCCTCGCCTGCGGCCCAATGAAGATCCTCCTCGGCTCCCTGCGGCGAAGGCTGCTTCCATCCGGGTCCGAGGCGTTATCCTCAGCGCGGCGCCGGCGCGGCGCTCCCCCCGATGTCCTACCTCGTTCTCGCTCGAAAGTACCGCCCGCGCACCTTCGCGGAGGTGGCCGGGCAGGACGTGGTGACGCGGACGCTCCGCGGCGCGATCGCCGAGGATCGGGTCGGGCACGCCTACCTCTTCTTTGGGCCGAGGGGGACGGGGAAGACGACCTCCGCCCGGCTCTTTGCGAAGGCGCTGAACTGCGAGAGCGGGCCGACCGATGAGCCGTGCGGCACCTGCGCGCGCTGCGAGGCCTACGACTCGGGGACTGAGGCGGACCTCATCGAGATTGACGCCGCGTCGAACACGAGCGTGGATCACGTCCGTGGCCTCCGAGACCAGGCCTCCTACGTGCCTCTCGCCGCGCGCTTCAAGGTGTTCCTCATCGATGAGGTGCACATGCTGTCCAAGAGCGCGTTCAACGCGCTCTTGAAGACGCTCGAGGAGCCGCCGCCCCACGTCAAGTTTCTCTTCGCCACCACGGAGCTCCACAAGGTCCCCGACACCGTGGTGTCCCGGTGTCAGGTCCTGCGCCTCTCGGCGCTCTCCGAGACCGAGATCCAGGCTCGCCTTGACGAGGTCTTCGCCGCCGAGGAGATCGAAGCAGAGGACGGCGTCACCGCGCAGATCGCGCGGCTCGCGAGAGGCGGAATGCGCGACGCGCTCTCCCTCGCTGATCAACTGCTCGCCCAGGTGGGCCGGTCGCCCCGTATCGCGGACACCGAGCGGCTCGCGGGGGAGGGGACAAGCGAGGCCGTGGAGGCCGTGCTGAGCGCGATCCTCGCAGCCGATCCGCCGGCGCTGCTGGGCGCGCTCCCCGCCCGCGAAGGCGAGGAGCCGGCGTTCCTCGATGCGCTGCTTGGATACGTCCGCACCGCCCTGGTCCTCGCCCTCGTCGGCGAAGATGCGCCCATGGCCGCCGGGGCCGCGAGCGCCGAGAGCCGGGCGCGGATGGCCGGCCTCGCCAAGTCCTTCGGAGCTGGCCGGGTCGAGCTGATGCTCCAGGAGCTGCTTCATGCCCGCGAGCGCATGGGGCCGGTCCACATGCGGGCTCACGCCCGTCTCGTCCTGGAGACGACGCTCCTGGACCTCTGCCGGCCGGAGGCGACCATGCCTCTCGAGGAGATGTGCCGGCGGCTGGAGGCGCTCGAGGCGCGCCTCGGTGGAGCGCCGCAGGCGGCGTCCCCGCGTGGCGTACAAGGGCAAGGGGACCATCCCCAGTCCGGGCATCCCCAGTCCGGGCATACCCAGTCCGGGCATCCCCATTCAGGGCCGGCTCCTGCGCCGCGCCCATCGACCCCGGTGGCGCCCCCCGCAGCCGCGCCGCCCCAGGCTTCGGGGGCTGGCTCTGTCGCGGCCTCGAGCGCCTATGTGCCCCCCTCTCAGCGTGGGGCTCAGCCGCGACCCGCGGCCCCGTCGGAGCCTGGGCCCTCTGCTGGCCCCGCTCAGGCCGAGGTCCGGGTCCAGCCGTCCCCGGATCGCCGCCCCCCGTCGGCGCGCGATCGCCGGGCGGCAGGCAACTCCGCTGCCCGGGTCCAGACGAACAGCACGGCGGATCGGTGGACGGGGCTGTTACGCGAGCTTGGGCGGCGCTCGGGAGACCTGGCCGAGCTGCTCTCCAAGAAGGCTGAGCTTGTGCGCGAGAGCAACAACGTCTCGCCGCTCAAGGTCCGCGGTCTCACGGAGCCCGAGCTCGCCTTCATCGAGCGCCCCGAGTCCCGGTCATCCATCGAGTCCGCCTTCCAGGCGGTGTCCGGCGAGGAGGTCACCCTCAAGCTGGAGATCCACCGCGGTGGGGGCAGCGCGGACGGCTTCACTCAGGAGATCACGGAGCTCTTCGGCGGCAGGGTCGAAGACTGACGGGACGCCGCCGGGGCGCTCACGCCCTCTCGTGCCAGCAGATCACAACGCCACTCGCCAGTAGTTCCCAGACCACCAGACCCAGAGAGGGGCGCCCGGCGTCCTGAAGAGATCAGCCATGACCGGAGCCTTCGGAGATATGGGCAACCTGCTGTCCCAGGCGCAGGAGATGGACCGGAGGGTCCGAGAGGCCCTTGAGGAGCTGGGCGAGGCTCGTATCGAGGGCTCGGCCGGAGGCGGTGTCGTCGGCGCGACCGTGGACGGGTTGGGCCAGGTCCTTGGGATTCAGGTCTCAGAGGAGGCGCTCCGCGCCTCGGACCGGGCGGGGCTCGAGGAGCTCGTCCTCGCGGCCACGAGCGACGCCCAGGCGCGAGCCAAGCGCCAGCGGATCGAGCGACTGACACAGATCACAGGCGGTGTTCAGCTGCCGTGGTTCTCCTGAGAGCCCGAGCCGTCCCCGCTGACTACCCACCATGGCTTACCCCGCCCCTGTCGAGTCGCTCGTCCGCGCGTTTGAGGCCCTGCCTGGCGTGGGCCGGGTGAGTGCGGAGCGCCTCACGTTCCACGTCCTGAGGGACGCCTCCGCGGGCCGCGGCCTCCGGGACGGCCTAGCCGTGGCCCTCGAGAGCGCCCGCCGCTGCGCGGAGTGCGGCAACGTCTGCGAGGGGAAGACCTGTGAGGTCTGCTCGGATCCCGAGCGCGACACCACCACCCTCGCCGTCGTCGAGGAGCCTCGTCACGTGGAGGCTCTGGAGCGGGCGGGGGTCTTCAAGGGCCGCTATCACGTCCTGATGGGGGCCTTGAATCCAGCGGACGGCACCGAGGAGCGGCACCTCGCCGTGAAGGCGCTGCTCGCTCGGGTCCAGGGGGGGAGGGTCGAGGAGGTGATCCTCGCCACTGACCCGGACAAGGAGGGGGAGGCCACGGCCTTGCTCGTGCTCGACGCCCTCGAATCGTCGGGGGTCGAGGGGCTCACGGTCAGCCGCCTCGCCAGGGGGCTGCCGGCGGGCAGCGCCATCGAGTACCTCCACAAGGGAGTCCTCGAGGACGCCCTCGAGGACCGCCGGGCGATCCGGCGCCGCCAGGGCTGAGGGGCCGGGGCCAGGCTCAGGGCGAAGGCCAGGCTACGGGCGAAGGCGGGGCTACGGGATTCGGCGCGATCGGCCGATAGTCCCCCCGATGGCGAAGCTCGGGCTCAATCACGGTTTGCACCAGCGCCAGGACATGGTCCTGGCGCCGCGCATGCTGCAGGCCATCGAGGTGCTCGCGCTCCCAGGAGCGGACCTTGAGGGTTGGCTCATGGAGCAGGCTGAGGGGAACGAGGCCCTCGTCGTGGAGGCCCCGCGTCCCGAGCTGACCTCCGACCGGGGAGTCCTCGAGCCCTCGCGCTCGCGCGCAGCCGCCATGCGGGCCAGTGACGACCACCACGCGCTGCTCATGGCTCAGCCTGACCGGAGCCTCTCCCTCTCGGACACCGTCGAGGAGCAGCTGGCGGCGCGGGATGCTGGGGGAGAGCTGCGGGAGTGGGTGCGATTCCTCGTCGACTGCCTCGACCCATCTGGCCTGCTCGGCGACAGCGACGAGGAGCTGATGGCGCTCGCCGTGGCCGCGGACATCGCGCTCGCCGGGACGGAGTCAGGGTGGAGCTTGCTGGGGCGAGCCATCGGAGAGCTCCAGCAGCTTGAACCCGCCGGGATCGGCGCGCGCTCGTCGGTCGAGGCGCTCCTCCTTCAGCTCGATCCAACCGACGGGGACTACGCGCTCCTCTGTTCACTCCTCGAGGACTTCCTCTTCGAGCTCTCTCGTAACCGTCGCCCGTCGGTGGCCGCCAAGCTCGGGCTCGAGCTCGGCGAGCTCGACCGGCTCCTCGGCGTCCTCGGCCAGCTCGAGACCCGGCCGGCCGCGCACCTAACCGAGGACGCAGCGCCCACCATCCAGCCGGACGTGATGGTCCACAAGGACGGGGAGCTCGTGAGCGTGGAGCTCGTTCGGGGCCTCCTGCCGTCGGTCACCATCGACCCCATGGCGGAGGAACTCCTCGGTGGCGGTGCCCTCGATGGGGAGGCTCGGGGCTACCTGAGGGGCAAGGTCGACCGCGCTCGATCCGTCGCCGAAGCGGTGGAGATGAGGGGCGTGACGCTGCTGCGGGTCGCCGAGGGTGTCATCCGCCGACAGCCCCTCTTCATGACCGATGGGCTCTCGGGCCTAAGCCCCCTCTCGATGACCGAGCTCGCGGCAGAGCTCGAGCTTGCGCCCAGCACCATCAGCCGAGCCGTGGCTGGAAAGTCCATGCAGACGCCCTTCGGGATCCTCCCGCTGCGTCAGTTCTTCCAGACCTCCACATCCACGGCGGGAGAGGGCGGGGCCGCGGCCACGGAGGCGGTGAGGATCAGGGTCAAGCACCTGATCGATGACGAGGACCCCTCGGCGCCCCTCTCGGATGAGGCGATCGTCGAGGCGCTGGGGGACTCCGGCCTCGCGGTCGCGCGGCGAACGGTGGCCAAGTACCGCAAGGAACTCGGGATCCCGAGCTCCTACCAGCGCAAGCGTCACGTCTGAGCGGCTATCCTCGCGGCGTCATGGCGCTGCGCAACGTCCGTATCGAGGTCGCATACGACGGCTCGCTCTTCTTCGGGTGGCAGCGCCAGGACGGCTTCGCCAGCGTTCAGGCGTCCATCGAGGATGGTCTCGCCGACCTCCTGGGGACGATCGTCACCATCCACGGCGCCGGTCGAACCGATACCGGGGTCCATGCGTTCCGGCAGGTGGCCCACTTCCACGTGGATACCCGCCTGGACGATGACCGCCTCCGGCACGCGCTGAACGCGCACCTGCCTGCGGGGGTCCGCATCCGCAGGGCCGAGACGTGCAGGGATGACTTTCATGCGCGCTTCGATGCGCGCGGCAAGCGCTACGCCTACGTGGTGCAGAGCACGCGACACCGGCCAGCGCTGGGGGTGGAGCACGTGCACTGGGATCCCGCGCCCCTGGACCGCGCGGCCATGAAGGCGGCCGCCGCGCGCATCATCGGGCGGCGGGACTTCGCCGCGTTCGCCACCGCCGGGTCGCCGCGCAAGTCGACGGTCCGCACGGTGCAGCACCTGCGGCTGGTGGCCCGGCGGGAACGCTTCGCCATCATCGTTCAGGGGGACGGCTTCCTCTACAACATGGTGAGGACCATCGCAGGCACGCTGATCCAGGTCGGCAAGGGGGCCATGTCGCCTGACGATGTCAGCGCAGCTCTGGCGTCCGGCGATCGGAGCCTGGCGGGCCCTACGGCTCCCGCCAGAGGTCTCTACATGGTGCGTGTGCTCTACGACGAGCCGACCTTCGTGGGGCCAGATCGAGGCCCCGCCGGGGTCCCCGGGCTCCTCGACTGAGTCGCGGCACAGCGGCTTTCCCTGGCGGCGGCCTCTAAAGGCGGCGGGAACTGCGGGCAGCGGGCTCATCACGGCGCAGCCTCGCGACACGGGCGCCTCGCCAATCAGCGGGTTCGCGCTTCACCTGTGCGGCGCTGAATCGCCCTCGCCTCCCAGGCGAGGGTCATCTGGAGCGAGCGGACCCTCCGGTGGGGCCCGTCTAGACCGGCCCCCCTGCAGCCACGGCCTCTGATGGCGGCGCTCCCGCCTGCGAGGGCCCTCGGGGTGACTCCGCTTGACGCGGCTCATCGTCAGGCGTGACCCGGGGCCCCGGGACCCCGTGGGGGGCTCTCCCCAGGACAGGCGCCTGTTGGGACGCCAACCGCCGGAGGATTCCTGAAGAAAGTGCATTCGGGGGGCCCCAGGGGTCGGCTGGGAAGAGAGGCCTTGACGTCTGCGCTCCTTTGTCGCAGGGTCGATCGGGGCCCGCCGGACTGCCGGTGGATCACCAGGACAACTCGAAACCCACGCTCCAGGAGGTACGCATGAAGACCAAAGTGTCGATCCTGCATCACGATTACCCGAGCCGCTACCGCAACCTCGTCGAGGAGCGTCTAGCTGCGCTCGAGCGTTTCAATCAGGAGATCATCTCCATGGATGCGCGCCTCGAGAAGGACGCCCGAACGCACCGGGTGGAACTGGTCGCAAATTTGGGCCGCGGGCAAACGCTTGTGGCCAACGTCCACAGGGACGCATTCGGGGAGGCGCTCTACGAGGCGATCGACCGGATGGGGCGCCAACTGCGCAAGCAGCACGACAAGGCGAAGCTGGAGCCCCGGAGGAACCACGGGGTCGCCTGACCGATGTCTGCTGCCGCGGGACCCTGGGTCCTGTGGCCTATGGGGCGGCCCGGCTGGACTTTGATCCAGCCGGGCCGCCCTCGGTTTCAAGCGGGGCCTCTCGGTTTCGAGCGGAGCGGGGCCCCGCGAGGTGGACCCTCCGGGGCATGGGGACGGTCCGGACCGTCCCGGCGCCTGGCCCGCACAGACTCGGGACGGGGCGCGGCCTGGGGCCGCCGACGGGGCGGAGATGCCCGTCCAGCCGAGTCGCGCTCAACTTGTTAGAATCGCCCCACCGGCGGCCCATGAACCCATGGCCACCTGCTCCGTCACCCACTGCCTCCATGGACTGGTACAAGCGTTTCAAGTCGAAGGCCTGCATCCTGAAGATGAAGGCTGAGTCGAAGGAAGAGGCCCTCGACGAGGTCGCCGCGCAGATCGTCTCCTCGGGACTGGTCAACGAGGACCTCGGAGAGGCGATCCGAAAGGCGCTGCATGACAGGGAGGCGCTCGCGTCCACCGGCGTGGGGATGAACGTCGCGATCCCGCACGTGAAGGTGGAGGGGCTCGCGGAGGCCGTTTGCTCACTGGCCGTCTGCAAGGAGGGGTTGGAGTGGCGGGCCGTGGACGGAGCACCGGTCCAGATCCTCTTCACCGTGATCCGGCCCCACAACGCCACCGAGGAATATGATCCCGAGGATCACCTCGAGATGATGCGTTGGATCGCGAAGCTGGCGCGGGACACGGACTTCCGTGCGTTTGCACTCCAGGCGAAGACCAAGCCACAGTTGGTCGGGCTCCTCAAGGAGATGTCCTCGATCTGAGCCTCGCTGTGGTGCCTGGGCACCGCGTCAGAGGACTTGATCATGACCAACTGCCGCAACGTCAAGGTTGTCAATGAGGCGGGCCTGCATGCCCGCCCCTGTCACGCCATCGTCTCTCTTGCCATGGGATACGCCTGTTCTCTCAGGATCCGTTCCGCCGGGGATGAGTCCCGTGACGTGAACGGCAAGAGCATCCTCGAGCTCATGACCCTCGAGGCGCGGCAGGGAACCGAGCTGGAGCTCAGCGCGGATGGGGACGGGGCAGAGGGACTCCTGTCCGGTCTGGCGGAGCTCTTCGCCTCTGGCTTCGGGGAGCGCGAGAGCGCCAGCTGAGAAGCCCCTGGCTCGGCTTCGGAGCCGCGCCATGCCGTGCCCGGTCGGAAGGGGGCCTCTCGGCGCCGGGCCCGGGTGATCGCCGCGACTCCGAGCGCACATTCGGGGGATTCTCCCGGGAGCGCTGTTCCCGGTCCCGGGCCGAGCCACGGGGTCGCTCGGAGTGGCCCTGACGGCGCTGCAGACCAGGCGGGGAAACCCGCTCGCAGCCCCGTGAAGGCCCTTTGCTGTTCTTTTTCGGGACGGCCACTCAACCCTTTTGATGGGGCTGGACGACAGAGCCAGTGAAGCCGCCGGGGCAACCCCATCGAGTGCGGCCTCCCAACCAACGGGCAAGGCAAGTGTTTCGGAGCAAGAAGAGGGTGGTCGGACTCGACCTCGGGAGTTCGGTCGTAAAGGCCGTCGAGATCACGCTTGAGGGGCAGGAGCCGGTCATCACCGGCTTCAGCCGCGCCGAGCTTCCCCCCGGAGGGAGCATCGATGATGCCGTGAAGCAGGTCTTCAAGGAGGGCCGCTTCCGCTCCAAGCGGGTCGTATCCGGCGTGTCCGGGCAGGACACGGTGGTCCGCTACCTGTCCATGCCGGCCATGTCGGACACCGAGCTACAGCAGGCGATCCAGTTCGAGGCGGACAAGATCGTCGCGTCGGACGAGGACTTCATCCTGGACTGCCTCCCGCTCCGCCGAGGCACGCAGGATGACCCGGAGATGTCCGTCCTCGTGGCGGCTTGCCAGTCCGAGCGCCTGAACGGCCAGGCTCAGATGATCCAGAGCGCGGGCCTGCTGCCCATCGCGATTGACCTGGACCTGTTCGCCATCGCCAACGCCTGGGAGCTCTGCGTGATGCCGGTCTCCGAGGCTGCCGACGGGAGAGACGCCCGCGCGACCGCCCTCGTCGATGTGGGCTCGCGCGTCACCTCCATCAACGTGATGCGCGGCGGGGTCAGCTGCTTCAGCCGCGAGATCCCCATCGGCGGCGCGAACATGACCCAGGCCGTCGCACGCCGCCTCAGCCTTGAGGGTTTCGAAGCCGAGGCCGTCAAGCGCACCTCGGAGGACCATCAGGCCGAGGTACGAACGGCCATCGGTCCGGTCCTCGAAGACCTCGCCTCTGAGCTCATGCTCTCCATGGACTACGTCGAACACAACGAAGGCCTCACGGTCACGGAGGTCCTGCTCTCCGGTGGGGGGGTCCTCGCGCCTGGGGCTGCCGAGTACGTCGAACAGGCCGTCGCTCGGCCGACGCGCCTCTGGAACCCCCTCGAGGGGCTCCGCGTGGACGTCAACCGGGTCGACGTCGAAGAACTCGAGGCTTGGGCCCCGTCCCTCGTCGTTGCCGTCGGACTCGCGTCCCGGGTGGTGAACCAATGATCAGCGTCAATCTCCTTCCCGAAGAGTACCGCCGCAGAGCGAAGTCCCCGATCGGAATGATCGCGGCCATCAGCGCGGCCGTGCTCCTCAACACATCGCTCTTCGCCTACTGGGGCTACCTCCACTTCGGGGTCAAGGCCAACGTTGAGACGACCAGGGACGTGCTCCAGGCTGACCTCTCAGGCCTCAAGTGGCAGGTCGACTACCACAACAGCCTCAAGGCCGAGATCTCGACGCGGTCCCAGCGCGAGCAGACGCTCGCCGAGATCACCAAGAACCGGGTCCTGTGGACCAAGACACTGGACGAGATGATCGACGTCGTCCACGCCGGCCGGGAGGGCGTGGACCACTTCATCTGGTTCAACAATCTCGACGCCGAGGTGAAGTCGGACAGGAACAGCTTCGGCAAGTTGTCCGCGGACAGCGTCTCCGGCGCGGAGGCCTACGCGCAGCTGGCGAACTTCGCGGAGGACCTCGAGGACCCCTCACTCTCGTCCTTGATGGGGATGTTCGAGGCGCCCGAGCCGCTCCAGGCGACCCAGGAGCAGCCGGATGAGACCCTCATCCCCTCCGTGACCTGGTCGTTCCCGCTCCGGATGAACCTGCTCAGCCCGCAGGACCGCCTCAAGAACCGCGAAGCGGCACAGGGGGAAGACCAGTGAAGGACAAGCAGTTCTGGTCCGCCTTCTGCGGCATCACCGCAGGCCTCGCGCTCCTCTTTGGCTACCTCATCTACAGTGAGCTCGGGAACGTGAACACGGCGCAGGCCGAGGTCGTCTCCCTTCGTGACCAGATCAAGAGGTCACGCACCACCGTGCAGTCCACGCCGGAGGTGGAGCAAGAGGTCATCATCCTCCGGGAGATCTCGGATCGTATCCGCGAAATCCTCCCGGATACGAAGGACCTTAACAACGTCATCCGCGACTTCCAGGAGTACATGCAGGAGGCGGGAGTCTCCTCGCAAGGGTTCAGGCCCACGTCCCAGGCGAGTTCGCGGCAGCGCACACGCTCGGCGTTCGAACGCGTCTCGTACCAGTGGCGACTGGCCGGCGACACCTTCCAAGTGCTCGACTTCCTGAACCGCATCGAGACCCACAGCCGCTTCATGGCGGTGTCCTCCCTGAGCATCAAGTCGGCGAACCGCCGGCAGATCCTGGACGAGGGGATCGCGAGCCACGCGATCGTCCTCGACGTCGAGACGTACAAGTACGTCCCTCCTGGCGCCGATGAGGGCGAGGTCGAGATCCGGAGCTACGAGCGAAAGCGTGACTTGCTCTCGGGCAAGATCGGTGTCCGTCGTCAGGCGCTGACCCTCCAGACCTATCGCTACCAGGGCGCCCGCGGCCGTCGGGACCCGCTGGTCGATCCCCGGGTACCAGCGCGCGTGGACGACCCGAATGCGTGGACGGTCCAGCGCCAACAGGAAGAGGTGGATGAGCTGGTGGCCCGCGTCGAGGAGGCGCAGGGATACTGGGCCGCGTCGATCGCCGCCAAGTCCGTCCTGGAGCGAATGGTCCAGCGCAGCGAGCTCGAGAAGCTGATCCTCCGCATCGCAGAGGATCTCGGCCGGATCGAGGACGAGGGGCGCATCACGTATCGTCCGGCGCGTAAGCGGCTGGACACCATGGTCGCGGACCCGCTGGAGGTCCTGCGCCTCGCGCTGGATCGGAGCAAGGCGATCGAGGGGCCAAGCGCGACCGCGCTTCAGACCGTCGGCGACACCATGGTCGGGTACATCGAGGGGTTCCGCTACGAGTACGCGCTCGACGCCTTCGATGCGATCGAGGACTCCCTGGACCTGCTGGTGGACGACCCGGAGCGCGAGGAGCTTGCCAACTGGCTGATCCTCCTCTCCGAGGAAGCCACCATCCTCCGCGACTTCAGTCGGGCGGAGTTCAAGGTCGGCGGCGTCGCCATCATCGAGGGGCTCCAGCCCGTGATCATCATCGACGGCAAGCGCAAGACCATCGGCGACCCGGTGGGAGACGAGCTCGTCGTTCACGACGTGCGGCCCAACGAGGTCGACTTCATCTTCCGCGGCGCCATCGTGACGCGAGAGTTCTGAGTCGCGCTCCGCTCGAGCGCGATGGGGTGCTGCCGCCCCAGAGCTCCGCACCGTTCAATCAACAATCAACGCCACTCCAAGCAAACTACCGTCCGCTCGTCGGACAGAAGGACTCCTGGTGAAACTCATCAACCGCCTCAACGCGATCGGCCTCTGCCTGGCCGCGCTCACTCCGCTCGCGAACGCCCAGGTGCCTAGCCTCGACGCCCGAGTCGACATCGACATCGTCGAGCGAGACCTCTCCGAGGTCGTCCAGTACCTCCGCGAGAAGTCTGGCGCCAACCTCGTGATCCTCGCGGGGGGGGACGCGAAGGTCAAGACGCTCAAGCTGTCGGACGTGTACTGGCGCGATGCGCTGGACTACGCCGCGGAGTCTGCAGGCTGCGTGGTCGAGGAGGACAAGTCCGGCGTTCTGACGATCAGCAGCCCGATTCGCGTCGAGTTCGTCTTCGACGACCAGGACATCCGGGAGGTTATCTCCACGATCGCGAAGGCGGCGGATGCCAACGTCGTCATCGCACCCGAGGTCGAGGGGACGATCAGGCTCCGCCTGAAGAACGTCCCCTGGCGCGATGCGCTGGAGCAGATCTGCGAGGCGCGGGGCTACACCGTCGTCGAGAAGGCGCGGAACATCCTGAGCGTGGTCGACCCTGCTCAACTGGAGATGCAGAAGGTGACCCGTAGCTATCAACTGCGCTACATCCGGCCGAAGAGCTCCCGTGCGGCGGTCCTGAAGAGTGAGTTTGTGGAGGGGCAATCGCAGCCCCCGACAGGGCCGGCCTCCGAGCACTTCTCTATCCTCGCCGCGCTTGACGGCGCGCTCTCTGACACGGGTGACCTGACGTTCATCGAGTCACAGAACGTGATCCTCGTCCGCGACACGACGCAGGTGCACGAGACGATCCAGGAGATCCTGCGCCGCCTCGATGTGGAGCCCGGGCAGATCTTCGTCGACCTGAAGTTCGTGTCCACAGCGAACTCGGACCTCCTCAACCTCGGCGTCGACTACGGCGACGAGGGCGCCCGGGTCTCCATCTCCGGCGGGCAGATCCCGATCGAGCTTCCCTTCAGCATGGGCGAGGGCGGCTGGGAGGACAGCATCATCGCCTCGGACACCGGGTTCGGACCCTACGCCGGGAACGACCCGGCGGGCGGCGCCACCAACGCAGGGATCACCCAGGTCCCCGCGACGATCTTCGGCGCGCTGAGCTTCAACCAGGTGCAGGCGACCTTGCGCATGCTCCAGCGGGACACGAAGTCAGAGGTCATCCAGGCCCCCAAGATCGTGACCCTCGACGGCAACGAGGCGACGATCTTCGTGGGGGAGACGGTCCGCTACGCTGAGGCCAAGTCCGAGCAGGGACAGGCCGGCGGTCTCCAGCTGACCGTGGCCGAGGCCCAGGGGTCGCCCGTTGAGATCGGCTTCCAACTGCTCGTGCGCCCGAACGTCATTCCGGGTACCCGGAAGATCCGCATGGAGGTCATCCCGAAGGAGACGAGCCTCTCGGGAACGGGCGCGAGCGCCCTCGCTCCGGCGGGCTTCGATGTGTTCACGGTCGGCTCCGCCGGCGGTGAGGGGTCCATCGCGCTGCCGCGAACCCGCTCCTCCACCCTGTTCACGCAGATGATCTTCGAGAGCGGCCAGACCATGGTCATCGGCGGCCTGACGACTGACGCGGAGACCAAGATCCTGAGCCGGGTGCCGTACATCTCGCGCATCCCGGTCCTCGGCGAGCTCTTCAAGTACCGCAACGAGTCCCGCGACCGCCGCAGCCTCCTGATCTTCATCACGCCGTCCCTCGTGCATAACTCCGAGGACGCCGAGTTCCTGCTCCAGCAAGAACTTCAGCGCCGCAAGAACCGTCTCGCGGATGAGGTCGAGGCGCTCCTCGACGAAGATCCTGAGTGAGATCCTCGGGTCGGAGACCCCCGTGAAGGCGGGTCTCCGACCCCGATACTTGCCCCGATCGGGGCCAGGTGCCCCCGGGTCAGGGGCGCCGCTCGGGAGGCCGAGAGTGGGGGCGCAACCCCACTCCTGGGCCCCTCAGGGCTGCCTCCGTCCTTTTTTGGGCGGGGATGTTCGACTCAGGGGATGGGCTCTGCGAGAGTCCAATCAAGCCAGGGAGTCATCCCCGGACGAGCCCCAGAAGGACCCGCTGCACCCCGCCATCTGTGGGGCGGTCCTGAGGCCAGTTTGACTGGTCTCCGGCCTGAACAGCGACCAATCCCGACCAAGTCCAGCCCCGCCACCCGTGCGGGGATCGCCGGAGCGCAGCGCCGAATCTATTCGGCCGCGCGCCCACCCTTCGAAACACAGTTACCCAGCGGCCCATCGCGGGCCGCGACGCGCCCCGCGGTTGTCGACGCTGCGCCTGGTCCCAAACCCCTCCACGGAGGGGGATGGATGACGGGGCGCGCGCCACCTCGGTGGGCGCTTTACAACGATGACAGATCAGCACCCCGTCAGCAGAGGCCTCTCTGCTGACTCGATGGTTCTTCGCGCCCTCTCGAGCCGCCTCCCCTCGTGGGAAGGCCCCGATGAGACCGGCACCGGCGGCTTCGGCGCCGGAATCGAGTCTGGCTCCGGCGCCTCGGGCTCCGACTCGGCCGAAGCGTCGAGCAGCTCGTCCGAGAAGCCGGCTCGCAAGCGACGCGTCCGGAAGAAGCCAGTCCGAAAGAAAGCCGCGTCCTCTCGTGCGGGGGGAGACTCTGATGCGCGGAGAGACTCTGATGCGCGGGGGACCTCTGGCCAAGAGGAGCCCTCAGGCGCGAGCCCGGATTCTGGCGCGGACCGTGACTCGGTAGAGGCCAAGGAGGACGGCGAGGGAGGCTCCCGCTCCAAGGTGTCCCGTTCCAAGGCTTCAAGGTCACGGGGCTCCAGGCGCCGTTCCGCACCGAAGGCCGACCCTGACGACGCTCCCCGGGAAGACTCCGGCAGCCGCGAAGAGGCCGCCGAACCCCGCGACTCTGAAGGCACGGACTCCCAAGGTCGCGACGACTCTGATGAGAGCGGCGACTCCGATGAGCGCGGCGGGCGCAAGAGGCGCCGGCGCGGTTCCCGTGGCGGTCGCCGCCGCAAGCGCGGTGACGGGGATGATGAGGACTCGGCCGAGGTGGACGCCATCCCCGGCGAGGAAGACGAACTCGCTGGCGGTCGCGGCCGCTCTGGTTCCGATGACGCGAGCGCTGACGAGGACCCGCCCGAGGGGGGCCGCAAGAAGCGGACCCGCCGGAAGTCCCGTCGCAAGTCGAGTCGGACTGAGCCCTCCGAAGACGGTGAGGCGGAGACCCGCTCAGGCGAAGGGCTCTCCAGGGAGCAGGAGTCAGAAGAAGGCCGGTCCGTCGACGGCGGCGAGTCCTCCGATTCGAGCGATTCCGGACCTGATGGCGAAGGCGGCAGGAAGAAGCGCCGCCGTCGCCGGTCGAGGAAGAAGGCCACGGGCCGGTCGGGCTCCGAGGGAGACCCCGACGCTGAGCCCGACGCTGAGCCCGACGCCGGGCCCGACGCCGATCGCGACGCCGAGCGCGACGCTGATGCTGAAGGGCGCTTGGCGAAGAAGACTCGTCGACGCTCCAAGAAGTCCGGCGCCGCCGCGGCGACAAAGTCCGCAGAGGAGAAGGCCGCGGAGGCCGAGGCGCTGCGAACTCAGACGATCGCGGTGAACGCGGTGGAGCCGGAGGAGCGCCGGGTGGCGGTCTACGAGAACGGTCGGATCGAAGACATCTTGATGACCGCCGAGAGTCAGAAGACG
>CAJQPT010000155.1 GCA_905480285.1 uncultured bacterium
CCGGGACAAGCACAAGGGCACGGCGGCCGAGCGCGACGCGCGCGCGGCCATCGAGCGGCTCAAGGCGTCCAGGCGCCGCTGAGCGACGCCTGCCCCCAAGACCGGACGAGCCCGGCGCCCCTCCATCGGGGCGTCGGGCTCTCTGCGTTGTGGACGAACTGTGATCCTCAAGGGTGGTGGAAGACCTCTTCCGCCGTGAGCCATTGCTCCCCATCCGGCGTCCCCGGCAGGGTCATCTGACAGGGCTCGGTCTCCCGCCACCAGCGCCGCGTCTCCTCGTCGTCGGCGATCCGGCTCATATCCCGCTCGAAGTCCTCACCCACGTAGCGGAAGTGGCTGAACAGCAGGAGGCGGCCGTGGACCCTGGCGAGATAGATGGAGTAGTCGCGGATGTTGGACCCCGTGATCCGGCGCAGCACGGCCTCCCAGGGGTCCGCGTGCAGCGCCCGGTAGCGCGCCTCCATCTCCGGGCGGAGCTCGATCACGAGCCCCACACGGCGGTTCCGGGACCGGGCTCCGGATGAGTCTTCGTGGCTCCGGTCTTGATCAGGGGCGTTCATCGTGCGGACCACGATACCTGAGGAGTCACCCGGTCGATGGAGCGGAGGCTCCTCCGGAGCGGGCTGAGCCCGGAATCGAGCCGTTGGGCAAGGCCTGGCCCAGAACACGCCACCCGTGCCCGCGGGCCGCCGCTGAGCCCCCGGTCCCCGACCACCGGCCGTCCACGAGCCGACCACGCAGCCGCCAGAGGACTTGGGCTTCACCCTCCGTCCTCGCCGCCAGCACGCTAGGTTAAGACAGAGCGAAACAATGATCTCCACAACACGAAAGAGCCTTCCCTGCCTGGCCCTCTTCCTGGCCGCGAGTTGCGGTCAGCCGGGTCCGATCGATCCGGTGCGGCCTCAGGATGAGAGCTCTCTGGGGCCCCTGATCAAGGAGACCATCAGCCAGTACGTGGCTCAGGTCGAGGCGCGGCCGGCGAGCGCTGCGTCCCACGGCCGCCTCGCGCTCCTCTATGAGGCGAACGACCTCACCAACGAGGCAGCGCTGTCCTACGCCAACGCCCTGACCCTCGATCCGGACGATCCGGTCTGGAACTTCCGCCTCGGCATCGCAAGGGTCGAGATGGGAGAGATCGAGGAGGGTTCCAAGCGGCTCCTCACCGCCACAAGAGAGCTCCCCCAGAGCGCTGCCGCTCACCACCGTCTCGGATACGTCTACATGGATCAAGGCGACGTGGAGCAGGCGCTCTCGAGCTTCCGTACCGCTGCCACGCTGGCCCCCGCAGCTGCCGCTCCGCTGGCCGAGGCCAGCGTCGGAGAGGCGCTCGTCTCCCTCGATCGCGCAGCCGAGGCGCTGGAGCCGCTTGAGCACGCGCTCGAAGTGATCCCGACCCTGAAGCCTGCGCTCTACGCCTATGGCCTCACCCTGCAGGCGCTCGGGCGCGTCGACGAGGCAGAGGTCGCCCTCCAAGCGGGGCTCGGCGCCACGCGGACCATGATCCCGCACGCGAGCGGCGCGAGCCTGCAAGAGCTCGGAAAGGGGTACGGACAACGGAATAGCTACGCCGCCTCGCTCAGCGGTCAGGGAGAGAACGGGCGAGCCATTCGAGTCCTGATCGACCTCCTCGAGTACTACCCTGGGGACGAGGTCACCCTGAACAACCTCGCGGGCATCTACATCGAACTCGAAGACTGGGAGAAGGCGCTGGGCCTCCTCGATGGCCTCGTGGAGTCAGGCGCCGATCGATTCGGTATCTGGATCAATCTCGCCACCGTGCAGCGGGCCCTCGGGAACTTGCCTGAGGCGCGGAGAGCGATCGATCGCGCGGTGGCCCTCTCGCCCGATCAAAGTCTCGGGCAGTTGACGCGAGCGGAGATCTGCATGTTGCAGGGAGACACCCCCGCGGCGCGGGAGTCCGGCCTGCGCGTCTGCGAGCTTGAGCCCAGGAACGCTCAAGCGTTCCTGATGGTGGCAGAGGCGAGCGTCAAGCTCGGCCTCACCGCCGAGGCGTGCGCGGCGTTTGAGCAGGTGAACCGCCTGAACAAGCGCTTCCTCCCCTCCCGGGTCAGCGCCGCGTCCCTCTACATCTCCGTGGGCCGCCTCGCCGACGCCGAGCGGCTGATCCGAGAGGCCGAGGAGATCGACCCGAGCCAAGCACGTGTCATCCAGATCCGCTCACGCATCCAGCAGGCGAAGCGAGGTGCCCGTTGAGCGTCCACCCGTGCGCCGCATGGCCCATGCCTCGCCGGCAGATGGCCACGCTCCTGCTCGCCGCCGCGACCCTCTGCGCCTGCTCAGGGGACTCGCCGACGCGCGAGACCAACGGGGCGACAGGGGACCAGGTCTGGTTCGAGGACGTAACCGCGGAGTCCGGCCTGGGCTTTGAGCACGTCGCCTACGACGAGCAGAGGTTCCGGATGCCCGAGTGCGTTGGAGCTGGAATCGCGCTCATTGACTTCGACGGCGACGGTGACCTCGACGTCTACTGCCTGCAGTCCGGCGACCCGGCCGCGACGGGCGGCACCACGAGCACGAACCGGCTGTTCCGCAACGACGGTTCAGGGCGATTCGAGGACGTGACCGAGGGATCGGGCGCCGGAGACCAGGGGAACGGCCGCGGTGCCGCCGTGGGAGACTACGACCAGGACGGCGATCTCGACCTCTACGTCACCAACCTGGGGCCCAACGCCCTCCTGCAGAACAACGGTGACGGGACCTTCTCCGATGTGACCATCGACGCCGGCGTCGGGCACCCGGGGTGGGGAGCCAGCGCGGCGTTCTTCGACGCTGATCAGGACGGAGACCTCGACCTGTTCATCGCGAACTACGTGGACTGGGCGCTGGGGGCAGAGCTCCCGTGCACGGGCGCTGGCGGCGGCTTGGACTACTGCAACCCGACCAACTTCGACGCCCCGGCTCAGGACGTCCTGTTCATGAACGAAGGCGACGGGACCTTCAGCGACCGCTCGGAGGCCGCGGGGCTCTCGTCCGCCTTCGGGAACGGCTTCGGCGTCGTGGTGGACGACTTCGACGGCGACGGCTGGCAGGACGTCTACGTCGCGAACGACGGCACCGCCAACCAGCTCTGGATCAACGGCCAGGACGGGACCTTCAAGGATCGATCCCTCCTCTCGGGGTGCGCGGTCAACATGAACGGGGCCGTCGAGGCCGGCATGGGCGTCGCTGTCCTCGACCTGGAGAATGACGGAGATCCCGACCTGCTCATGACCCACCTGCGGTCAGAGAGCAACACGCTCTACGTCAACCGCAGGGGCGTCTTCCGAGATCGCACGCTGAACGCCGGGTTGCATGCGGCGAGCCTCCAGTTCACGGGCTTTGGGCTCGGGATCGCGGACTTCGACCAGGACGGGAACCTCGACCTCTACGTCGGGAATGGGCGGGTCCAGCGCTGGACCATGACGTTCGACCCGGAGAAGCCCTACGCCGAGCCGAACCAGCTGTTCCGCGGCCTGGGGGGAGCGAAGTTCGAGGAGGTCAAGCCCCAGGGCGGCGTTCGAGAGGCTTACATCGGCTCCACCCGCGGGTTGGCGCTCGGCGACCTCGACGGCGACGGCGACATCGACATCGTCCTCTCGGAGAACGGCGATCGGGCGCGCGTCCTCCGGAACGTCGGCGCGGACGGCAAGTGGGTCGGCTTCCGCGTGGTGACCCCCGAGGGACCGCCTCTTCAGGATGTGGTCGGGGCACGGATCCGCGTGGACTTCGGCGACGAGGTCCGCTGGCGGACGATCACGGGGGCCTACGGGTTCTGCTCCGCGAACCAGATCCACGCCCACGTCGGCCTGGGAGACGCGGCGGCCATCGACGGGGTGACCGTCCACTGGCCCGACGGCGGCGAGCCCGAGGCCTTCGGACCCTTCACCGCCGGCGCCACCCATGTTCTGGTGCGAGGTCAGGGAGACGGACAGGTGCCCGGGGCCCAGAAGTGACCCCGCGGGACAGCGTCGTCGCGCTGGCCCGCCCCACGCCTCCTGCGGCGCACGCACCCGCCCCTCCCCGGCGTCGCTCGTGGCAGCTGCTGGACCTTGCTCCTCAGCGCTTCGACGAGAGGAGCTGCGCGTGGCCGATCGCCCCGAGGAGGCCGACCCCGACGATGTAGAGCGCGTGGAAGGCGAGCCCGGTCGAGACCGCCTCACCCTCCGGGATCCCCATCGCGGCGAACCCCCATGCCCAGCCCATGTCGAGCATCCCGAAGCCCAGGAACCCGTTGATCGGGACGAGGCTCCCCAGGATCGCGAGGCTCGCGCCGAAGAGCAGGTCCGCCGCCGCGAGACCCTCGAGCCCGACGCCCACCCCGAGCGCCGCATAGACACCGAGGACGCAGGCCCAGACCGGCAGACTTAGCATGGCCGCCCCCAGGACGGATCGGCGCGGCAGGACTCGCAGCGCGTCCTCGACGCGAGCGAGGAACCCGCCCGCGCGCTCCCCCCAGCGCTGCGGCAGCGCCATGACCAGCAGCCCCCGTCCAAGGCGGACGAGGTGCTCGCCTCTCAGGATCACGACGCCCAGGATCGCCGAGCCCCCGAGGGCGAGCCATCCAAGCCCGCCCAGCCAGGGGAGCTCAGGGTGGTCCCCGGCGATCGCCATCGCGACGCAGGCCGCCCCGAGGACCAGGAGCAGCGTCGAGAGGTCGAGCAGCCTGGACATCACCAGGCCGACGAGCCCGTGCTCCGCTCGCACTCCGACCCGCGAGAGATGCAGCACGAGGCTCGCCTCTCCGACCTTGGCCGGCAGGATGTGGCTGTCGAGAATCCACGCGGCGGACGCCGCCGTGAGCCCCGGGATCGACACGTCGGCGCCGCCAGCTCCGAGCAGCAGGACGCGCAGCCGGATCGCGCGGAAGACGTAGATCAGCCCCTGGATCAGAAAGGCCAGGGCCACGAGCCGGAGGTCCGCCTCCGCGAGGGTCACCAGGACGTCCCCCGGGTCCACCCCACCCCAGGCGAAGAGCAGGGCGAGCGCGACGAGCGCGACCGTGAGGGAGAGGAGGACCTTCACCCGCGCCGCTCAGTCGATGGAGACGTGGGTGCCGCCGCTGTCCTCGGCGAGCCACTCCAGCACCTGGAGGTCGGCGCCAAACGCGATGGTGTTGATCACCACGTTGCGGGTCGCGTTGCGCTCCGCGATGGCCTCGCGGATCAGCTGCGGGTCGATGATGTCCCCCACCGACGGCTCGCCGTCCGAGAGGATGAAGATCGTGTCCACGTCCGGGTCATCGAACGCGAACTCCAGGCTCCCGTAGAGGTTCGTCCCCCCCGCCGCTCCCAGGCGGTCGATGTAGACCAGCGCGTCCTCCCGTGAGTAGTCGTCGGCGCCGACGACCCCCTCCTCGAGCCAGCTGTCCACGCCGCCCGAGAATGGCGCGATGTTGAAGAGCGCGCCGGCGTCCAGGGATTGGACCGCCTGGGCGAGCTCCTCCTTCGCGACGTCGATCCTCGGGCGACCCAGTTCACCGACGTACTCGGCCCGCATGGGCTCGTTCATGGAGCCAGAGACGTCGAGGATGAAGAGGACGCGGTGGGATTCGATCCGGACGCCGAAGAAGGCCGCGCTCGAGATCTGGCGCAGCTTGCGCTCCTCGCTCGCCTCGACGATGGCCTCCAGCTTGGCCTCGGGCACGATCTCGATCTCGTCGGCAGGCGTGGAAGCGAGCCAGCGCTCCCAGGAGCTGGCGCGCGCGCCAAAGGCCTGCCCCGTGAGCCGGAAGAGGGTGTCCCCGAACTCGATCCCCATGCGCCCCTGCTCAGCGGACATCCGGGCGATGATCGGCGCGAGCACCTCGGGGTCACGCCGCGACTCCAGGGCGCGGAGCGCGATCAGGCGGGTGGACCAGTTCTCGTCGGAGAGCTTCTCGATGTAGAGCTCGTCCATGTTCCGACGGCCCAGCCGGGCGATCTCGGCCAGCGCGGCGTTCCGGATGTCCAGGTCCTCCGCGTCGGTGAGCCCCTTCAGTCGGACGACCCACTCGTTCTCCCCGTCGTAGAGCGCGGAGAGGCCCCGGAGCGCGGCCGCGCGGACCCCGTCGAGCTTGGTCTTCTCGAAGAGCTTCTCGAGGTCCTCGATGGACTCACGGTCGCGGCGGGCGATGAGCGCGTCCACCGTCGCGACCACGACCTCCTCCTGCTTGTCGCGGAGGCCCTTGCG
>CAJQPT010000156.1 GCA_905480285.1 uncultured bacterium
GTCCCGGGCTCGCCGCTCGCGAGGACCACGGGCAGGAGGCCGAAGGCGGCGGTGAGCGCGGTCATGAGGATCGGGACCATGCGGTCCTCGATGCCCGTGCGGATGGCCTCCTCCACTGGGACGCCCTCGGCCGTCAGCGCCTCCCAGCGTCCGCCGAGCAGGACGCCGCCGCGAAGCGCGATGCCGAACAGGGCGGCGAAGCCGACGAGGGTGGACAGCGACACGACCGGCGCCCGGAAGGCTCCGCTCCCGGACACGAGCTCGGCGAGGTTCGCGAGCGGCTGGTCCACCACGAGGAAGAGCGCCAGCACGCCCCCCACCGCCGCGAGGGGCAGGTTGAGGGCGATGACCATGGCCGCGGTCCAGCTCCGCACGGTGGAGCGGAGCAGGAGGACGCCGAGCCCCAGGGACACGAGCCCTGCCAGCAGCAGCGTCCGGCGACCTCGCTGGGCGGCCTCGTGCTGCCCCGCATAACGAAGCTCCACGCCCATGGCCTGCCCGATGGGTTGGAGGCGCTGGCGCGCCGCCTCGACCGAGTCCCCGAGGTTAGATCCTGACTCCACCCCGCAGGTGACCACGGCCTTCCGCCGCCCCCCCTGACGAAGGAGCATCGCGGGCACGTCATCCACCTCGATGCGCGCCAGCTGATCCGCCCGGATCCGCGCGCCCCAGGGGGTCACGATCTGCACGTCGCGCACGTCGGTGGCGCTGCGGCGCTGGTCGCGGTCGAGGCGGACCACGAGGTCCATCCAGCGCGCGCCCTCCACCAGGCGCCCGACCTGCTCTCCCTCCACGGCGAGGCGGAGTTGGTCGGCCGCCTCACCGGCGGTCAGGCCCACCCGGGTCAGCGCCTCGCGGTCCCAGTCGACGGTCAGCCCCTCGACGGTCAGCGTGCGCTGGGCGTTCACGTTGCGCAGGCCCGGCACACCCGAGAGAGCCGCCGCGACGGTGGCCGCCGCGGCCTCCAGCTGCCCCCGGTCCTCGTGATAGAGCTCCACCGTGAGATCCGCAGCCGTCCCGGAGAGGACGTGGGACAGGCGGTGCTCGATGGGCTGGCCGAGCCCGGTGGTGATCCCGGTCAGGCCCGCGAGGGCCGCCCCGATCTGCCCCCGCAGGCGACTCGCCTCGGAGGGGTCCTCGAAGGCGACCTCCAGCTCCGAGTTCCAGACCGGCTCCACGTGCTCGTCCCGCTCCGCCCGCCCCGTGCGGCGCGCCACCGCGGCGACGCCCTCCACCGAGGCCACCCGCGTGACCACCGCGTCCGCGAGGGCCTCGCTCTCCGCGAGGGAGGTGCCGGGCGGCGCGTAGACAAAGACGGTGGCCATCCCCTCGTGGAAGGTCGGCAGGAAGCTGGTGCCCAGCTGCGCCGCGAGCAGGCCCGCCGCGACCACCAGCGCGGTGGCCCCGAGCAGCACCGCCGCGCGGGCCCGAAGCACGAGCCCGAGCACGGGCCGGTACAGCCGGAGGAGGAGCCTGGCCAGGGGGCCGTGTCCGCCCGCGCCGGCGGCAGGGCCCGTCCCACGGAGGAGCAGGCGACAGAGGGCCGGGGTGACCGTCAAGGCCACGGCGAGGGAGGCGAGCAGGGAGACCACGAAGGTCGCCCCGAGCGGACGGAAGAACTTGCCCTCGAGCCCCTCGAGGAACATGAGCGGGAGGAACGCCAGGGCGAGGATAAAGGTGGCCTGGACCATGGCGGGCCGGATCTCCCCGGTCGCCGCGATGACCACCTCGGGGACGGCGCGCCGCTCGCCTTCAGGCTGGGCGCGATTGATCCGCAGGCGACGCAGGACGTTCTCGACGTCGATGATCGCGTCGTCCACCAGGACGCCGATGGCGATGGCCATGCCGCCCAGCGTCATGACGTCGAGCCCGCCGCCCGTGGCCCCGAGCCAGAGGGCAGTGATCCCGAGCGAGAGCGGGAGCGCGCACAGGGCGATGAGGGCGGTGCGCAGGTTGAGCAGGAACGCGAGGAGCACGGCGCTCACGACCACGGCGGCCTCGAAGGCCACGGCCCGCACGCGAGCCACGGCTCGCTCGATGAACGACGCGTGCCGCGCGAAGCGCGCGTCGATGCGGGCGCCGCGGGGGGGGCTCGACGCGGCGAGGATCTGATCCACCGCCGCCGTCACGTCGAGGGTGTTGGTCCCTGGGGCCTTGGTCACCCCGAGGATCACCGCCGACACCGCGCCGCCGGTGGACCCGGCCGCGCCGTCGGCTCCGAGCGCGACCCCCGCGCTCCCCCGGCGCGGGGCGCCCTGAACCGCGATCTCGGCCACGTCCGACACGCGCACCGGGCGGCTCCCGCCCGTCCGGAGCACCGCCGAGGCCAGGTCGGCCTCGCTCTGCACGCGCGCGCGCTGGGCCACCTCGAGCTCACGGCCCGCGTCATCCGGCAGGTAGCCGCTGCTCCCCGTGCTGTGGGCCCGCCCCACGGCGCCCGCGAGCTCACCGAGGGACACGTCGAAGGCCCGCATGGAGCTCTGATTCGCGATCACCGCGAGCTCCGGAAGCCGCCCTCCCATGACCGAGACCTGCGCCACGCCCGGCACCGAGAGCAGCCGCGGTCGGAGCTCGAACTCAGCCCAGGATCGCAGCTCGAGCCCGGCGGGGTCCTGCTCGGTGGCGACGAGGGTGACCTGCACGATCTCACCGGTGAGGGAGGCCTCGGGACCCATGGCCGGGACGAGGCCCGGCGGGAGATCGCGGGAGACGGTGGTCAGCCGCTCGGCGACCCGCTGACGGGCGGCCTCGATGGGCGCGCCATCCTCGAAGTCGATGTAGGTGATCGACAGGCCGCTGACGCTGGACGAGCGCACTCGATCCACGCCGCGGGCGCCCAGCATGGCGCGCTCCACCGGCATGGTCACGAGGCGCTCGACCTCGTTCGTCGCGAGCCCGGGCGCCTCGGTCATCACCGTCACGCGGGTGCCCTCGAGGTCCGGGAAGACGTCCACGGGGAGCCGGGCCAGGGCGCCCAGAGCCACGGCTAGCAGCCCGAGCGCCAGGACGACGACCGCCGTCGCGTGACGCACGCACACCGAGACGAGGGCGGTCAGCATCAGTGTTCCTCGGCGTGGAATGAGCCGTCGGCGTGGAAGTGCCCGCCGGCCTGGCTGGCGCCCTGGGCGGCGAGGGCGAGGCGGCCCGCGCCCCGGGCGACCACGCGGTTTCCCGGCTCGATCGGGCTCTCGATGAAGGTCCACTCCGGCCCCTCCTCGAGCACGACGACCGGCACGGCGATCAGCTCCACGGGCCGGGCAGGGTTCTCCACCCAGACCACGCGCTCCACACCATCACGCCGGAGCGCCGCCGTGGGGACCGCGACCCGCGATGAGGCGACGAGGCCCGAGACGGACGCCGCGGCGCCCGGGGGGAGTTCAGCCGCGGCGAGCTCGAGGCCCGCCGTCACCCGGGCCCGGGCCTCCTCGGCCGCGACGCTCGTTTCAAAGGCCACGCTGACCATCGAGCGGCCGCCCGAGCTCGTCGAGGCCATCCCCGCGACCCCTGCGCTTACCTGCAGCGCATCCTCCAGCGGGGCCGTGACGAGCTCTTCCACCTGCTCCGCTGAGAGCCCCTCGGCGGTCGTAGTGATCTCGACGACCGGCCCTGGCGCTGGGATAGACACGACCACGGAGAGCCCCGGGCGGGCCCAGATCGGCGGCTCGGGCCCGCTGAAGAAGGCGAAGATCTCTGCGCTGCGCTCCCGCGCATCCGCCGTCAGCCCGGAGCGGAGGGTCGCCTCCACCTCGCTGCCGATCCCGCTGCGAATCCCGCTGCGAATCCCGCTGGCGGGGCGCACCACCACCCGGGAGCCATCGGTGAGGCGGGGCAGGTCCGCCTGGAACACCGCCCCCTTCACCTGCACCGCGCCGCGCCGCCGCACGCGGACGACGGGGTCCCCCGCCTCCGCCCACGCGCCATCGGTGGTCTCCAGGGAGAGCAGCTGGCCCGGCCGCTGCGCGCGCACCTCGATGCGGTCGATGGTCCACCAGGTCCGCCCGTCGTCGTGGCCACCTTCGAGCTCCCTTTCGCTGCCCCCGACCAGTTCTGCCACGGGAACGCCGGTGAGCGTCGTCGCCCGGGCGAGGAGCGACTCCCTGCGCGCCTCCGCCGACGCGCGACTCGCGAGGCGCTCGGCCCGATCCACCGCCAGCCGGGCCCCCACCTCCTGGGCCTCCGCCAGCCGAGCGCGGGCGTCGAGGAGGGAGGCCTGAGCGTTGACCAGCGCCGCCGCCTGGCCCCCGCCCGCATCCCGGATCGCGTCCAGCTGCTCGAGCCGATCAGCCCAGCGTCCCTCGAGCGCCGACAGCGCCTCCTCGTGCCGGTGGTGCGCGAGCTCGAGTCTCTTCGCCTCCTCGAACCACGCGACGTGTCCCCCCAGCTCCGCACGAACGGCGGCGAGGTCAGCCTGCAGCGACCGCCATGAGGGCGCGTCGATGCGGAAGAGCAGCTCGCCCGCCTCGACCTCGCTCAACGGCAGCGCCACCACCTCGACCCGGCCGTCGAGGGGCGCCGCGGCCACCTGCAAGGCGTCGAAGGCGGGCTCGATCGCGCCGGGGAACTCGAGCAGCGGGCCCCGCCCGCGGAGCTCCGCCTGCTTGAGCACCAGCCCGAGGGCGTCCCGCGCCTCGGCCTTCAGCAGCAGAGAGCGGACCGGGCCCGTTCCTGGCCTCGGATCAAGGCGCGCCGCGTCACCTGGATCGGCCGGGGCGCTCGTCCCTCCGCCACAGGACGCCGCGAGGAGCAGGCAGAGGGTCAGCGCGCCGCCATGGGATGGGTCTAGATGCTTCATCTCTCTTGCTCCTCGTTCGTTGCGTACGGCGCCAGCAGCGCCTCGAGTTCCATGCGCGCCACCTGTTCCTCGCCGAGCAGCTGAAGCCGCTCGATCTCCGCTGCCTGGCGCCGCTCCATGGCATCCACCAGCAGGAAGGGGCGCAGGTCACCGAGGGCCAACAGCTCCGCCAGGATCGACTCCTGATCGATCGCCAGCGGCAGCAGCCCCTCCTCCACCGGCGCTCGCCGGCCGCGAGCAGAGCGCATCGCGCGCCGCGCGCGCTCCTCTCGCTCGAGCGCCCGCTCGAAGGCCAGCTCGTAGGCCCTGGCCGTGACCTCACGGCGGGCCACCGCCTGGGCCAGGGCGCCGAGGCCTCTGTTCCAGAGAGGGATCGGGACCTGGAGCCCGAAGAGCACGCGCCGCCCGCCTCCCTCCTTGCCCGCGCCAGCTCCGAGGCTGGGCTCGACGAACCGTGCCCGGTGCGCGACCTGCACGGCGGCGTCCGCGACCTCCAGCGCCGCCGCCGCCGCGACCAGCTCGGGGAGCCACCGGCTGACCGAACCCTCGGGCTCATGGTCTTCGCCCGGCTCATGGCCGAGTGCCAGGGGGATGAAGGCGACGTGTCCTCCGGCCCGGAGGCCGAGGGCGTGGAGGATCCTGAGCTCCAGGTCCTTCGCCCGCTGGCTCGCGGCGACCGCCCGACGCTCCGCGTCGATGCGCGCGAGCCGGAGGAGTCCGCTCTCGACGGTCCCGAGGTTGCCGGTGTCCACCAGGACCTCGATGCGCTTCAGGGGCCCCGCGAGGTCGCCGGCCAGCTCCTCGTTCGAGCGCGCCTCGGCCAGGGCCAGGGTCCACGCCACCCAGTCGACCTCCAGGCTCCGCGCTCGCTCGAACACCTGCTGCTCGGCCCGGGCCACCGCGAGGCGGGCCTGGGCGTCCAAGCGGCTCGCCAGCGCCTTCTGCCGACCAGCGATGGCCAGCGGCACCTGGATCAGCACGTCGAGCTCGTCCAACGCACCGCCCGACAGGGCGTTGGCGAGGTCGACGTTCAGCGTCGGGTCGGGCCAGAGTCCCGCATGTTCCCGGCCCGCGAGGGCAGGGAGCTCTCGGGCGAATGCCAGCTGGAGCTCGGGGTCCAGCACGGGCAAGAGCATCCGCGCTTCCTCCAGGGAGAGCCCGCCTGAGGCCGGAGCCGGCAGGGAGTCCCCGCGACGATCTCGACGCTCGGCGATCCCGTCAAGGTTGACCGGGCGCGGTGGAGGCGCAGCGCAGCACGTGAGCGCAGCGAAGAGCAGGAGCGAGGCGTTGGATCGGAGTCGCACAGGGTGAGGGGGCAGAGTCATCGTGGAACGCGGCGAGCGCGAGCGCGTCAACGCCCGGCAGAAGAGCCGGGGAGCTCCCCGGCGCGGCGCCGATCAACGAAGAATCTGAACCGTTGCGCGGTCCCGCAGCGCGGCGCGCGGCCCACGGGGGACAGCCTCTGGCGGGGCGCGGCGGCGCGCCCTTGAAGGGGCTAGCGACGGGCCCCGGTGGGGCGCAGGCCCAGGCGCCTCGGCGGTGGCCACCGCCAGGATGAAGAGCCCCGTCCGATCGGGGTGGACGGGGAGAGCCTCCACCGAGTCGAGCTGAAAGTCGACGCAGATCTCGGAGCCGGGCGGGACCTCTCGCTCGCTCGGAGCGCCAGGCCTCACCGGCTCCAATGGGCCCGACGATTCCAAAGGCTCCGCTGGCCTCGCCGCTCCCGAAGAGTCGCCGTGATGGCCGCAGTCGCACCTCGACTCCAGCGGCGCCGCCCGCCGGCTCACCGGGACCCCGAGGCAAACCTCGACGCCCCCAGCGGGAGCCATGGCGGCGAGGGCCTGCAGGAGGAGCAGCAGCGGGGTGATGAGGCGCAACATCTCCACTGTTTTCGGCTTCGCGCCCCCACCGGTCAAGCAGAGCCGCGGAATCCCGGCGGCTCCCCCGATGCAGCGCCGCGAAGCGGCCCTTGCGGGGCGCAGGAGGGCCCCGCGCGCCCGCGAAGCAGGACCTTCAGCCGCCGATGCGCTTGGCCCGCACGAAGTTGGTCAGGATCCGGAAGACCGAGAGGTCGAAGACCTCGGCCGAGGCGGCAGAGGTCGACTTCCACCACCTCTCTTCCCCCAGGGTCCTCAGCTGGAGGGGCTTGAGGCCCATGTGGTTGACCGCGAAGGCCTGGCGATCGATGGGCTTCTTGAGGCCGGTCGCCGCGCTGAAGCCCTGCTCCTCGAAGTGGTTGGCCGTGTCGAGGACGGTCCCGTGCCCGATGCGGAACCAAGCCGCGAGGTCGCCGCAGCCGTGCCGGACGGCCGCGCTGGGGCTGTCGAGCAGGACCTCGACACGCTCGGGGTCGACGACCTCGATCAGGTGCGCGCCGACCAGGCTGTAGTAGGGCTGCACGCCGCCGTCGAAGACGCCGCGCAGGAAGGGCGAGGCGGCGCCCGCCCGGGTGGGAGCCGCGTAGACGTTGTCCATCACCTCCTGCGGCCAGGGGAACTTCGCCACCAGCGCGGGGAAGCTCCGTTGGACGGTCATCGTGAGGGACCAGCAGGAGGTGAACAGCGCGCCCCCGGAGCGGACAAACCAGCGCACCGCCTCCACGTCAGCGGGCGCGATCTCACCGGTGCACCCGACCAGGAGGACGGCGCCGGGGTGCAAGCGAGACGCCTGCACTCGCCCCACGGGCGCGAGCCGGAACTTGATGCCGAGGCGCTTCAGCACCTTCTCGATGTGGTCGCCGCGGCCGGGGATCACGACCACGTCGAGGCCCTGGTAGATCGCGGCCTCGTTGACCCCATATCCGTACCGCTCCTGCAGGTCCCGCTGCTCGCGCTTCGTTCGGAAGGTCGCGCGCTTCTCGTTCTCCTCCCACCAGGCCGGCCAGTCCGCGGGCTCGATCACCATCCCCCTGCGACCGGAGAAGGCCAGCAGCGCGCGGTGCGCCGTCTCCACCACGCAGGAGTGCTCGTCGTTGAGCGCGCCCAGGAGCGGGGCCACGCAGCCGCGCCGCGAGAGCTGCGCCATCCCCTCGGCCGCCGAAGCCCGGAGCTGCCACTGGTCCGCGCCGAGGAGCGCCTTCAGCGGCTCGAGCGCGGCGTCCGAGCGGGTTCGCCCGAGGGCCACCGCGGCCGTGGTGGTGAGCATCGGCCCTGGATCGCTGGCGATGAACGCGGTGAGCGCATCGACCACCGGGGGCGCGGCCTCGGGCTGGCCGAGCGCCACGGCGACGGCCTCCAGTACGCGTTCGCTGGCGCCGGACTTCAAGAGTTCGAGGAGGGCCAGCACGGGCGCCTCGAGCGCCTCGCGCTCGGCCCCTTCGGTCACGTCCGTGTGGGAGGCGAGGAGCTCCACCAGCTGGAGCTGCACCCGCGCGTCGAACTCCGCCGCGAGGGTCTCCTCGGCCAGGCCGGCGGCAGCGTCACCGATGGACCCCATGGCGTGGGCGGCCGCCGCTCGGGTCGAGACGTCCTCGGAGCCGAGGAGCCGCTCGATCCAGGGAAGGGCACCGTCGGCCTCGACGGTCCCAGCCCCGAGCACCCGCGCGAGCCGGGGCCCGGCCTCGAGCGAGGCCGCGATGGGCTCGCCCTCCCCGCTCCCAAAACAGGCCGCGAGGAAGCTCCGGGCATCCGCCGGCGACATGGTCTTCAGCGAGCTCGCGATCGCGCTCTCGAGGCGCCGCTCGATGACGGTGGCGAGACCCATGGCCAGGAGCGCGGGCCGCAAGGTCGCGGCGTCACCGGGTGTGGGTGCCTCGGAGACCGCATCGAGGGCCGCACAGACCACGGCGATGTCCCCGGGTTCATCGAGCCGTTCGAGCACGAGATCCTGCAGCGCCTCCCGCCGAATGGGGGCGGCGCCGCGGGCCAAGGAGACCATCGCCCGCGCAGCCACCGGGCGATCCGCCGCGTCCTTGGACTTCAGCCCCTTCCCCAGGCGCCGCATGTCCTTCGTGGTCGCACGCTCGTCCGCACGAGGCGCCGCCTTCGAGGCCTCCATACACCGGGCGAGCGCGGCGGCGGCGACGAAGAAGGTCTTCCCCGAGCACTTCTTCAGGAGGGCGGCAGCCGCCGCTCCATCGGCGCTGCCACCGAGGAGGCGCGCTGCCGAGGTTCGCGCCGCGGTGAAGGGCGACTCGAGCGCGACCTCCACCATCCCCTTGGTGATCGCCTTGTTCACGGGACGGCCCTGGAGGCCCTGGATCGCCGCGAGCACGACGAGCAGGTCATCGTCACCTCGCGCAGCCTTGACCAGCGCGGCCTCGGCCTTCGGCGAGGGATCCGCAGCGAGGTCCAACGCCGCGCCTTGGCGATCCGTGGCGTCCTTGGAGCGGATGGCCTTCAGGGCATCCGACTGCGACGAGCGCTCCGCGATCTCCGCGGGCGAATGGTCCGTCGGCGAGTAGTCCGCGGGGTGGGCGGCTGCGGCGCCATACGAGGCGAGGCCAGCCATCGCCGCGAGGGTCCAGGCACCCGCGCCGAATGCGACAAACGGGCGCACTCCAGTTCGTTGTCTTTGGTTCATCGCTGCTCCCCCTTCGTGGTGGCCGAATCATGCCAGAACCCGCCCTGGCCGTCGGGCAGCGCCGTCGGAACGAGGGTCCCCGCAGTCCGTTGAGAAAGCGCGCGCCGGATTCTCCGGGCAATGGTTTGCCTGAAGATCCTGTACCTCTAAGGTCCGGACCCGGCCAGGCACTCTTTGTCTCGACCGGCACTCCTCCGCGCGCGCCCTCCCACGGGAACCCCAACGAGGAGCCTCCAACGAGGAGGAGCAGGATGAGGTGAGAGCGGCCCCGGCCAGCCCATGAGGGCCCAGCCAGCATGGCGGGCCCCCCCTCCCCCCCAAACCGGCACACTGCCAACCTCCTGTCTCCAATGACGGCCACGACCCGCCAGGAAGCGGTCCGCTCCATCGCGAGCGACGCGTTCCTCGACCTCCGCGAAGATATCTCCGGCCTCGAGGGTGAAGCCCTCTCCGACTCGTTCGGTCGCTACGTCTTCAGCGATGACGTCCAGCGCCAGACGCTGCCCGAGGGCATCTACCAGGCGCTCCGCAAGACGATCGAGACGGGCTCCAAGCTCGACCTTGAGATTGCAGACGAGGTCGCCAACGCCATGAAGACCTGGGCGGTCAGCCACGGGGCCACGCACTACACCCACTGGTTCCAGCCCATGACCGGGCTCACCGCGGAGAAGCACGATTCGTTCCTGAAGCCGACGGGCTCGGGCGGCGCGGTGCTCGAGTTCTCGGGCAAGCAGCTCAGCCAGGGCGAGCCCGATGCGTCGAGCTTCCCCTCAGGCGGCCTCCGCGCCACCTTCGAGGCGCGCGGCTACACGGCCTGGGACCCCACCTCACCGGCCTTTGTGCGCAAGTCCGCCAGCGGCTCGACCCTCTGCATCCCCACGGCCTTCTGCTCCTGGACCGGCGAGGCACTGGACAAGAAGACGCCGCTGCTTCGCTCCTGCGAGGCCATCTCTCGCGCGGCTGTCCGGCTCCTTCAGACCATCGGCGAGTCCTCGGTCACCCGCGTCTCTCCCACCACGGGCGTGGAGCAGGAGTACTTCCTGGTCGACCGTCAGTTCTTCCATCTGCGCCCGGACCTGATGGCCACGGGACGGACGCTGTTCGGCGCCATGCCCTACAAGGGCCAGGAGTTCGACGACCACTACTTCGGCTCCATCTCCGGTCGGGTCCTCGACTTCATGCGCGACCTCGAGAAGGAGCTGTGGCTCCTCGGCGTCCCGCTGATGACGCGGCACAACGAGGTCGCCCCCAGCCAGTTCGAGCTCGCCCCCCAGTACTCCGGCATCTCGGTCTCCATCGACCAGAACATGCTGACCATGAGCGTCCTGCACGACGTGGCCGAGCGCCACGGGCTCGCGGTCCTCATGCACGAGAAGCCGTACCTCAACTTCAACGGCTCCGGCAAGCACATGAACTGGTCCATCGGGGATGACCTGGGCCACAACCTTCTCGAGCCCGGCAACACGCCCCACGAGAACCTGAAGTTCATGATGACGCTCACGTCCATCGTGCGCGCCGTGGACATGCACCAGGACCTCCTGCGGGCCTCGATCGCCTCTGCGGGGAACGACCACCGCCTCGGCGCCAACGAGGCGCCGCCGGCCATCATCTCGATCTTCCTGGGCTCACAGCTCACCGAGGTCATCAACGCGATGATCGAAGGTCGAGACCCCGCGAACTCGGGCAAGGGCTCGCTCCGGCTCGGGGTCGACGCGCTGCCTGAGCTGCCCCAGGACATCACGGACCGCAACCGGACCTCGCCCTTTGCCTTCACCGGCAACAAGTTCGAGTTCCGCGCGGTGGGCTCGGGCCAGTCGGTGGCCTATCCCGCTGCCTTCGTGAACACGATCGTCGCCGAGTCCATGGAGTTCATCTGCGATGAGCTCGACGCCCGTGGCGGCGCGAACGCCGAGAACATCAACGCCGTCGTCCGGGAGACCCTGGCGAAGCACCAGCGCGTGCTGTTCGACGGGGACAACTACTCCGCCGAGTGGGTGACCGAGGCCGAGAAGCGCGGCCTCCTCAACCGTCGCACGACCCCCGAGGCCCTGGCGGCCCTCTCCGACGAGAAGAACACCGCGCTCTTCGAGCGCTTCGGCGTGCTCACCTCCCACGAGCTGGAGTCGCGCGCCAACGTGAGCAACGAGATCTACGCGTCGAAGATTCGCGTGGAGGCCCTCGCGACCATCGACATGGCGCAGACGATGATCCTGCCGGCCGCCTCGGCGTTCCAGTCGCAGCTCTCCGAGACCATCCGAGGGGTGCGTGGCGTCGACGAGTCGATCCCGACGGAGGCTCAGGTCGAAGCGCTGCACTGCACCGCTTCCGGCGCCGCGGCGCTGCAGGCCGCGGTCAACGCCCTCTCCGAAGCGCTGGCCAAGGTCCAGGGCGCTGGCCACGGCGATGCAGATCACGCCATGGCCATGCTCAACGAGGTCATTCCGCAGATGGAGAAGGTCCGCGCCGCGGCGGACGGCCTCGAGAAGGTCGTGGACGACGACCTCTGGCCGCTCCCGAAGTACCGCGAGCTGATGTTCATCCGCTGACAGCTCGCTCCGATGAGAGGGAATGATCCCTCCCAACGGAGGTTGGAGGCCGGCGCGCGACCCACGTCGCGTGCCGGCCTCCAGCTGTTGAGTCGCGGCCATCCACTGCGGCCTGGTCAGACCCGAGCGGCCCTCCGCCAATAGCGCGGACCAACAGCGGCGCGGACGGACATCGCCGCGGACTGGCATCCCCACGGACTGGAACCCCAGCGGACTGGAACCCCCGCGGACTGGAACCCCCGCGGACCAACAACAGCACCGGTCAAGACGACGCTCCCCCACAGACAGCGCCGTTCCGCGTCGAGCACCCGGCCGCGTCGAGCACCCGGCCGCGGCGGTCGCGCCGACGAGCTCGCAGGCTCCTGAACCGGGCCGGCGCTCAAGCGCGCGGGCCCAGGTCGAGGTCCGGCTCAGCAACATGCTTCCGCGCCGCTCCCCGGGCTTCCGCCGGCGCAGCCATCGGGCCGCCACGCGGGGCCACCATCAGAGCCAACAAGAGGCTCAGAGGGGGGCGGGCTGGATGGTAGCGAGGGCGGGACTTGAACCCGCGACCCCTGGCTTATGAAGCCAGTGCTCTAACCGACTGAGCTACCTCGCCGCCGTTTGGCCTGAAGAATCTACTGGCGGGAGGTGCCCTCGGCAAGGGGCGGGGGCGAGACCCGGGCAGCCCCTGGAGGGAAGCGACCTCCGGTCCGCCGGCTCCAGCGGGAGCGGGGCGCGGCCGGCCAATCAGACCCCGCTGTGCCCCTGGATCCCGCCCGGTTGGTGGCGCCGGGGGAGGTCCATCACGGGGCGCGGCTTGCCCAGGCCAGCGCTCAAGTGGCGGAGGGGCCGGAGGCTCGCCCCTGAAGATGGCGCCTCGCTCCTCCACCACACGGCCCAGTCGCGCGCCTGCGGCGCTCCGGTCGCGAGCGAATGCCTGCAGGCCTGCGGGGCTGGGCCGCGCGCCCCTCCGGATCCTCGCGGGCCTCCCTCATCTGGGCAGCGCGCTGCGCAGCAAGCTCGGGAGCGCTCGACGCGGCGCAGCTCCGGCCGTCGTCATGGCGCCGGGCCGCTGGCGGGACGCCAAGGGGCGGATCCAGCCCGATCGCAACGCACCGGAGAGGCTGCGAGACTCCAGAGCGGCTGTGCCGCTCAGTGCGGCCGCGGAGCTCCAGGCGGCCCGTGAGGCTCCAGCGGGGCAAAGGAGTCGAGCGGCGAGCCCCGTCGGGTGGATCACTCGGCCCAGGCGCGACGGATCGCTTCGGGGTCGGCCTCAGCGCAGGCCGTCCCGCGGACGCTGGTGTATCCGACCTCGATCCTGGTGGCGTCCCCGGTCTCAGGGCAGAAGGAGAGGCAGCTGTCGATGGGCCGGGCGTAGAGATGGAGGGAGACCCCATCTCGGCCGCCCGTCGCCCGGATCTGGTGCAGCGCGATCTCGTCCCGGATGAACGCCACCCCGCCGGCCTCGTAGGTCTTGACCCGGCCACGCTTGAGCCCTCCGTCGCGGGCCGAGAAGTGCTCCTCCTCGAGCGCACCGTCCAGCACCGCCATCCAGCAGTTCTGGTCGCCGTGGTCGTGAATCGCCGAGGCCTGACCGGACTTCCAGCAGAGCAGGAGCAGCTCGAAGTCGCGCGCGCGCCAGATCAAGTTTCGGCTGTAGGAGTCGTCCCCGGCGGCCGCGTACCGCCGCCAGGAGTCCTCGCCCGCCGCGTACTCGCGCAGGAGAGACGCCACCCTCGTTCCATCGACATCCGCGGGGGAGACCCCGTCCAACTCGCGCTCAAGCGCAGCCGTGAGCCGGTCCAGGGAGCAATCATCGGAGCGCACGGGGCGCGCCATGGCGGGGTCCACGTCACCGTCAGTCATCGGGTTGAGGTCGGTCATCGCTTGGGCATGGGTCCGGGGAAGGGGTCCAGTGCAGTGTCCGTCACCAGGGCGGTCCCGTCCAGCCGGGGCTCGGGATGCCTGGAGCCAGCCTCGATCTCGGAGCTTCGCAGCCGCCCCCCATGCAGCGGCGTCGCTCGCCGTCCCGCATCGGGCCAGGGCTCACGCTGACCGAACCATCGCAGGGGAGGGCTCCAACGACCGGCTTCCGCGATCCCGGGATCGACCTGGCCCCCTCATCGCCCCGGCAGGACGCGGGGTGGGCCGCGGGCTGGCTCCACAAGACGTGGCCCGCGGGGCGCCTCCCCACGCCCACGTCACCGCTGGGCGGGGCTCAGCTCCGTCCCCCCGTGGGCGACGGCGAAGAGCACGCAGTCCGGGTCGCCTGGGCCCCCGTTGGCGAGGGGAGCGTGCTCGCTACCAGCGGGGTACCGCACGAAGTCTCCGGCTCGGAGCACTCGGCCGTCGTCATCGGTGTAGCCGCCAGAGAGCACGAGGACATCCTCTGGGCCCAGGTGCAGGTGGCGGGGATAACCGCAGCCCGGGCCCATGCGGATCAGGACCGTACGAGCGGGCCCCTCGGACTCGGGGGCGAGGTCCAGCCATTGGACGCCCGCGTGGCGGGTCTCTCGCCAGGGGAGCTCGCCCAGGGGCCCCAGGACGGCAAGGCCAGGAAGATGCATGCCCGAGGATAACGACCTCGGGCGGTGAGCGGACCCTCGGCCGCTTCAGCCCCGGCGACGCCCGACCCGATAGGGGTCCTGTGGAAGAGCCGAACCCCACCCACCAGAAACCGAGCGAGGCGGACCCCGTCTCGCGCCTCGCCAGCGCGGCGGCGCGACTGGCGGCCTCGGCCTGCTCCGGCGGGCAGGACGCGGTCGAGCGCGACCTGCTCCGAGAGGTGGTCCAGTCGGGCCTGGCCCGCGCTGCAGGGATCTGGTCCCGGTCCCACCCGCAGGCACCCTGGGTCCAGGTCCGGAGCTACGGGGGCGAAGTCCCCTCGCCCTCCGCTGTGGGTGCAGGCTCCACCGCCACCCTCCTCGACCTCTGGCCCGATCGGTGCCTCGTCGTCCTGGGTGCGCTGCTGGACCACGAGGCGAACGTCGAGGCGATCGAGATCCTGGCCGCGACCGTCGCGCTGACCTGCCCGGGTGACGACCCCACCCCGCCGCCGCTGCCGGCCGTGGACCAGGACTGATTCTGAATCTGAAACGCCGCTGGGGACAAATTCGCGGAACTGGTAATCCTCCCATCCATGAACCGCATCCCCACGTCGAAGCGAGCGTTGAACGCCCCCAACGCGAGGAAGAGACCTAGCCCGAGAGAGGCGTCAACGGAGAGCAATCGTGCGCGACGGAGAGCCGGTCAGAATTGGGCAGGCAGGCTCCATGGTGCAGCCCGAAACGTCCGTAGTCTTGAGCTGGGAGGTAGTCAAATGCCGCCCAGAATGGGGGCCTCTTCGAGAGGTGCGCTGCGTTGCGAGCCGCGGCGTATCCGGGAAGCTCGGGAGGCCCTTCTCTCTCTAGGGCCGGTGATGCTAGCTCACCGGCCCTTCTTCTATTGACCGCGCCACGGTCGGCTTCTCTTGACCGCGCCACGGTCGGCTTCTGTCGACCGAGTGACGCTCGGCTCCGACTCGCCGCCGCGCTGAAGGCCTCTCGATCCCGGCGCTTCCGGACGCCCTCAGGGCGGCCACGACGCCCCCGACGTGGGCTGAATACCCTCAGCCGTGGACGGGACGGTGGGTGGAGAGTGCGCTCCGCGATGGTGATCCCAGCGCGCGGTGATCCCAGCGCGCGGTGATCCCTATGCGCGGTGATCCCTATGCGCGAATGACCCCGCGCAGGGGTGATGCAGCAAGCAGGGGCTCGCAGGGGCCGCCCCAGGAGCCCTCAGGCGCCTCTCGGGGCGAGCTCGGCCAGCGAGAGCGGGATCGAGACCGGGCGACTGGGTAGGATCGGCCGCCGTGCTCTCAAGGTCTGCTCCCCCAGGTCGCCCCACCCCCACCACCATGCGCTCGCCCATCGCCCCGCTCCTCGCCTTCCTCGCCGCCTGGTTCCTGCTCCCGAACGCGCCTGTCCAGGCGGCACCGAGCCAGGAGCCGCTCGCGGCGAAGCCCGCGGCGGCGGAGCCCACGGCGGCAGAGCCGTTCCTCTGGCGGATCGAGAAGGGGCCGATGAAGGGGTACCTGTACGGCACCATTCACCTCCCCGATGCACGGGCCCTCGCCTTGCCCGGGGCGGTCGAGGAGGCCTTCAAGGCCAGCGGGTCCTTCTTCGCGGAGATCGAGACCACCCCGAAGGCCGAGCAAGAGGTCCAGGTGGCAGCCCTCCTACCCCCGGCGAGCCGGCTCGACCAGCTGGTGGGCGAGGAGACCTGGGCCAGGATCGAGGCGCGCATGGCGAGCGCCGGCCTGCCCCCCATGTACTCGGCCGGAATGGCCCGCATGCGACCCTGGGCCCTCGGGGCCACCCTCCCGATGCTCAAGTACCTGCCTGAGCTGAGCGCCGGGAAGCCCCCCCTGGACAAGATGCTCTTCCAGCGCGCCGGGAAGGAGGGCAAGACCGTTGGCGGCCTCGAGCTCCCGGCAGAACAGATCGCGGCCTTCGGGGTCTTCACCCAGGCAGAGCACATCCGCATTCTCAAGGACTCCCTCGACGAGATGGACCGCCTCGAGGCTGCTGGCCGGGACCTCATGGAGGAGACCCTCAGCGCGTGGCTGTCCGGGGATGAGCAGCGCCTGCTCGCCCTGATGGACTCAGGGTTCGGATCCGATCCGGAGCTCAGGGAGCGCGCGGCAGCCGCGCTCCTGTGGCGACGCAACCTCCGCATGGCGAGCCGGATCGACGATCGAATGAAGGCCACCGGCGAGACCTTCTTCGCGGTGGGCGCGCTTCACATGCCGGATGCCCCGGCGAAGGCCGACGGCGCACCGGTCGACCCGTCCTCCTCGGGGGATGGCGCCGCCGAGCCGCGGCGCTCCGAGTCGACCTTCGAGGTCGCGGCCGGCCAGGTCGCGCCGAAGCTCGGACTCGTGACCCTGCTGCGGCAACGCGGGTACACGGTCCAACGGATCCGCTGACCACAGGCCCCCGCGAGGGCCCCCGCGAGGGCCTCCACTCGGGACCCTTCCTTCAACCCGGCGTGGGTCCGGTCAGGGTTGACTCAGCTCTGGGTCGACTCAGCTCTGGGTCGACTACGGGCCGCCTCTACGCCAAGCCGGGGAAGAGGCCGCGAGGCGAGGTCAGGGGACGATGCTCCAGACAGCGGGCAACGCATCGACTTCGCTGATCACCACCGCGTGGGCCACCGGATCAAAGCTCCAGGCGTTCTCGAGGGTGGGCCAACTCGTGCCCGTGATCTGCCCGACCGACTGACCGTTGCGGAGGACGCGCTGCGGCTCAAGGGACAGCCCCTTCACCCGCACCCGATCACCTGTCCCGTCGACACTCCCAAGGCGAATGTAGATCTCTGCCGCCGTGTTCAACCCGAGCTCCACGGCGTCCAGCTCGATCTCATCCACGTTGATCGTCGAGAGCAACCGGACCGAGTTTTGTGCCGCCGTGACGGCATAGTCGAACTCAGCGAAGATTCCGGTCGTGGTGGGCTCCACCCCGAGGTTGCCCCAGCGCGCGTCCCGATCCGCGAGCACGTGCCCGAATGAGCCGGGAGCGCCGAAGGCATGCAGTTCAAACCAGTCACAGACCTCGGTCTCGTCGATCGTGCTCCAGCAGTGGCCCATCTGCTGCGGCAGCGGGCAGTCGGATGGCTGAGCGATCAGCTCGTGGGCGGTTGAGGTCGCCGACAGGAATGAGTGCAGCGCGAGGCTCTGGTCAATGAGGTACTGCTCGCTGTCATCGAACGCGTAGTAGGTCCTCACCGGTACGCCCACCAGGTTGATCGCCATGTGCCGGCCGCCCTGGACGAGCGCGCCGGCGGAGTCGACCTCGACCGAGGACGCCCTCGCGAACTCGAAGGAGGCGGCCTGGGATCCCGGCGGGCCGTTGAAGAGGCCCTCCAGCAGCGTCTGGGTGTCGGGCGGCACGTTGTGGTAAGTGTTGTGGAGCGAGACCGTGCCCGTGTGGTTCACCACCGCCGCGAACGCGCCGCGTTCCCGATCCCGGTGGCGGGCCGCGTAGCTCATCGCAGCGCCGCCTCCCATCGAGAAGCCCACTCCGTAGAGGCGGTCGCGGTCCACCGAGAAGTTCTCGATCACATAGTCGATCACCGCCTCAACGTGCACCTGGCTCTGAACGCTCCCGAAGCTGTTCTGGGAGTCTTGCTCAGGCGTCGCCACAGTGTTGCGCGAGTAGGGGGCGATGAGGATCCAATCTCGTGCCTGGCACTCCGCGATGAACGAGGTGTTGGCCGCGATATCGAAGTGCGAGACGCCGAAGCCGTGGAACGCCACCAGCATCGGCCGTTCGTCAACCACCGGCGTCGGAGGGATGTAGATGGAGAACGCCTCCAGCGCCTGCGTCTCCTCCACGAAGACATACATGAGCAGCGTGAGGCCCCCGCGACCCGGGATCAGCCCAGGAAAGGCCGCCGACGCCTGACCCGCGGATGCGATGAACGCCGAGGTCCCCACGCCGATTTGAACCTGTCGCGCGCTGGTGCTCGAGGGGCGGGCCGGTGTGGCGCCGAGGAGCGTCCGGAGCGACTGTGCCGGGAGGCCCCGCTGCTGCGCCGCTGCGTCTCCAGAGGTGACGGCGAGCGTCATCACGAGAGCGGCGATGGAGAGGGGCTTGAACAAGGTGCGAGTCCTTTCGGAAATGGCGGCTGCCGGGCGTGGCTCCGTCCGAAGCGACCCACGGGCGACGATGACCGAAGGCCGCCCCGTCCGTCAATGCTAGGCGGGAACCGGATCCATCGACGCCCCCGTCCGCTCAGGATATCCCCCTAGGCCGACACCTCCGTCCCAATCGTGGACGTCAGGCTCCGAGGGAGCGAGGCCACGCAACGGACGTGTGGCAACTCGACGCGCCAACCTCTTCCTCGACCGCATCGCGTTCCTCCCCGGCGCCCGAGCTCAACGCGGCGACTTGGGCAGGAGGGTCACCGCCAGCTCACAGCGAGAGGACTGGACCGTCACAATCTCCCGGTAGCGCGCGTAGGACGGGTGATCCACGGCCAGCAGCCATCGCGTGCGGGGCACTCCGCCGCGCTCGAATCGGCCCTCTGCGTCCCCCACGGACGGGAAGGTGATTTTCTTCGGCACATCCGAACGACCGCCGCGGTCTCTTCCGACTCGCAGCAGCCTGACCCTCGCCCTCCGAGCCCGGTTCCCGGCGCGATCCGTCACCGTGACCCCGACCCTCACGGTCCCCTGCGTACGCAGCTCGGGGACCTCCACCTTCTGGCCAGGCTCGAGCCGATCCACTGGCAGTCGAACGCGCTCATAGCCGGGAGCCTCAGCCACAACCTGCACGCGGCCGGGCCGGATGCCCTTGAGCTCGAAGTTCGCGCCGTCCATCAAGGCGACGCCGCCCCTGAGGCCGCCAAACCGAAGCCCGGGCACGGGGGAGCCGTCGCCACGCCGTACGAGTCGACCGGAGATCGAAGCGGAGGCCGGCCGTGGCTCCCGCTCCAGGATCAGCCGGAGCTCATCCACGCGCCCCTTCCTCAGCCGAACCTCATCGCCCTGACGATGACCGGAAGCCCGCGCCTGCACGACCCAATCCCCCACCGCTCGATCGAGCTCCAAGGTGGCCCGGCCTCGTCCGTCGCTCCGAGCCGTCCGCAGGAGCCGACCCGAACGGGCCTCGCCAGCAGGCAGACCGTCAGGCCAGGCCTCGATCCGAGCTCCCTTCACGGCGAAGCCGTACTGGTCGCGGGTCAGGAGCTCGATCGATGAGCAGGCCACCAGCTGCAGCGTCGGCTCCACGGCAGGGGCTCCGCCGACCATGGGCCACGAGGTGGTCAGTGGGAGGTGCCCCTCTGCGGAGAGCCGCACGCGCCGGACCGCGTCCGAAGGGAATCGAGTCTCGAAGCGCCCGGCGTCGTCCTGGTAGGGCTCAGCGCGTGACCACATGGCCCCCGACCCTCCGCCGCCTGGAACAGCGAGCACCATGCGGGCCGAGATGTTGACCTCGGTGACCGGCTCGTCGAGGTCGTTCACTACCCGCAGCACCGCCGGTTCGGGACGCTCGAGCACGAGCTCGACGCCCTCGCGCTTCTCACCGGGCAGGAGAATGCCGTCGATCTTCACGAAGGCCATGGCGGCCCCCGATTGCGCGAACACTCCAACGGGGCGCCCTGCGGGGGCCGTCTCGCAGCGGAAGGTCCCGCCTGCGCCTCCGACGGCCAACGCCCCGCGTCTGCGACTCTCACGATCCGCCAGCGAGGCTCCGCCGCCCTCGAGGTCTGGACTGAGCCGCGCGAGCTCTCCGGGCGCGATGATCAGGACCGTGAGATCCTCCAGGTCGACACCCGCCCCGCACCGCACCCGCCCCGAGACCGACGCTGCGCCGCCAATGGCGAGATCACGTGTGCGGACGGCCTCGCCTTCGATCACGGTGAGGCTCCGGATCACAGGCGGGCCGAACCCCGGTTCGAGGGAGACGTCCAGCGGCCCGAGCGGCAGGCCACCGATCTCGAAGCGTCCGTCTTCCCCTGTGACCACCGGCGGGTACGCCAGCCGCCCCGACTTACCCCGCTCGACCCCAGCAACCGACGGCAATGCACGGACCTCCACCCCCACGAGCGGCAGGCGCGTGGTCTTCTCCACCACGCGGCCACGGAGGCGTTCCCCCTGATCCGCCGAGAAGACCAACGACATCGACTCCCCGGCTGCGACGTCCATTCCGAGATGGGACGACGGGAGCATCCCGGGGACGACCAGCACCGCGCTCAGCGGCCCGGCGAGCACCTCGAACGTCGCCTCCTCATCGAGCCGCCACTCTTCACGGTGAGTGGTTCGGCCATCCGTCTTGAGAGACCGATAGAGCAGCAGGATCCCGCTCGCGCCCTCCTCGAAACCCTCGCTTGAGACCGTCAGCAAGGCGGCGCGCCGGAGCGCGACCTCGGTCACCGAGGCGGGGTCGTCCTCCACATCCACCACCGTCACCTTTTCGAAGCCCGATGCCTCGACCTCGAAGTCCAGGGTCGATCCGCCGTACCAGCGCAGCTCGAGGATCCCGTCGGGGGCGCCCGTGAGCCTCACATCACCGCTATGGCGGCCCTCGCCGTCCCAGACCCGACCCAGCTCCACGCCATCCACCGCGGCGCCCCCCTCGGCGGCGATCACACGCAGGCGGGCGAAGCGCTCCAGGGTCCCCGCCGGCTCATCCTCCTGGCTCGGCCCGGCCTGAAGGTTGCGCCGTCCGGACCCGCTCCCACTCGACGGGGAGGTCACCCCGGGGAGCCCCGCGCCACGCCCGTTCACCTCGGCGAGGCCCTTCTCGCCCGGGCGCGCCACTTCGGCGTCGAGACCAGGGCCAGAGTCGAGTCCGAGGTCCACGGAGGGCGCGGGGTCGGTGAGGAGCGCCAGGGCTCCGAGCCCGAGGGCGCACACGACCACCAAGCCCGCCAGGAAGGGTCGCGTCCGGCTGGAGGGAGGGCGGTTCATGGATGGGGTATGGAACGGCGGTCGGACGGGTGGTCACAGCCCGAGGGCAGGACCGGCCGCGGCGTCCATGTTACCCCCCCCTCTGCGCATGCGAGCGTCACCCCTCTCCCAGGCCGAGGATCGAGCCGAAGCTCCGCCCATCGAGAGAGAAGACCTGCACCCGCTCCCCCTCCCGGTCGAGGACGCACGCGCGACTCCGCCGGTCCGACCCGGCCAGGTCCAGCGCGACCGCGCAAGGCTGGTCCACGCCCCCCTCTCCGACCTCACGTTCATCCCCGGCCACGCAGCGGAGAGGGCGGCCCGCGGCGTCGAACAGGTGCAGCCCGGATCGATCGCCGCGCGTCACCACCAGGAACCTCCCTTGCCCGGCCAACGCCACCGCTTCGGGCTCCCCCAGCTCCTCGGGGACCTGGAACGCGAACCGAAAGACGAGGCGGCCGGCCAGGGCGCCCTCGAACACCTGGACGCGTCGCGCGCCAGCCTCAACGACCGCCAGCTCCCCGTCGCGCCAATCCACCCCCCGGATCCGCTTGAATCGACCCTCAGGGTCCCCCAGGGGCGCAATGGACCGGCCCTTCCCACCGGACGGAACCAGCACCTGCAGGGCGTGGCGTCGATCTCCGCCGGAGGCCACGAGGAGCAGCATGTCGTCGTCGGCTCCGACCACGCGCAGGTCCACCGGCTGCCCGAGCGCACCGCGCGCGTCGGCGCCCGCGCTCTCGTCCCCAACGGACGCGACCTCCACGCCGAAGAGCGTGAAGCAGCGTACCTTCCCGGACGCGCCGTCAGCGATCCAGAGCCGCCGGTCAGCGTCCACGTCGATACCGTCCACCGAGGATCGGCCAGCGTCCACATCACGGAAGCTGAAGCGCGTCTCCAGCGGGCGGCCGTCGAGGTCGTGGGACGAGACCTCTGCGGTCAACGCCTGGCGGCCGACGAAGAGCACGCCGGCGTGGAGTCTGAGACTTCCCTGCACGGCGAGACTCTAGCCTCCACCGCCCCTCGGCGCCGTACGGAACCGGAGCACCACGACCTCGGCGGGGACCCCGACGCGGAGCGGCGCGCCGATGACACCGAGGCCCCGGCTGACCACGAGGGTCGTGCCGCCCAGCTCGACCCTCAGGCCCGGGTGGGATGGCCCGAGGTCGCGCAGGAGGGGGAGGTCGACCTGCGTCCCGTGGGAGTGGCCAGCCAGCACCACCTGCGCGCCGCGCGCCGCAAACTCCGGGGCCGCCCGGGGTCCGTGCGAGAGCGCGACAATCAGGTCGGGGTGCTCATCCGCCTCGGCGCCGAGGAGCCCCCTGACGGCTCCCTCGACGTCCACCACCTTGCCCTCCTCAGGGTCCTCGATACCGCAGAACCCGACCCGCGCAGCGCCCACCTCGAGCAGCTCGGAAGCGTTCCGCAGGAACCGCCAGCCCGCGGGCTCCATGACCTCGACGAAGCGCCACTCCTCCCGGTGCAGGTAGTCGTGATTGCCAAAGACCGCGTACGTCGCGCGCGCCCCGACGAGGCTGGCGAGCTCCTCCTGGAGCGGCATCACGTTGTGGATCCCGTGCACGACGAAGTCTCCCGTCCAGCAGACGACGTCCGGCCTGAGCTCCTCGAGGACACTGCGCACGCCCGCAAGGTCGCCCCTCCCGAGGAATGGGCCGGCGTGCAAGTCAGAGAGGTGAGCGACGCTGAACCCCTCGAGCTCCGCGGGCAGATCCGGGACCTCGATCCACTCCTCGCGGACGTGGAGGCGGTCCCTCCTCAAGTGGCGGCGCCTGTAGATGGCGCGCCCCCCAAGGAGCACAGCGAGCCGTTCGATCGCCGCGAACGCGGCGATCCGGAGTCGACTGAAGCGGCGCGGAGCGATCACCCGAGGATGCTCCCCGGGAGGCCGACACGCGTCAACGGACCAGGCGCTCTTCCCCGACGGAGAGCGGGCCGGCGCCGTCCGGCGACACCAGCGAGGCCTCACCAGCGCGCAACATCAGGCGCAGGCCTTCGGGGCTGATCCCGAGCCGCAGCTCCCCCGCGCGGAGGTCAAGGAGACCGTGGGGCGTGACGACGCGGAGCTGGCCCCTCGCGACGGCCCTGCCCCCGATCAGCCGCACCCGCGGCGGCACGACGCTCTCCACCAGCGCCCGCGAGCCGGCGTGGAGCTCGAGCTCCCCCCGGCCCAGGGTGAGCGTGCCAGGCGACCCGTCGGTGGTCCCGACCAGGTCACCGGGCTCCACCGGGATCTCTCCCTTCGGCAGCCCTGCCCCCGCGCCGATCGCCGCCTCTCTCGTGGATGTCCCAGCGGCTCCGCCACCGGGGACGACCTCGACGAAGCCCGCGAAGGCGCCGCCCGATCCAGGCTTGAAGGCGGCCTCGACGCCGAGCGGAGCCGCGGCTCCTCGGCCGAAGTACAGCATGAGGCCGACGGCGAAGGCCGGCAGGACCAGGGTCCGCAGGCGAATCCGCGAGAGCCGCAGCGGCCGTGCGCTGGCCGCCGTGCCCCCCCGCCCGCTCACGCCAGCGATCTTGGCCGTGAGGTCCGCGACCATCTCGTCGCGGCGCTGGTTGAGGTCCTGGGGCTCGGGGGAGGTCATGACAGCCGCTCGCGCGGCACGTGGATCATCGGCCGGGAGCCGCTGGACCTTGACCGCTGGATGGCTTCGGGCCCCAGAGCCATCAGCCGAGGCGCTGGATCGCGGCCTCGATCCGGGTCCGGGTCCGGTCCAGGCCCAGCAGGGAGATGCAGTCCCCGAGGTCCCGGCCGCCCGGCATCCCGGTGAGGGCGCAGCGCAGGGGCTGGAACAGCGCCGGGAACTTCAGCTCGCGCTCCTTCACCCAGGCCTTCATCCCGGCGGAGAGCGACTCGGCGTCGAACTCACCGGCGAGCGAGCGCTCCCCCAGCCATCCCGCGAACGCCGCGAGGTGCTCGGCCCGAGCCTCGTGCTTGCGCGCGTTCTTCTCCGCCGCCTCCTCGTACGTCACCTGGCCGTCGGCCTCGAAGAAGGGGCGCACGCGGGCGGGGAGCTCGCTGTAGAGCTCGATGCGCTCCTGCTCCCCGGCGATGAGCTGTTCGAACCACGCGCGGCGCGCCTCTACGTCCGCGGCGCTCGCGAGCTCCTCGGCCTCGAGGAATGGCGTGACCTCGGCCAGCAGCTCGTCGACGGGCATCCGGCGGATGGTGTCGCCGCTGAGCCAGAGGAACTTCTTCGGGTCGAAGACCGCCCCGGCCTTCTGCACGTCCGTGATGTCGAAGTTCTTGACGAACGTGGAGGTGTCGAAGACCTCCGTCTCGCCGTCGAGGGCCCAGCCCTGCAGGCAGAGGAAGTTGACGATGGCCTCGCGGGGATAGCCCTTCGCGATGTAGTCCCCCAGCGCGGTATCCCCCGTGCGCTTTGAGAGCTTCTTGCGGTCTGTCCCGAGCATCAGCGGCAGGTGCCCGAAGGCCGGCGCCGGCTCACCCAGCGCACCGTAGAGCAGGACCTGCTTCGGCGTGTTGACGAGGTGCTCCTCTCCCCGGAACACGTGGCTGATACGCATGTCGATGTCGTCGCACACCACCACGAAGTTGTACGTCGCGGCACCGGTCCGGCGGACCATGATCCAGTCGTCGACCTCAGCGTGGTCGAACCGTACGTCACCGCGCACCAGGTCCTTGACCACGGTCTCCCCCTCGGGCACGCGGAAGCGGAGCACGTGCTCCTCCCCCGTCGCCGCTCGACGGTCGGACTCCTCGGCGCTCAGGCTCCGGCAGAGCTGGTCGTACCGAGGGGTCTCCTTGCTCGCCTCCTGGGCGGCCCTGAGCTCGTCGAGGCGCTCAGGGGTGCAGAAGCACCGGTAGCCATGGCCGGACTCCAGCACCTGCGCGGCGACCCGCTCGTGGCCTTCGCTGCGCTCGGACTGGCGGTAGGGCTCGTGGGGTCCGCCGACCCCGGGCCCCTCGTCCCAGTCGATCCCCAGCCACCGAAGCCCATCGAGGATCGCCGCCTCGCTCTCGGCGGTGCTCCTGGTCCTGTCCGTGTCCTCGACCCTCAGGATGAACGCCCCGCCGCGGCCGCGGGCGTAGGCCCAGTTGAAGAGCGCGGTCCGGCAAAGGCCGAGGTGGACGGTGCCCGTGGGGCTTGGGGCGATGCGAACTCTGAGATCGGTCACGGCGGCGCAGGGGTGGGAGTCCAGAAGGAGCCGAAGAGGATACGACCGCCGGGGCGAACTCGACAGGACTCGGGCCTACACTCAGAGCATGAGTTCGACCGCGCCCCTCAACGACCAGATCCTCCGCAAGGCCCCCAAGGTGCTCCTCCACGAGCACCTCGACGGCTGCCTCCGTCCCGCGACGGTCCTCGACCTCGCCGCTGAATGCGGCTACCAGGGCCTGCCAAAGTCCGACCCCACCGAGCTGGGCCGATGGTTCTTCGAGGGCGCCGACCGGGGCTCACTCCCCCAGTACCTCGAGGGGTTCCAGCACACGATCGCGGTCCTGCAGACCCCCGCGGCCCTGGAGCGCGCGGCCTACGAGCTCGTGGAGGACTGCGCGGCAGAGCACTGCGTCTACCTCGAGGTGCGCTTCGCCCCTCACTTTCACACGGTGGGCGGCCTGGGTCTGGACGCCGTGATGGGCGCGGTGATCGGCGGCCTCAAGCGCGGCGAGCAGGACTTCGGGGTCGAGTCCGGGTTGATCGTGTGCGCCATGCGCAACCAGTCCGCCGAGCTGTCCCTCAAGCTCGCAGAGCTCGCGGTCTCGTGGTTCGGGCGCGGCTGCTGCGGGTTCGACCTCGCCGGCGAGGAGGCCGGCCACCCCCCCAAGCACCACATCGAGGCCTTCCAGCTGATCAAGCGGCGCAACGGCTCGCTGACCATCCACGCCGGGGAGAGCTTCGGACCGGAGAGCATCTGGCAGGCGCTCCAGTTCTGCGGCGCCCACCGGATCGGGCACGGCACCCACCTGATCGACGACATCGCCATCTACGACGGCAAGGTGATCAAGGTGGGGAGCCTCGCCACCTACATCCTCGACCACCGCATCCCCATCGAGTGCTGCCTGCAGAGCAACTTGCACACCGGCGCCGTCAAGTCGATCAAGGAGCACCCCTTCCCCTACCTCCTCCGCCAGGGCTACCGGGTCACGCTGAACACCGACAACCGCCTGATGAGCCACACCACCATGACGGACGAGTTCCGGGTGGCGGTCGAGCAGTTCGGGTGCACCCTCGACGACCTCGAGCGGGTGACCGTCAACGCGATGAACGCCGCGTTCTTCCCCTACGCGGAACGCCACAGGATTATCGATGAGCGGATCGCACCGGCCTACGCGGCGCTGAAAGAGGAGCTCGCGGGTTGAGCGCGGGCCTGTACCGCCGCGATCCGTCCGCCTTCAGGGGCGCGGTGGAGACGCGCCCCTTCGAGAGCGATGCCCTGAGGGATAACCACCTCGGTGATCCGGCCACCCGCGAGGTGCCGGTCTACCTGCCCCCCGCGGCCCTCGACGGAGAGCCGCTCCCGGTCATCTTCTGCCTCTCCGGCTTCACCGGACGCGGCCAGTCGATGCTCGAGACCCACCCGTGGAAGACGGGCGCCGTGCTCGCCTACGACCGGGCGCTGGAGACCTCCGGAGCGCCGGGGTGCATCCTGGTCATGCCAGACGCCTTCACTCGACTGGGCGGGAGTCAGTACGTGAACAGCAGCGCCACCGGACGCTACGCGGACTACGTCGCCGAGGAGCTTGTGTCCTTCGTGGACCAGACCTACCCGACGCTGGACGGCGCGCGCGGCGTCTGCGGCAAGAGCTCAGGCGGGTTCGGTGCCCTGCACCTCGCCATGGGGTATCCGGGCGTCTTCCGCGCGGCGGCCTCGATCAGCGGCGACTGCGACTTCGAGCTGCCCCTGGGACCCGAGATGGTCGGAGCGGCTCGCGCCCTCCTTCCCCACGGCGGCGACCCGGCCCGCTGGCTCGAGGAGTTCTCCGAGAAGCACGACCTGGGAGGCGATGGTCACGCGGCCATCAACGTCCTGGCCATGTCCGCGTGCTACGCGCCCAACCCTGAGTCTCCCCTGGGCTTCGACCTCCCCTTTGACCCGGAGACCTGCGCCCGCCGGGCCGACGTGTGGGCGCGGTTCCTTGCCTTCGACCCGGTGGAGGCTGCGCGCGAGCACACCGCCGCGCTCCAGGGTCTGGACCTCCTCTACCTCGAGGCGGGCTTGAAGGACGAGTTCGGGCTCCAGTTCGGGCTCCGCCGCCTCGTGAAGGCCCTCACAGAGCTCCACATCCCCCACGAACACGTGGAGCATGAAGGGGGCCACTTCGGGCTGGACCGCCGCTACGCCGAGGTCCTCCCTCGCATCGACCGCGCCCTGCGCAGCACCTAGCCATGCACGGCGTCTAGCCCTGCAGGCGGTCGAGCGCCGCGGAAGACCCAGCACAGTGGCGGCGTTCCCCAATTCGACGCCGTCGATCCTCACGGGGCGCACCGGGCGTCGCGGGCCGGGCGTCGCGGGCCGGGCCGGGCGTCGTCAGGTCCACCGAACAGGAGACCTCTCCCGGCGGCCGGAGCCTCGACGCAGTTCACTCCGCCGGTCAAGACGAGGGAGCCGGTCAAGACGAGGGAGCCGGTCAAGGCGAGGGAACCACTCGGGCATGGCCGCGCCTGCGGTGCCGTCGAGCGATGTCCACGGGCCCTCGTCTCGAGGCGCGGGTCCAGCAGCTGCAACCTCGACGGAGCGTCGCGCGCCAGCGCGATGCCCGAGGTTCAGGGGTGCTGGACCTCCACGACGGTGCCGATGCCGCCGCGCACGTAGAAGTCACCCTCGACCACCATCTTCTTCGGGGCGACCGCGGCCACCAGGTCATCCATGATCTTGTTGGTGATCGCCTCGTGGAACGAGCCGACGTCGCGGAACGACCACAGGTAGAGCTTGAGGCTCTTGAGCTCCACGCACCGCTCCGCCGGGGTGTAGCGGATCCGGATCGTCGCGAAGTCCGGCTGGCCGGTCTTCGGGCACACGCACGTGAACTCGGGGCAATCGAAGCGGATCTCGTAATCGCGCCCGGGGTTCGGATTGGGGAAGGACTCGAGGGAGGTGGAGGGCTGGGTCGACATGGCGGGCAGGATACTAGCGACGGCGACCGCGCGCTCGGTCCACCGCCACTCCGTCGAGCCGGCGGTCGAGGACCCAGAGCACGTCGAGGTTCTGGAAGCAAGCCGCGCCGTCCACCGTGAGGCGACCGGTCGCAGCCATCCGCGCCTCGAGCTGGATCGACTTGCCGCCTCGGGGGTCCACCACCCACAGGACCCACTCCTCCTTGACCTCGTCCATCGGCGGCGCGAGCACGGCCTCGCCGAGGTCGAAGGTCCAGTCATCGCCGACCACCCGCGGCACCACCGCCTCCGGTAGCCGCCGTGGCGACGAGGAGATGACCGCGCCTTCGGGACGCGCGAGAGCGCCGGGGAACCAGACCGCCATGATCTCGCCAGAGGCCAGCCAGTCCAGGTCATCTCCGGGGCTGAAGATCGCCTCGGTCCGGCCGTTCTCAGCCCTGACCCAGACCCCCTCCGCCGTGCCGTCCACGCCGCCGTTCGCCGAACCGCTCCAGCGAACCACGGGCGTCGAGAGCTCGAGCGGCTCGCCGCTGGTCCCGGCCCGCGCGATGACCCGCACGCTCGAGGCGCTGAAGGGGTCGAAGGACCTCGACGCCGGCGACGCCCCCTCACCCACCCAGCCGAACTCACCGCGCTCCCCAAGCCCGGTGCCTGCGCTGGGGATCGGGAGGCGGACCGCCCGCCTCTGGCTCTCCCCCCCCGCCTCGGCCGTCTCGGCCGGCAGCAGGAGCGTCACGCCACGCTCGCGGAGCGCCATGAAGTCGGACGAGGCGGTGGCCACGGCCCAGAAGGACTCGCTCTCGAGCCCCAGGACGTCCACGGGCCGCGAGCCACGCGGAACGAAGGGTGCCGACGCCAGGCTTCGGTCCTCCTGCTGCCGAAGGGCCTGGACCCCGGCCACGAACCTGGGGGGATCGAGGACCACCACCGTCCGCGCCCAATCGTCCTCGCGAGCCGCCTCAAGCACAGCTCCCTGGAGCGCACCAACCTCGGCCGCGGCCGCCTCGATCGTCTGACCGCTGCCCGCGGCCAGGAACGCGTAGAGGGCGCCGACGGTCACCGGGAGCACGGTCCTGCGCATACCGGCGAGCGCCGTCGCCGACGTGCCGAGCCCGACCGCCATGCACACGCCGAGGAAGGTCGCTCCTTGAAGGTCGCCGAGGCTGGACGGGAGGAAGCGCTGCCGCGTGCCGAGGAGGAGCAGGACCAGCAAGGCGACCGCCCAGCCAGCAAGAAAGCGCCCCCATAGCCGCGGTGCGGCGCGCGCCGCGACGATGCCGGGGTGCAGGGCCACCAGGAGCGCGAGCACCGCGAGCCCGTACCCGACGGCCCCGACGCCGGTCGTGTTCACCGGGAGCACGACGACCCCGACCTTCTCCGCGGAGACCGCGAGGACCCGCAGGAGCCCGCCGCCATCTCCGGCGATGATGAGCGCGGGGTCCAGGGGCTCAGCCACCGCCGTCGTGAAGCTGGGCGGCTGCATGGCGCGCCGCACGCCCAACTCCATCAGCAGCGCCGCCCCGTAGCAGGCGGCGACCTGGAGGGAGGTCCGGAGCCGCGCTCGGAAGGGGCGGTGGCGATGCGCCGCGACGAATTCGAGGCCGAAGCTCAGTGGCAGCAGGATCAGCGCGGCGGGTGAGGCGCCCGCCGCGAGCAGCGCCAGCAAGAAGGCGATCACGAGGAAGCCCGTGCGTCGCCGCTGCCGTCCGCGGAGCAGGAACGCCACGGACCAGGCGCTGGCCGCGAGGCCGATCGCGTCCCCGCGGGCGGGCAGGTGCGCGGCCAGCGGGACCAGCAGCGGGTGGACCAGGAGGAGCGCCCCCGAGGCGATCCCCGCTGCGCGCGCGTGCTCCCGGCCGGTCCAGGGCTCCATGGCTCTGGCGACGGCGCTCCTCACCCCGAAGGCGGCGACCATGAGGAGGATCAGCCCCTCAAGCCTCAGGCGGCCCGCGTCCCCGGGCGTGTAGACACCCTCGGCGGCACGCAGGGAACGAGAGAACGCGAGGGAGAGCGCGGCCACCGGCCGGTGGTCCACAGCGGCCACGCCCCACGGGGCGCCGCTCTCCTCGAAGTCGAACGCGCGCTGGGTGTCCTCGAGGACCGCCGCGTCGGAGCCGAGAAACCCGGCCCCCAGCAGGGGGCGGTGGGCCGACCAGGCGAGGAGGAGGCAGGCGGCGAAGATCAGGAGTCTCTTCAGGAGAGGCTGCACGGTGGGAAAGGGTAACCTCGAGGCCACGCCAACCCAGTGCCCCGTCCCGCCGATGCTTGAGATCTTCAAACCCCTCATCGACGCCGCCACCGGCGTCCCTCTCTCCGATCCGGACGCCGCTCGCGCAGAGCTCAACTCCCGGCTCGATCCCGACTCCCCGGAGGGGCATCAGCTCAGCCAGGCGCTGGTCGAGCTCCTGGAGGCGGGCAAGGTCGCGGATCGGGGCGCCCCGCCCGTGCGCTATAGCCGCGCTGCGAAGGCCACCGAGGAGACCGGCGGGTTCTCGATCGACGTCGTGGACATGACCGGACCCGGGCCGCGCCACCGCCACCCCAACGGCGAGGTGAACTGGTGCGTCGCCCTCGAAGGGGCCCCCACCTTCGGCGGACAGGGTCCTGGGTGGGTCGTGGAGACTCCCGGCAGCGAGCACGTGCCCACCGTCAGCGGGGGGCGAATGCTCATCGTCTACCTCTTGCCCGAGGGAGCGATCGAATTCGCGTCCTGAGCCCGGCCCCCCTGGCTCGGCCACCTGGCGCCGTAGCTCTTCTGGAGCTCTAGCTCATCCTGGGACCTGGCTCTTCTGGCGCTCTGGCACTTCTGGCGCTGCAGGGTCACCCGGCACAGGGAGAGTCCTCGGGGCCGCAGGGTAGCGAGGTTGCGGGAGCTCAGCCGGCTCGTCGACGGGTCCAGATGACCTGGTCGCCGTCGACGGTCGAGGTGCGATAGCCGAAGAGCGCGAGCCAGGACTCCGTCCTGGGTGACGTCCCGGGCGAGCACACGACTCCCGTGCCAGCGCGACGCACGGCGCGTACTCCGGGGAGCAGCCTGAGGGCGAGGTCGAGGCGCAGGCGGCGGACGACCCTGGAGGCCACGAGCCACACCCGCCCCACAGGCGTGCAGAGGAAGAACCCCTCCGAGCCCAGGCCCTGGTAGAGGGGCATGAGCATGTAGGAGTCGATCGGTGCCTGCACCACCTCCCCCTGCTGGAGGCCGAGCGCTTGCCCGGCGCAGACGGGCTTGAAGTTGCTCCACCCCGGCTCCATCACAAAGCCGTCCCCCGGCTCGACGGGTTGGGCGTAGACCATGTCGAGCACCGGCGGGACCCCGCCTCGGATCGTGTCAATGTGCGCACGAGACCTCCGCGCGGAAGCCCGGTCGGTGTGGGTCACGCCGGCGTGGTCAAGGGCCACGCGCAGCGCATGCGCCAGGACCCCCTCGGTCTGCGGGTCCTCGTGCTGGCCGCCCTCGAGGACGACGCCCACCTCCCCCTGCCCCACGATCCACGTGAGCAGCGGCCCCTCGATCCGCTGCTCGAGCCCGAGCACCACAGGGAGCCCGATGGCCCGGGCCAACCGCCGGCTCGCGACCACGTCCGGCACCACGCTGAAGGGGCCTCCCCCCGCAGAGGTGGAGTGCAGGTCGAGGAGCAGCACCTCCCGGCCCGTCCCCCTGGCGAGCTCGCGCTCGCCCTCGAGGATGCCGAGCAGCTCCCGGAGCTCCGCCTCATCGGGACGATCCGCCGCTGGATCCTGCTCGCGGAGCGCCGCGAGGATGGGGCCGGTCCAGAGCCGGTTGAGGTCCTGTCCGCCGTGCCGCTCCCCCCGCCTGAGCGCGCCCAGGTTCCCAGCCAGCGCGACCACCCGACCCGCCGTGGGCCGGCCCTCGAGCTCCGCGATCACTCGCCGCGCGGCCGCTACGCCTGCCGGCTCGTTGCCGTGCAGACCGGCGGTGATGAGGACCAGCGGCCCAGGGCGCCCGTCGTCCTTCACCCCCAGCCGCCGCTCCACGTCTCCCAGAGTGAGACCTTGGGCCGGGCCACGGCGGGCCCCTTGCCCGGATTCGACGCTTGCCTCGCTCATGCCTTCGGGGCTCTTCGGACGCTCCTGCGACCGGACTTGAGGTCCGGCCCGAGGCCTTCTCCTGAGCTCAGCGGGCGCGCAGGGTCTCCTCGAGGAGGTTCGCCGCCGCGTCCACGAAGTCGTGCTCGGTCACGATGCCCACCAGCCGGCCGCTCTCCACCACCGGAAGACACCCGATGCGGTGCTCCCGCATGATCTCGATCGCGGCGATGGTGGTGTCCCCCGGGGACACCGTCACCGGGCCGGCGACCATCACGTCCTGGACAGAGAGCGGGCCGGCGCTGTCCTCGCCCTCCTTGCGGACAGACAGCTTGCGGAGCAGGCCTCGCTGGGTGAGGAGCCCCACGAGGATGCCCTGGTCGTCCTCCACCGGGACGTAGCGGATGTGCTCCCAATCCATCAGGCTGGCGGCGAGGTCGATCACGTCCTCCGGGTGCAACGTGAACAGGTCACGGCTCATGATCTGGCCGACGGTCCGGAAGCTATGGCGCCAGTCGGAGATCTCGTCGAGGTCCGCCAGCGCCCACTTGTGGACCGGGACCCCCGCGGCTTGACGCGCATAGGTCGCCGAGGCCAGCGCGCGGTGCCGCTCGTCCAGCGTCCCACGGGTCCCCATCCGGGCCAGCGAATCCAGGGCCCACTGGGCGCCGGTCCTGCCGCTCGACACGCGCTCCTCGATGAGGTTCAGGTAGCGATCCGCAGAGCCGCGCTCGATGCCCTTGAAGGCCAACCCTTCTCGCGCCCGCGGGAGCAGGTCCGAGAGGATCAGGTCGCGCGCGCTCACGCGCTGGCCCCCGAGCCAGCGCAGCTCGGCGGAGAGCCCGTAGCGGGCGGCCGCCATGAAGTTGCCCTTGGCGTCGTCGAACTCCATGACGCGCCGGACGTCGTCGAGCTCCTCTCCGAAGGCGATCATCAGGCCCAGGTAAAAGGCCGTGTTGGCGATCTGGTCCTCCACCGTGGGACCCGCCGGGAGCACGCGGTTCTCGATGCGGAGGTGAGGCTTGCCATCGGAGATCCCGTAGCAGGGCCGGTTCCAGCGGTAGACCGTGCCGTTGTGCGCGCGCAGGGCATCCAGCGTCGGGACCTCGCCGCGATTCAGGGCCTCCATGGAGCTGCCTGCAGTGTCGCCGCCGAGCAGCAGCCTGAAGCGGGATACGTCCTCGCGGAAGATGTCGAGCACGCCCCCCTCGACCCAGCGATCCCCGAAGGTCACGCGCTGGCGGGTATTGCGGGCCATCTGCGACGCGTTGCGGATGTCGAGGGACTGGGCGAAGAGCGCCACCCGGGTCTCATGCCAGAGGCGGTGCTGCAGCAGCACGGGAGAGTTGACCGCCGCGGCGAGGACCGGCCCCGTGACCAGCTGCGCCAGGTTGTACAGGTTGGCGAACTCCTCGGCGCCGACCTGGAAGTGCACCTGGAAGGAGGTGTTGCAGGCCTCCATCATCACGTTGTCGTGCACCACGCGGAGCTCGTCGAGCCCTTTGATCAGGCTCTCGAAGCGGCCGCCGCGCCGGTCCGACATCACCTGGTTGAGCTGCCGGTAGCGCGCGTTCTCTGCCATGTTCGACAGGGACAGATCCGACTGCGCGAGCGTCGGGAGGATGCCGCAGTTCAGGACCTGGCCGCCCTCGGCCTGCGCAGCGGCTCGCGCCTGACGCATCAGCTCATCAAGCTCCCCGTGCATGTCGGTCAGGCACGTGGGCGAGAGCACCTGCGGCTGCAGGTTGGCCTCGATGTTGAAGCTCGCCAGCTCGGGGGTGAAGCTCGAGCTCGTCTTGCCGAGGCGGTCCAGCATGGCGGTCTGGATCGACATCGGGCGCCAGGCCTCGTCCACGAGGAACAGCTCCTGCTCCGCGCCGATCCGGCGCACGTCTCTCTCGATCATCCCCTCATCGATCATCCGCTCGAGGACGCGAATATCCTCGAGGACGGCCTGCATGAAGGTGCGCAGATCGGTGGCGCCAGAAGCGCTTCCCTGGTGGGTGCCCATGGCCAGATCTTACCGGCGCGGGGCCCGGACACGGGGCACCAGCGCCCACGATGCTCTCCGGGAGGCCCCGCCACGACGGCTTGCGTTGTCGTGGGCGGCCCGCAGCGTGTTGGGACCGGGGCCACGAACATGCGATACTGGAGCCATGCCGGCCGGTCCTGATCACCACTCCACCCGCCCCGGGAGCGGCGCCCTCGCGGACCTCGAGTCCTGGCTCCGCCGCCCGGTCCGGATCATCATTCTGCTGGCGGTGGCCACCCTCATCGCGACGGCCGCGACGTCCTTCGGAGAGGTGGAGCTCCGCCGAGCCTGGGGCGGTGGTCCCGAAGAGCGTGACCTCGTCCTCCGACAAGGGGTGATCTGGCTCGCCTGGGCGCTGCTGGTCTTGCCCCTCTCTGCCCTCGCGGGCGCGATCGCGCGCTGGTCCCGGGGAGGGCCCATGGCCCTCGCCTGTCATCTCCCCATTGCCGCAGTGATCGCGTCCCTGTTCCTGGTGCTGGAGAACTCACTCACCGCGTGGGTCCAAGGACCGGAGCGGACCGCGTACTTCCGCGAACGGGTGCTGGGCCAGCAGGACCCCAGCTCCACACGCCGGCGCCCGCCGTGGGAGCGCGGTGAGCGCGAAGGCGCGGCGGCAGAGGCCCCCGGCGAGTCAGGTTCCGCCGCCCCTGACTCCAGTCGAGGTCCTTCTGGCTCGGGGACTCAGGAGGCGTCGAACTCGGACGGTCCTGGGGAACGAGGATCGGCGGCCTCGCGGTCCAGCCGTGAGCGGGGTGAGGGGCGACGCGGCCGCGCGGACTGGCGACGCCGCGGCGGCATGACCGCTGCCTCCGGCTTCGTCACCGGCGACGTCCGACTGGACTTCCAGCGCCGCTGGACGCTTCGCGTACCCCGCTATGCCCTGATCTACTTCGCGCTGATCGGGCTCGCCCTCGGAGCGCGGGCCTTCCTGACCGGTCGCACCAGGGACCGGGAGGCCGCTGCCCTCAAGCTCCGCGCCAGCCGGCTTGAAGCCGCGTTGACGTCGGCCCAGCTCTCCGCCCTCAAGGGCCAACTTCACCCCCACTTCCTCTTCAATGCCCTGCACTCGGTGGGCGGCATGATCCGCGCCGAGCAGTCCACCGAGGCGCTGAGCGCGCTCGCCCGCATCGGGGATCTCCTGCGCACCTCACTGGACGCGGGCCCCGAGCAATTCGTCCCCCTGGGTCGAGAGGTCGAGCTGGCTGAGCGCTACCTCGAGGTCGAACAGCTCCGGCTCGGAGATCGACTCCAGGTGCAGCTGGAGATCCCAACCGCCCTGGTCGCCGCGGAGGTGCCTGCGTTCATCACCCAGCCGCTCGTCGAGAACGCCGTCAAGCACGGCATCGCCGCGTCCAGCGCGGGCGGCGTGGTCCGCCTTCGCGCAGCCTCGACTGAGGACGGAACCCAGCTCTTGATCGACGTCGAAGATGACGGGGCCGGCTTTCAGGAAGAGAGTCCTGTCGGCGTCGGGTTGAGGCACGTCCGAACGCGGCTGGCCGCTCTCTTCGAGGAGGGCGCCTCCTTCGAGATCATCGCGATGGACGGCGGAGGGACGCGCGCCAGGCTGCGGATGCCCCTCGACGACCTGGAGACGGGCCCCCACGACAGCGCCGCGGTGGCGCCGGGAGCGACTCTGAACTCGCCGCCAGGAGAGATCCCGGGGGAGGTGGACCGATGACCGAGATCATGCGAGTCCTCTGCGCAGACGACGAGCCCCATGCGCTCGACTCGCTCCGCAGGCTCATCTCCAACGACCCCACCCTGGAGCTTGTCGGTGCCTGCAGCACCGGAGCCGAGGCCCTGCGCCTCGCCAAGGAGCTCTCGCCGGACCTCCTGGTCCTCGACATCCGCATGCCGTCCGGCTCTGGCCTCGACGTCGTCGCAGCGCTGGAGTCCGACGCGCGGCCGCTTGTGGTCTTCGCCACGGCTCACGATGACCACGCCGTGGAGGCCTTCGAGCTCCACGCAGTGGACTACCTGCTCAAACCCTTCGACGACGCGCGCTTCACCCAGGCCCTCACAAGGGCGAGAGAGCGTCGACAGCAGGAGGGGCCCGCCCCCGGCCAGGCGCGCCTGCAGGGGCTACTTGAAGAGCGCGGAGAGGAACGCCTCGTCATCCACCGCGAGGGAGAGATGGTGATGGTCCCCTTCGACGAGATCCTCTGGGTTGAGGCCGCCGATCAATACGTCAAGGTCCACAGCTCGGACGGCGGCGTCGAGCTGATGAGGGCCTCGATGGGACACGTGGAGAAGCGACTCCCTGCCGAAGATTTCCTGAGGGTCCACCGCTCCGCCATCATCCGCCGACAGGCGGTGCGCGCGCTCGCCAGCTCGACGTCCGGTACCGGAAGGTTGACCCTCGAGGGAGGCGCCACGGTTCCCGTCAGCCGAACCCGAATGGCCCTCGTCCGTCGGACCCTGCGCTGAGAGCCCTCGCTCCCCCGCGGCGATTTACACCTCCGCAACAGAGCGACGAGGCCCCGGGCCGCCCCGCGTTGCCCCCAGGACCAAGCGTGGGACGACCGCTGGCAACACCGCCCCGACTGCCAGCGCCAAACAGCCCCCCGGGTGGGGTACGGGCGGAACTCAAGGGGCCGGAATCGGTTCCAATGGGCCGAAGACGTGAGAGGCGCCGGGTACATCGCTCGCTCCTCCGCCAACAGCACCCGGCACCCCGCTCCCCGCTCCCCGCACGGCGACCAGCCAGACCAGCACCATGTTCAACTCTCCCACCTTCACCGTCAGCGCCGTGACCCTGGTCGCAACCGCTGCAGCCGGCGTCTTGATCGAGGCGACCCTCGCCACCCGCTACTCCACCGAGCGGACCTTCGAGGTCAGCGTCGCGGTCGAGTCCTCCAACGAGACCCTGAGCTCGGAGTTCTACATCGACGGCGAGCCCATGGAGGGCCGCGGCTTCGGCGGCGGTGGCAGCTCAACCTCCATGAGCTACTCCTACACGGACACGGCCAAGGAGGTGAAGGACGGCGCACCCACGAAGGTCGAGCGGTCCTTCGACGAGGTGAGCGCGAGCACCGAGCGTGAGGGCCGCGATGGCCCCATGGAGATGGAGGCGGAGAGCAGCTTCGACGGGCTCACCATCCTGATCACCGGCGAGGACGACGAGTCCGAGGTGGAGATCGTCGACGGAGAAGAGCCCGAGGGCGAGGGTCGCCTCGAAGGGCACCGCCTCTCGCTCCCGCTGGACACCCTGCTCCCTGAGGACGCCGTGGAGCTCGGCGCGACCTGGGACATCGAGGGTGAGGCGCTCATGATCGCCCTCGGCGCACCGCTCGAAGGCAAGCTCATCGATCGGCCGCAGCGCGGCGGTGAGGGCGGCGGCGAGGGCCGCGGTGGTCGCGGCGGCCGAGGCGGAACGCGCGGCGGCGGTGCCCGGACCGGCCTGGGCGCCATCGCGGGCGGCGATTGGTCCATCACCGCGACGTTCACAGAGGAGACCGAGGAAGCCGGCGGACTGGAGTGCGCGGTGATCTCCCTCGAGATTGAGGTCGAGGGCGCCATGGAGGCCCGCCAGCGCGGCGGACGCGGCGGCAGAGGCGGCCAGGTGCTGAGCCCCTCGGCCCCGGCCCCCCAGGAGTCCACCTACACCGGCGAGTTCGAGGGCGCGCTGCTCTGGAGCATCGAGGAGGAGCGCCCGGTCGCCCTCCGCGTCGAAGGCTCGTACCAGGTCGACATGGAGATGGAACGCGAGACCCAGCGTGGGCTCATGGAGATGAGCCGCTCCACCGAGACCACCATCGAGGTCAACGTCGAGGTCGCGACCGGCAAGGCCGAGAGCGACGACTGACCCGCATCACAAACAAGACCACACCCCTTACTTCTACAGCCATGTCCAACAGCACCCCTCTCATCCTCCTCGGCAGTGTCCTCGCGGGCGCCGCGAGCGCCGTCGGCGCCACCGTCCTGCTCGCCCCGGCACCGGGGCCCGAGGCGGCCTCGGCCGAGGCCGCTGGCCCGGAGCTCCTCGCCGCCATCGACGAGCTTGGAGTCTCGATCTCGACCCTCGCCGAGCGCGTGGAGAGCCTCGAGAGCGCGGAGACCTTGGCGCCCATCGCGGCGTCCGGGCGCGTCGCGGCGAGCCTCGATCGGAGCGAGATTGAGAGCATGATGAGGGAGATGCTCGGCTCGGTCGAGGGCGCTCCGACCATCACGAGCCCGTCCCTCGAGTCCGCGGTGGCCAATGTCATCGAGCAGCGCGAAGAGCAAGAGGAGCAGGATCGGCAGCAGCGACGGGCCGACGCAGAGGCCAAGCGCCTCGAGGACCGCCTCGCCAAGCTCCAGACCGACCTCGGCCTGGATCAGACTCAGCTCGACTCCATGCGCGGGATCTTCCAGGGGCAGACGGCCAAGGTCGACGAGATGCGCCAGACCATGCGCGAAGCCCGGGACTCCGGACTCGATATGGGCAGCATGCGCGAGATGTGGACCGGCCTGCGCGACGAGACCAACCTGGCCATCCAAGGTGTCCTCTCCCCCAGCCAGTACGAGCAATACGAGGAGTCCAACTCCAACCAGCGCTGGGGCGGACGCGGCGGCGACAATGGCGGCGGCCGCGGCGGCCGCGGCGGCCGCTGAACCGACCCATGGGGACCTCCTGACCGCGGGAAGCGACCGAAGTATTTCGGCCGCTTCCCGCGGTCTTGTCATTCGATAGCACCGCGATGCCGCCGGGCGGGACCTCCATGTATGGGTTCACGCGAGCCCCCGGTGCCGCCAGCGGCCCGGTTGATTGGCAGTGACTCTGCTTGCAGGCAGTGGATCTTCTCGCCGGCAGAGAAAGGGACCCCCGCTCCCCACATCCCGGCTGCCACCCGATGCCGCCCCTGAAGATCGAGCTCGCGCTCACAGAGGGGCGCGTGGCGGTCGTCAGCCAGATCTCACAGCAACCATCTGCGGCCCATGAGAAGCAACTCAAGGACGTGGAAGCGCCCGGAGCCTTCGGCCTCGATGGCACCCCCAGGGCCGGCCCTCCAGATCCCCTGGCACGAAACGTAGGAGGAGACCCAGCTGCCCCTGAACCCGTTGCCGTGAAGGCGCCGCTGAGGGCCTCACGGGACGAGGATGACTTGCCGTCTCTGAATGTCCAATCCGATGGGGCTCCCCTCCTTGCCGGGCAGGCACCAGGCTTCTTGCCCCGGCG
>CAJQPT010000157.1 GCA_905480285.1 uncultured bacterium
CGCCAGCCGCGGCGATTCGGTCCCGGACCTGACGCCGCAGACTCCAGACCGAGTCGGTCAGGCCGTCGGTGATGAGGACGATCATGCCCTGAGCGCGTTCCCCAGCCGGGTCCCCAGCCGGGCCCCCAGCCGGGCCCCCAGATGAGCTCGCCAACAGGCCTCGCTCCCGTGCCGCGGCGAGCCCGTCCAGGGAGTAGAGGATGTCGGTCGACCCCCCTGGCACCCGCGCACGCACCAGCCCCTCCACGGCCTCCCGCCGCTCCAAGGCACGCTCCGGACCGCGATCTGCCGAGGCCTCGAACACGAGCTTGGGCTGCGTGACGACCTGGGTGAAGAAGCGGAGCTCCATCCGATCGCGCGCCGCGGTGGTCGGCACCACCGCGCCCAGCGCATCCCTCACCCGCTCCCACCGCTGCCCGCCCATGCTGCCCGAGCCGTCCACCAGGAAGACAACGTCCATGGGCTGACGAGGTTCGCGGTCAGGGACGAGGGCGAGGAGCGGCTCGAGCTCGGGCCCATCCTCTCGAAGCGCTGTCCAACCGGCGCACCGCAGCCACCCTCCCCCAGCGAGGACGAACCGCGAGAGCGCGGCGCCGGGCAGGCCAGCAAGGGGCACGTCGAGGGTGACGACCACGTCCGGCGGGTCATCACCGAGCAACCGAGGCCGCAGGTCTCCGGGCCCGATGAAGTCGAAGTCGATGCCGTCGAAGGCCTCCCCCTGGAGCCCTCCCCGTCGCGACCCGAGGCGGCCAGTCCCGCCCGCGGCCTCGGCCCCTCCCGGTTGGACGACGAGCACCCGAACCGGAGCCCCGACCTCGAGGAGCCCGGCCGCACGATCGTTCTCCGGGAAGAGGTCGGGGACCTCGGGGGGCAAGGCGGAGAGCCTCACGGCCACCCCGAGCTCCCCGACCCCGGTGGAGAGAGGGGGCAGCTCCACGTTCACGGAGAGCGAACGCAGGCCCGCGGCGGCCCGAGCGGTGGCGGGCACCGCGGCCTCCTCGCGCCCCCGGATCGTGCGCGAGGCCTCCATCTTCGTGGAGCTCCTGAAGCGGAGCTCCCACTCGACGATCAGCGCCGGCTCGTCGCCACCGGCGGGTAGGGCGCCGTCCACAAAGAGGTCCAGGCGCACCGGAATCCGCGCGCCAGGCTCGGCGGGGTCAGGCAGGTGCAGGGCTCGGACGCCGACGTCGGGCAGCAGGGCGGCAGGGGACTCGACGAGCCGGACGGCCCGGACCATGGGGTCCAGGAGCGCCTCGGGGAGCTGCCCTGCTGCGGCCCTCCCATCCCCGAGGATCACGACCTCGCCAGGGGGGCGGTCGCCGCCACCGATGACCTCGAGCGCGACCTCGGAGGCCCCCACCAGGTCCGTTCCCAGGTCGCCGGCGGTCGACGACCTCAGCCCCCCCGCCGCATCGCCGCGGCGCAGCCACCCCATGAACTCGTCGGCGCTCGCGGGCCCGAAGCGGCGCTCGACGCCTCGGTCGAAGGCCACGAGGACGATGTCCTCGCCGTTCTCCGCGGCCCCGCGGGCCTCGGCCGCCAGCCGCTGGATCGCCCAGCGCTGCCAGCCCGGTCGCCCCCTCGTCGCGCTCGCGGAGCGGTCAAGGAGCAGCGCCCGGATCGCCGCGTCGCCCGGGTCTCCGGCCGGCTGCCCGGAGCTCCCGAGCAGCGAAGAGAGCGCAGCGAGCACCGCGAGGGCCACGCCGAGCGTCAGGAGGTCCGCCCCAGGCGCCCTTGACCCCGCCGCGGTGGGGCTCCCGTGCCGAGCCGTGAAGGCGGTCACGGCGTCGCGGGCGTGCCGGCCTCCTCGGCCGCCTCCAGCCCACCCCGCCGGGCCGTCCGGATCCAGCCTCCACCAAGAGAGAGGTCCCCGCCGGTCCCGTCCGCCTCCAGCTCGTAGAACGCTGCGCCCTGCCCTGGCGCCACGGCCATCTGAGGCTCATCGAACTCCACCCGAGCCGACGCCCCGTCCGGCTCCACCTGAACCGTCGCAGGCGCTGCTCGGTGGCGATAACGGACCTGCACCGCGCACCGGAACGTGCCGCTCGACGGCACCTCGAAGCCGAGCCAGTTCAGGTCCTCCACGACCATGGTCGGCGCCTTGCACTCGGCCTCTGTGCCGATGACCACGAGCCCCTCTTCTGGGTGGATCTCGACCACGTACATCGGAACCCCGACCGCCACCCCGTGGCCGCGGCGCTGGCCGATCGTGAAGTTCTCGGTGCCCGTGTGCGGCCCATGGTCCTTGCCGAAGACATCAACGATTCGCCCCGGGTGCAGCTCCACGCCCCGCTGCTCGAGGAGCAGCCGGTAATCGTTGGAGGGGACGAAGCAGATCTCTTGGCTGTCCTTCTTCGCGAACGTCCTGAGGCCAGCCGACCGCGCGAGCTCCCGCACCTCCGGCTTCTCGAGGTCGCCGAGGGGCGTCGCCGTGCGCATGAGGTTCGCCTCGGCGACGGGGAACAGCTGATAGGACTGGTCCTTCGCCCGATCGACGCCACGCCGCAGTCGGACACGACCATCCTCCACCGAGACGCGGGCGTAGTGCCCGGTCGCCACCCCGGCACAGCCGAGCTCGTCGGCGAAGTCCATGAGCTTCCCCATCTTCAGGTCGCGGTTGCACACCGCGCAGGGGTTCGGCGTACGCCCTCGGCCGTACTCGGAGACGAAGTAGTCGATCACCTCCCCGAACTCCTCCTTCAGGTCCATGGCCTGGAAGGGCACGTCCAGCCTGGCCGCCACCATGCGCGCGTCCCGTGCGTCCCCCAGGGAGCAGCAGGACTTCTTGGAGACCTCAGATTCCTTGATGTTGACGCCGTTGCGCATGAACAGGCCCACCAGATCGTGACCCGCCTCCCGCAGCATCCAGGCCACGGCCGAACTGTCCACGCCGCCGCTCATGGCGACGACAAGCCTGTCAGAGGAGTTGAACTGTGTTTGCATGGCGAGGGCTGGGGGCGCCGCCCTTTCGGCGGGGGCCCCCATCCTATTAGGCTCCAGCCCCCCGGATCTCTCCTGCGCCGCTCAGAGATCCACTTTCGCGCTCTGCCACCGCCACCACGGCGCACCACAATCTGGGCCGGGCCCGGTGGGGCACTACCTGATCCCGCTGGATCTCCATCCGGCAGCCGCGCTGCCTGGCCCCTGGCCCCGATCATCGGCCTCCCCTTCGGCCGCCCACTGCCGCTCACTCTGCCACTCACCCTGGCCCTCTCTCTGGTCCACCCCTCGCTCCACCCTCTGGTCCGCCCCCTGGGGCTTCCCAGGGGGGCAGACCTCACTGACGAATCAGCCTTCACCCATGACTGCGCCCTCCGCCCCCAACAGCCCCGTCCCGTTCACCTTCTTCCAGGAGAGCCAGCCCTCCACCGAAGAGACCTCCGTGATCGGGCCGCCGAGCCCTGACGGCGGGGACATGGACGCCGAGGCGCCCTCGCTCTTCGGCGGGATGCTCCCCTTCCTGGCCATGGGTGCTGTCCTCTACTTCGTCCTCTTTGCCCCGGAGAAGAAGGCCCGCAAGAAGCGTCAGGCCATGCTGGATGCCATCAAGAAGGGCGACAAGGTCGTGACCACCAGCGGGCTCCACGCCGAGGTGGTCGCCGTCCGAGAGCACGAGATCGATCTCTCGGCCGGGGGCTCCCGCTTCACCTACAGCCGCGCCGCGGTGAACGAGACCCTCGACTGAGCGGCCTTCGCCCTGGCGGGGCCACACGCGACCATCCGACCACCGCGTCGCGCAGGCCTCCCGCCTCCTGGACTCGTCGGCTCGGAGACCGGCGGGGACGTGCCTCCGAAGCCATCTGGGCCGCCTGGCTCCGCGTCGCGCCGCGGCGTTGGCTGGAGCGGGCCGCCATGACCCGAGGCTCACTCGGCACCGCACAACTCGGCCGGATCGGCGAGGAGCTGGCCGGACGGGCCCTCCTCGACCTCGGGTGGCGAATCAGACATCGCAACCTGCGAGCTCCTGAGGGCGAGTTGGATCTGGTCGGGACGGACGGCGAAGTCACGGTCGTCGTCGAGGTCAAGACCGGCAGGCGCCCCCCACAGGGATGGTCCCCCGCACGCATGCCTCGGCATCGCTTCAGGTCGGAAGCCCTGAAGCGACGGCAGCGTGCGGCCCGCCGCCTCGCCCGAGACCAGAGGGGCGCACGGGGCCTCAGCCGGGTTGACCTGATCGAGGTCCAGGTGGATCCCGGCGAGCCTCGTCCCCGGCTGGTCCATCTCCGTGACCTGGCCGCCAGGGCTGAGCCCTGGCGCTGATGGCAGACGGCTGATCGCCCCTCGTCGGGCGCCCCTCGTCGGGCGCCTCGTCAAGGGGGTCCATCGCGCGGAGCCCACCGCGCGGAGCCCATCACGCGGAGCCCATCACGCGGAGCCCATAACGCGGAGCCCACGGAATGACCCCGTCCGGACGCGTGAGGCGCGTCTGGACGGGGTCATGTGCCGGAACAGCGGCCCAGCGGGATCGCCGGGCCGGGGGGCGATTACTCGGCGTCCGAGGCGTCAGCGTCAGCGTCCGTCGCGTCAGCGTCCGCGGTCGCGGCCGGAGCCATGTTCGCTTGATCGAACTCGGCCCCGAACATGCCGGCGACGCCCTTGGCGAGGCCACCTGCGTTGCCGGTCGAGAGCGAGAGCAGAATCGGAGCGGCGAGCAACAGCATCAGGGAAGAGATCATGAGCATGCCCGTCAACCAGGCCGGCTCCAGATCCTCATCGTCCTCCATGGACGCTGCCGCTGCGGTGCGCTTGACCGGCCGTGCAGAAGAACTGCTCCGCGAGGTCGGCGCCGACTCGATGGGCTCGGGATCGTCCACAAGGGTCTCGACGTCGAGCTCCTGCGTGGCCATTCCGGCGTCCGCGTCGAGGTCGGAATCGTCCTCGAAGACGAGCTCCTCCACGGTCTCGTCGAGATCCGCGACGTCGGAGTCCAGCTCGGAGCGAAGGAGTTCCACGTCCGCGCGGCGGATCTTCATGGTGTCTCCCTTCCGGAAGGCGCGGAGCTCGCCCTCCGACACAAGTCGCTTGAGCTCTTCTTCCTTGAGCTTCAGTTCGTCGAGGGCTTCATCGAAGCTGTAGAAATCGTCGGCCACGGGCACTCCTTATTGGGGGGGCTCTGGGGCAGGACTGGGCGCGAGCGCCGTCCTACCGGGGGTCTGGTCCGGTACAACCGGATCCGGGGAATCGAGGGGGAGCGAATACTCCCTTGCTAACGTTCGTCCACTTCCACGTCGAAGCGTGCTTCGAGTTCCTTGTAGGGAAGAGGGCGACCGTCCAGCGTGGTCTTGTCGTTGAACCCGTCGAGCTGCAGGTCGAGGTCGATCCTGCGGGCCGCGACGAGCTTGATGTTCTGGGTACCCGACGCTCCGCCCGAAGCCTGGTACACGGCGAGGTGCGGGTTCACCGAGTCGATGACGTAGAGCACGGACTGGCCCGTGATGTCGACGCCCGTCACCGCGATCATCCGGTTGTTGGAATCGGCAGCCATCCCGCTCGCGCCCATCGGGACGGGGCGAACCACTGTCGTCTCCTGGGGCCCGGGGCTCGCGATCGCAGGCCCGAGCAGCATGAGGGACGCGCAGGACGCCACCGCGCCCGCAGCGAACCAGGCAATCCGCTGGGCCCTGCCGGACCCGGCGCGGAGATCTTTCTCGGTCGACTCGTGTGACTGCATATCGGCGCCTAGCCTAACGGGAACACCGGGTTGCGGCCATGCTCCGGCAAAATCCGCTCACCGGACCACCTCGTGGGAGATCCGCTCGAGGAGGTCGTTGACCGAGACGAGGCCGAGGATGGCCTCCCGGGGGAGCGGGCCAGAGTCTCCGGCCACGTCCTCCGTGACCACCAGGGCGATCCGCCGCCCGCTGGCCGCGAAGGTGTTCAGCGCCCGATCCACCGGGACATCCCGGGCGAGGCGCGGTAGGGGCCTGATCTGCTCCAGCACATCCGGCAGCTCGCCCTCCTCTCCCAGGGCGTGCCAGCGGTGGAGGATCTCCATCTGGTGGACGTAGCCCTCGATCCGCAGCAGCCCCCCCTGGTCCTCCAGGACCGGGAGACGCGAGAAGCGAGACTCGCGCACCCTCTTGAAGAGGTCTTCTCTGGCCGCCCCCCGGTCGAGGACCGCGACCTCCCCCCAGGGCACCATGCTCTCGGAGACCGGGATCGCGCGGAGGCGCAGGGCGTTGGCGGCGAGGGCCTCCGCCCGCTGGGAGAGGACCCCATGTCGGCGCCCCTCGGCGATGAATCCCAGCACGGCAGCCCGTCCGCCGACGGGCGCGGTCACCTCTGCGCCGAGCCCAAGGAGCCGCTCCAGGGCCAGCGTCACCAGGCGCAGCGCTCGCTCCAGGGGCCAAAAGAGGATCCTCGAGAAGGCGATGATCGGCACCACCAGCGCCGTGGTGCCGTGGGGCCGCTGCCGGAAGACGTCCTTGGGGAGGGCCTCACCGAACAGGAAGACGAGCGGGGTCAGCGCAGCGGTGACGACGAGCGCGATCGTCGCAGGGTCGTGCGAGCCGGTCAGCTGCACCGTCATCGACTCGGCCACGTGGGTGGCGAGCTCGAGCGCGAGGTTATTGCCGATCAAGATGGTGATCAGCAGCGCGCTCTCGTTCCTCAGCAGCCAGCGCATCAGCACGGCGCGGCGCGAGCCACTCCGCGCGTCGATGTCGACCTGCACGGAGGAGAGGCTGTAGAAGCCCGTCTCCGACCCGGAGTAGGTGGCGCTCAGGCCCACGAGGAGGAGCAGGAGCGCGGATTCCACGAGGATGCTCATGAGCTCAACTCCCGATCGTCCCGGCCCCGATCGCCGCCCACGAGGGCTTCGCCCTGCCGGCTCATGAGGGTCAACGTCACCACTCGGCGGCCGCGAACCTCGTCGATGACCCCCGTCAGGCCAGCGCCGAGATCAACCTCATCGCCGGCCTTCGGAATACGCCCGAGCACGGCGCTCACGAATCCGCCAACCGTCTCGAAGGCCGCGGGCACCACCTGAAGCCCGAAGGAGTCATTCCAATCACGGACAGAGAGGCTCCCCGAGACCCGGAAGCGCCCCTCACCCACGCCGACGATCTCCGGAGCCTTCTCCTCGCCCTCGACGCGCAGCTCACCGACCAGCTCCTCGAAGACGTCCTCAAGGGTGACGACCCCCGCGGTCCCCCCCCACTCGTCGATGACCACGGCCTCGGAGACCCGGTCGAGGTGGAAGTCCATCAGCAGCGCCCCGAGCCGCGCGACCTCGGGCACGAGCTTGACCGGCATCACGAGCTCCTCGGGATCCCTTCCCGGAGCCAGCAGCAGGTCGCGGACACCGATCCCGCCCGCGACGTGGTCGGCGCCCCCACGAATCGCTGGGACCCATGTCATCCGGCCGCGTCGCGCCTCGTCCAGCACCCGCTGCCGCTCGGCCGAGCCGTCCTCCTCCGCGAGGTCGAACATGACGAGGTCGACCCGCGGCGTCATCGCCTCGCCGACTCGAAGCCGCTCCAGCTCCACGATCTCGCCGAGCAGGTTCGCCTCCTTGGCCGCGAGGACACCCTCGCTGCGGCTCCTCTCGAGGACCTCCGCGAGCGCCTCCGGCGTGACCCCCTTCTCCGAGCGCTCGTCCTCTCCGATCAGGCGCCGGGAGAACTCCAGCGCACCGCTCACGAGCTGGCGTGCCGGCCCGAGGGCGCGAACCACCACGGTGACGGGCGCCGAGGTCAGCCGCGCCACCGCCCGCGGCGCCCTGAGGGCCACGGCCTTGGGGAGGATCTCGCCGCTGATCAGCAGGATCACCAGCGCCCCGAAGCCCCCCGCGAAGGAGGCCTCGTCGGCAGAGAGCCCACCCGAGGTCTCGATCAGCTGCCCGAGGGCCGTGGGGGCCACGGCAAAGAACGCCAGGTTGACGATGAGGTTGCCGAGCAGGATGGTGACCAGCAGCGACCGCGGGTCCTCCAGGAGGCGGCGGACCCTGGGCGACGCGAGGGCACGCTCGCTCTCATCCAGCTTGAACAGCGCCGTCTCCGAGCTGCTGAGGGTGCCCGAGACCAGCACGAGGAGCATGATCGAGACCCAGATCACGACGCCGCCCCCCCCGCTCGATGAACAGGCAGCTCGATCGCCACGCGGAAGCCCTCGCCCTCGACGCTGGAGACGAGGACGCGCCCGCCGTGGGCCGCAACCACGTTGTGGACCATGGCGAGCCCCAGGCCTGTGCCCTTGCCCTGCTCCTTCGTCGTGAAGAAGGGATCGGCGGCCCGCTCCAGGACCTCTGCCCCGACGCCGGGACCATCGTCCTCGAAGACCAGTCGGACTCCCCCTGCGTCGGTCAGCCCAAGCTCCACGGAGATGCACCCGCGGGTCGCCGGGAGGCTCCCGCTCTCACGGCCCCCCTCGATCGCGTCCAGCGAGTTGACGAACAGGTTCAGGAAGACCTGGCCCAGCTCGTTCGCCGCGCCGCGGAGCACGGGAAGGCCCCGGATCCGCTCCATGGATGCAGGCAGGAAGGGGTCGAGGACCTCCTTACCTGCGCTCGACTCCAGCTGGAGTTCGAGCTGTACTCCGAGCCGTTCCGCCCGGTGGCGAATCAGGCCCAGCGAGTCGGCGAGGGGTCGATCCACGCGCATCTCCTCGAGCGTCGCCTCCCGTGGAGAGAGCCGCAGGAGCCGGCCGACCGTCTCCCCCATGCGCTGCAGTCCGCCGCTCACCAGCTCGAGGTACTCCCGACGCCGCGCGGTCGGGAGGTCCTCCCGCTTGAGCGCCTCGACCGCGTTCGCGAGCCCGCCCAGCGGGTTGTTCAGCTCGTGGGCGATCCCTGCTGCGAGCTCGCCGGTGGCCGCCAGGCGGCGCTGCGTCATCGCCGCCGCCTCGGCGCTCCTGACCCGCTCCGTGGCCTCCTGAACGGCCACCTCGAGGTCGCGGTTGTAGCGCTCCAGGCGAGCCGCCATCGCGTTGAACGTCCCGACGAGTCCGCCGAGCTCATCCTCCTGCCGGCCCCGCGCGAGGGCTCGCGCGGAGAGGTCGCCGGACTCCAGACGACCGGCTGCTCGTGCGAGCCCCGCGACGGGGTCCAGGACCGTCCGCCGCAGCAGCACCAGGGTGCTCAAGGTGACACCTGCGAGCACCAGCAGAAAGGTCGGCACGATCTCACGGGTCCGGGACGCCGCAAATTCGATGGGCGAGATCCGGAACCACGCCGCCCCCCACGCGACCCCGTTATTGGTCAGCACCGGCGCCGCCGCGCCGAAGCTGTTGCTCACCAGCTCTCGCCGCTCGACCGCCTGCGACATCATCCGCAGCGCCTCGTCCTCCCTGAAGTCAGCGGGCCTCTGCGCGCGCCCGAGGGGGTTCAAGTACACGCCCGCCACGTCGAAGGTTCCATCGGACAGCTCCTCCGGCGCCTGGGCCACGATGACATCGTCAAAGTTCCTCCAGCCGTTCCAGCCCATCACGGCGTCGGGCCGGAGGCGAACCCCAACGACCACGTCATCGAGGAAGGCGCTCAGTTGCAGGGAGTAGTCGTAGGCGATCACCTCACGATCGGACCGAGCAGCCGCCTCGTTGAGGGCTGCCAGCACAGCGAAGGAGACCAGGTTGGCGACGATGACCGCCGCAGCGATCGGACCGCGAATCGAACGGCGCCAGGGAAGCCCCGGTCGGCCGTTGCTCGGCTCCCCCGCAAGCGAGCGAGAGGGGGGCTGGAAGTCTGATCTTTGTTCTGGGTCCAACGTCTTTCTCTGGGAGGGAGGGCAGCTGAGAGCCGCTCAGCCCTGTGAGCCGATGGTGCTCATCATCTCCGTCAAAGGCAAGATGAGCGCGACCACGAGCCCGCCGATCAACACCGCCATGAGCACCAGGATGGCCGGCTCAAGCACCTTGAAGAGCGCCGCGAGCTTCCTGTCAACCTGTTCATCATAGGCGTCCGCGACCTTGAGGAGCATCGAGTCGAGCTCCCCCGTCTCTTCACCGACGTCCACCATGTTGGTGACGACGTCATCGAAGAGCCCGGTCTCACCCATCGGGCGCGCGATGCCCTCACCCTCGCGGACGGTCCGGCGGATGTCCTCGACGGCGTCCACCAGGACCTCATTACCGCTCGCGTCCCGGACGATCCCGAGGGCGTCGAGGTGAGGTACGCCGGCCTGAACGAGCGTCCCAAAGGTGCGGGCGAACATGGCCGTCATCGAGCGGTTCAGCACCGTCCCGAGGAACGGAATCTTCAGCAGGACGGCGTGCCAACCCCGCCGGTACCCACGGTTCCGACCGATCGCAACCTTGTGCCCGACGAAGGCGAGCGCCGGCACACCGAAGACGAGGTACCAGTACGACGTCATGAAGCCGCTGAGGCCGAGGAGGATCAGCGTCGGCTCAGGGAGGTCGACATCGAAGCTCTTGAAGATCTCATCGAAGGTCGGGATCACGAAGATGATCACCGCGGACACGACGACCACCGAGACCATGATCAGGATCGTCGGATAGATGACCGCCTGCTTGATCTTCGAGCGGATATCGGCGGCCTTCTCGCGGAATTCGGCGAGGCGATCGAGCACGCGGTCCAGCACGCCGCCGACCTCGCCCGCGCGGACCATCGACGAGTAGAGGGTGTCGAAGACCTTGTCGTGCTTCGCCAGGGCATCCGAGAGGGGCGCTCCGCCGGAGACGTCCTCCGTGATCTCACGGAGGATGTCCTTGAACGGCCCCGGTTCGGTCTGCCCCTCGAGGATCGTCAGGGCCTTCACCACGGGGATCCCCGCGTCGGAGAGCGTGGCGAGCTGCACCGTAAAGTCGGTGACCAGGGCGGCGTTCACGCGGCCGCCCTTTCGCTTGCGCGCGGGGGCCTCCCCGGGGGCGCCGGCTACCTGGGCCCGCTTCGGCGCGGGGGTGGATCGCTGGATTCTCTTTGCCATATCAGACGAGCGTCTCCCGGATGACTTCTTCGATCGTGGTGCGTCCCTCAGCGGCAGCCCGCAGGCCTGCCTCCCGGAGGGACCTCATGCCGCCGTTCAGCGCCGCCTCACGTAGCTCCTCGATCGAGGCGTTGGCCTCGATCAGCCGGCGCACCTCATCGTCGATCGTCATGATCTCGAAGAGGCCCGTCCGGCCACGATAGCCCGTGTGGTGGCACTTCTCGCAGCCCTTGCCGTAGGACAGCGTTCGCCCCCGGACCAGGTCGGCGTCAGGGCCCAGCTCCATGAGGACTTCCTCATCTGGCTCGAACTCGATGCGGCAGTCCGAGCAGACCGAGCGAACGAGCCGCTGGGCCACCACCGACTCAAGGGTGGCCGAGATGAGGAAGGGCTCCACCCCCATGTCCACGAGCCGCGTCACCGTGCTGGGCGCGTCGTTGGTGTGGATGGTGGCGAACACCGTGTGGCCGGTCAGGCTGGCCTCCACGGCCGTGGCGCCTGTCTCCTTGTCGCGGATCTCGCCCACGAGGATCTTGTCTGGATCCTGGCGCAGGATCGAGCGCAGCACGCTCGCGTAGGTGACGCCGATCTCGTCGTTGATGGGCACCTGAACGATCCCGGCGATGTCGTACTCCACCGGGTCCTCCACCGTGATGATCTTCGTGTCCGGAGAGTTGGCCTCGGAGAGCATCGCGTAGAGCGTGGTCGTCTTGCCCGAGCCCGTGGGCCCGGTGACCAGCACGATGCCGTGGGGCAGCGTCGTCATCGCCCGCAGAGCCGCCTCGTCGTGGGGCTGCAACCCCAGCGCCTCGAGGTCCAGGCTCACCGCCGAGCGGTCGAGCACTCGCATCACGCAGCCCTCACCCGCGGCCCCTGGCAGCGTCGCGACGCGCAGGTCCACGGGGCGCCCATCGATGGCCAATTCGATGCGCCCGTCCTGCGGCACCCGCCCCTCGGTGATATCCAGATCGGCCATCACCTTGATGCGGCTCACCAGCGGCACGGCCAGGTGCGGAGGCGGCGCCTCGACCTCGTAGAGCGAACCATCGACGCGGTACCGGATGCGGAACACGTCCTCGTACACCTCGAAGTGCACGTCGCTCGCACGGTCGCGAATCGCGCGGTGCAGGATGGAGTTGAGCAGCCGCACCACCGGCTTGCTCTGGGCGGCGCTCTCGGCGTCGCCGCCAATCGAGGCGTTGGCTGCGTCCGCGATGGCGTCCGCCAGCGTGGACTCCTCGCCGTAGAGCTCCAGGACCAGGGAGCGGATCAGCTCCCCGTCCGCGACCACGGCGCGGGTCTCGTAGCCGGTGGTGAAGGAGAGGTCCTCGAGCACCGCGGTGTTCATCGGGTCCGCGAGCGCCACGAGCAGGACGCCTCCCTCGAGGCGAAGGGGCAGGACGCCGTAGGCGTGCGCGGCCGAACCATCGATGGTGCCGATCGCCTCCTCCGTCGGGCGCTCCTGGCTCAGGTCAACGGTCTCCATCCCCGCCTGCTCGGCGAGGGCCAGCGCGAGGTCCCCGGGCGTGCACGCCCCCATCTCGACCAGCGCCTGACCGATCAGCCCGCCGTGGGTGCGCTGCTCGCCGAGGGCGGCCTGCACCTGACTCTCACGGATGATCCCGCGGGCCTTGAGGACCTGCCCGAGGAGCGGGCGGCCCGGAGAGGGTCCTCCTTCGGTCACAGCCGCGCCTCCAGATCCCTGGGGTCCTGGGCGTAGTCGAGGGCCGTCTGCGCAGAGATCTCGCCTTCGCGCACGAGGTCCATGAGGTAGTCGTCCAGGGTCACCATGCCCATGCGCTTGGAGGTCTGGATGGTGGACTGGATCTTGTTCGTCTCGTTCTTCCGGATGAGGTTCGCGATGGCGGGGTTGTTGATCATCACCTCGAAGCCCGCCACGCGCCCCTTGCCGCCGTCCTTCGGCATGAGCACCTGGCTCACCACCGCGACCAGCGCGACGCTGAGCTGGGCCCGGACCTGCTCCTGCTGGTTCGCCGGGTAGGCGTCGATGATCCGGTTGATCGTCCGGGCGCTACCCGTGGTGTGCAGCGTGCCGAAGACCAGGTGGCCCGTCTCGGCTGCGGTGAGCGCCGCGGAGATGGTGTCCAGGTCTCGCATCTCCCCGAGCAGGATCACGTCGGGGTCCTGGCGAAGGGCGCGCCGCATGGCCTCGGGGAAGTCCGGCACGTCCTGGCCGACCTCGCGCTGCGTGACCAGCCCCTGGCCGTGGCGATGATAGAACTCGATCGGGTCCTCGATCGTGATGATGTGCCGGTCGAGGCTCTGGTTGATCCAGTCGATCATCGTCGCCAGCGTGGTGGACTTGCCTGAGCCGGTCGGCCCGGTGACCAGGACCAGGCCCCGCGGGCGGCGCAGCAGCTGCTGCACGGTGTCCGGCAGGCCGATCTGATCGAACGTCAGGAGGTCGCTCGGGATCAGGCGCAGGACGGCGCCGAAGCGCCCGCGCTGCTTCATGCAGCTCACCCTGAAGCGGGTCCCCGACTCGTGGGCCAGGCCGATATCGGTGGTGCCCACCTCCTGCAGCTCATCCCAGTGCTTGTCGTCGCAAAGCTCACGACACCAGCGCTCCGCCGTGGCGTCGTCGACCGTCTCCGTGGACAGGGACACGAGCTTGCCGTCGACCCGTCCGACAGGTGGCCGGCCGGGGTTCAGGTGGAGGTCCGAGGCGCCGACCTCGATCGACAGGGTCATCAGTTCCTTGGCATTCATGGGAGCTTGTTGGGCCTTCGCCCGCTGCGTCCTCGACGGCGACAGCCGTCAGGCCGAGAGGGACGCCTCCTCCTCGGGAGTCAGACCGTCAGTACCCACGACTCGGAGTACCTCGGTCACGCTGGTGACGCCCTCGGAGACCTTCCGCGCGCCGTCTTCGACGAGACCCCGGAGCGCGCCGGAGGCCTCGGCGGTCCGGCGTACGTCCCCCTGGGCCGCGCCCCGGAACGTCATGTCCCGGATCGTGTTGTCCATGCTCATGAGCTCGTACAGGGCGACTCGTCCCTGGTAGCCGCTCCCCTCGCAGCTGCGGCAGCCGCGCGGTCGCTTGAAGCGCACGTCGCTCCCCGCCGCGAGGACCGTGCCAGGGTCCAGCCCGAGCGCGTTGACCTCGACCTCCGACGGCGTGTACGCCTCGGCGCAGTCCGAGCAGAGCCGGCGAACCAACCGCTGGGCGAGGACCCCCTGCACCGAGGCCGAGACCAGGAAGGGCTTGACGCCGAGGTCTGCGAGGCGGGTGAGTGCGCTCGGCGCGTCGTTGGTGTGCAGCGTCGAGAACACCAGGTGTCCGGTCAACGCCGCCTGGATCGCGATCTCGGCGGTCTCAAGGTCACGGATCTCGCCCACGAGGATCACGTTGGGCGCGCAGCGGAGCATGGCCTTCAGGATGCGAGAGAAGGAGAGCCCGATGCGCGGCTCGACCTGCACCTGGTTGATGCCCCGGATGTGGTACTCGACCGGATCCTCGGCCGTGATGATCTTCACGTCTGCGCGGTTCAACTCCTGCAGCGCCGCGTAGAGCGTGGTCGTCTTGCCCGACCCCGTGGGACCGGTCACGAGCACGATCCCGTTGGGCCGCGTGATCATCTTCCCGAACCAACGCTGGTCGTCGATGCCGAGTCCAAGGTCACCGAGGCCAAGCAGGCTCTTGCCCCGATCGAGGAGCCGCATGACCATGGTCTCACCGTGGTTGGACGGGAGAATCGACGCGCGGACGTCGACGTCTCTGCCGCCCAGCTTCAGGCCAATGCGGCCGTCCTGTGGCTTGCGCTTCTCCGCGATGTCCATGCGCGCCATGATCTTGAGGCGGCTCATGAGCGGCGCGGAGAGGTGGTCGGGGTGCTCGGCAGCGTCACGCAAGAGACCGTCGACCCGATAGCGCACACGGACCCGGCCGTGACCCGGCTCGACGTGGATATCCGAGGCGCGCTGGTCGAGCGCCTGCCGGAAGATGTTGGTGACCAGCCGGATGATCGGGGCGTCGCTCTCGTCGTCGTCGCCGTCCACGGCGGCGCCCATGGACTCCGCCACGGCGTCCTCGACCCCGGCGCCGTAGGCCGTCGCGATGGCAGCCTTGAGGGCCGAAGGCGTGGCGATCGCGCAGGAGACCTCCAGGTCCCCCAGGAGGAACTGCAGCTGGTCCGCGACGATCCGCTTGAAGGGGTCGTCGATGGCGACGATCAGCCGGCCCCCCTTCTCCATCACGGGCATGATCCCTTGCTCGGTGGCGAACTCAGAGGGGACCTGCCCCACGACCTCGTCCGCGACCTTGCCCTTGGAGAGGTCCACAAACGGCATGCCCTCCGCCTTGGCGAGCGCCCGATAGACGGTGGGCTCGTCCACGAGTCCGAGGGAGGCCAACGCCTCCTCGAGGGCCACGCCACCGTTGCGCTGATGGGCCCTCGCGCGCTGAAGGTCGACCTCCTGGAGCGCGCCGGAGGCTACGAGGATTTCACCGAGGTCCTGGCTCACGGAGGGTCTGCGGTTGAGGGGAGGGGTGGCGCGCGATGGCGCGGTGGAACAGGAGAGGGGCCGCGGGGAATATCCCCCGCGGCCCCTGATGGTACCGCCCGCGAGCCGGAAACGTGTCCGCCCTCGAGGACCTGTTGTGAGCCGGCTCCCGGCCTGGGGTCAGCCCCCCTTCTTTCCGCTCGGTACGGGACGCGCGACGTTGCGAGCCGTCTTGCGACAGACCCCGGAGAAGCGCACGAACTCGGAGGGCTTGGTCGGGTGCCCGGTCTCGATCGCGATGCGGCCCCGGAAGGAGCCGTCAGCGTCCGCCGGGAGCCCGTTGAGCCGCAGCTCGATGTCGACCGCGTTGCTCCCGCTGACCGGCTTGACGCTGACCTTGAAGCGGTCCGCCCACTGGAGGGGTTGATTCCCCTCGCCCGTCAGCGTCGCCTTGACGTTGGACAGGTCGAAGTCAGCCTCGTGGCAGGTCAGGCGCACGTTGCGGACCACCGGCTGGTCCGGCCGGACGAGGCCGAGGGACAGGTACTGCGTCTGGAGCGAGATGGCGCCGAGGATCGTGTAGTTGACGTTGGCGGTGACCTGGTAGACGGTCGGCGCCCCGGCCTTTCCGGCCGCCTTGTCCGGCAGGCCGGGATTCTTGGGCAGCTCGACGTCGCTGTTGAGGCGCACGGCGTAGCTCTTCCCGCCCTCTGGCGAGTCCTTCGCGACGGTGAAGGTGGCGCGCCAGACGCTGGCCTTGCCCGAGTCGTCCGCATTGACCGGGGCGAAGTCCATGGACAGTCCCGCGGGGAGCGGGATCGGCCGGGTCGGGTCCTGGGAGAGCATGATGCGGTCCCCGGTCGACGTCCGGAAGTCGATTGTTCCGGTCCGCTCGGTGCCCTCGCGGATCTGGCCAAACTGAAGGAACGGCGGCGAGGCCACCAGGAACGGCTCCACGTTCGCCGCGAGGGAGAGCATGGTGACCCCGGTCTTCCCGTCGTTCGAGTAGACGTTGATCCGGACGTTGGTCTTGTTCTTCTTGCTCTTGGTGTCGAGCGTCGCGCTGATCTGGACCTCCGAGCCGGGCTCGATGGCATCACCGAAGGTGTAGAGCGCGGGGACCTCCTCACCCTCGGCGAGGACCTTGACCTCCCCCAGCGTGCAGCCGCAGGTCGGGCTGGCCTGGGAGATGACCACCGGCTCGGCGCCGTTGCTCTTGAGCTTGAAGGTGTGGATCAGCAGGTCACCCTGCCGCGCGCGACCGAAGTCGTGCTTCTCCATGCCGAAGGGGATCTCCAGCTTGGCGTTCGGATTCCGCGGGGGGCGCGGCGCAGCGGCAGGCTTCTTGCCCTGCGCTTGCTTCAACTTGGCCTCGTACTTGGCCTTTTGGTCCAGCTGCTCGGGCGTCATCCCCGCGGCAGTCGGCAGCGGAGCCGGGATCCCTCCGCCCGACTTGGCGGCCTTCTCGCTGAGGTCCATCCCTGAACCCTTCTTCGCTCCGTTGGCGGGGACCGCCACGGGCGCGACGATGCCGCCGCGGGTGCTCCGGGAGGGACCCGGGATGGAGGCTGGCTTCGGCGGCGCACCGCGACCCGAGAGTCGGCTTCGCTTGACCGGGGCGCTCTTCTGCGGGGCGGCGCCCTTCTGCGGGGCGTCCTGGCCCTTGGCCGCCTTCTTCTCCGCCGAGGCCTTTTCCTGGGCCTGCTGTATCTGAGCCGAGGCGTCGTCCTGGGGCGCCGCCTGGGCGGCTGGAGCGGCCCAAAGATTGAGCGCGAGGCCCAGCGAGGCGAGGGTCAAGAATCGTGCGGCGGTCCGGAGGTTCGAGGGGCGAACGTCGGCGCTGAGGGGTGCGTGATCGAGCATGGGTTCTACGAGTGAGATTCGGGCGCTAGAAGATTGCCAGCAGTACCGACGGGGAGCGGGTCTTTTTTGAGGTTCCGTCGGTCCCGGGATCGCTACAAGGGGTGTCAGGGGGTCAACCCCCGTTCGTTATCGGCAGGTCGGGACCAGGAGTCACAGGCGGGTATGAATCGGATGCATCAGGAATCGGGGGGCGGCGAAATGTCGCCTCCGCGGCAAGCTCCCCGGCGGGGAGCCGTGGGTGAGGTCTCTCGATGGGTCAGCGAACCCCTTTCCAGGGGCTGGAGGGCCCTCCTGGGGCTCCTGTTGGTTGGACTCACGACAGCCTGTACGGTTCCCCCCCCTACCGTTCAACAGGGGTTGGAATATGGATTTCGAACCCCCAAGCAGGCCTTCGAGTCCTGGCGTACGGCCGTTCAGGGCGACCTGTTGGTGGAAGAGTACCGGTGCTTTTCCCGGCGCTGGAGGGCCAGGAACGGCGTGACCCTCCTCAAGTACGGTGAGGCCCGTGACGAGCTGCTGAGCGAGGTCCCCAAGCTCCGCTGGGCTCTCTACCGCGCGGACGCCCCTGAGTTCCTGGACCGCCAGGAGCGCTCGGCCCTGCTCGTCGCGCGGGTCCCCGGCCCGCTGTGGGTCAACGACCAGTACCTGCTGGTCACGCTCCGGCGGCAGGGCTTCTGGGAGCTCTCCGTCGAGGACAGCCCGCTGGAGCCCGAGTTCGGAGATCAGGTGGAGGACCCCTTCCGCTCCCAGCTGTTCTGGTTCGACGAGGAGGGCGACCGCTTCTTCGTCATCATCGACGAGTTCGGCGCGAGGGCGGAGGGCGCCGACCCTGACTCGATCCACCTCGTCGCCGCGGGTTGGGAGTGGAAGATCGACGACTTCACGGTCGTGGACGAGCTGCCCGCGGGCATCGAGTCCATCGAGTGATGCTCAGCGGCTGGACGCCTCCCGCTCGAGGAACGCCTCCATCGGGAAGTCCAGCTTGACCGGATGGCGCCCTGGCTCGGAGGGGATCTCCACCGTGGCGGGGCTGCCCTCGAGTCGAAGGGTGATGGCCCGGCGAGGGTCGACGGGCGCGAGCCACCAGGCCGCGGCGTACACGCCTCCGCGGGCCAGCGCGAGCTCCGCCCCACGGTCCTTGACCTCCACGACCTGGGGGCCGGCGAGGGCGCCGATGGACGGCCCCTCCGTGTCGTAGCCAACGGACGGCCGGAGCTCCCTCGGCTGGAGCGAGAGCCGGACGCTCCAGGTCGCCGGGTCGGGCATGGGCCCCACGGACTCGAACAGGGCCAACACCCCTGGGCCGAGGTGAATCTCCTCGTCGTCGAAGAGCCCCTCGAAGAGCTCGGTCGCAGCTCCCGGCACCAGGGGAACCACGTCGAGGCAGGGCCCGGTCGCCGGAAAGATCGCGCGGCCCCGCTCGATGACCGCGTCCCCTGTGAAGGCGCGCGTTGCGTCCTCCGCCGAACCCGCCTCGCGCCAGACGAGGTGCCCGGCAGTGGCCGGCGCGCCCTCATCGTCGAAGATGCGCAGATCGAACCAGTGCAGGCTGGCGCCCAGCTGGATCGGGTCCAGTCGCGGATCGATGGGCACGTCTTCGCCGAAGACCACGCCCTCGGCGCGCCAGATCTCTGCGCCGCTGCCCAGCTGAACCGCCACCGACCCGGTCCCCTCAGGCAAGCCCAGGATCTCGAAGGTCCCGGTCGAGCTGACCTCGGCCACCCGGCGGATCGCGAGCGATCCATCGTGGGACTGTGCCTGCACCGTGACCCTCAGGCCGTCGAGCGGACGGGGAGCCTCGGCCTCGCCCCCTGCGCCCCACGCCGCGCCATCGACCGCCGGCGCCGCGTCGAGCGAGACGCGGCCCCGCATGAGCCCCGAGAGGTGGCGCACGTTGTCGAACAGAAACTGCGGGTCGCTCCGGAACACCACGGTGGTCCCGCCGCATTGGATCGGCAGCGCCCCCACCGCCCACAGGAGGCCGGTCAGGCAGAAGAGCTGGAAGAGCGTGCGGAGGGGCAGGGACACGGCTCGAAGCCTACCCGGTCCGAGTCATGAGGGGACCGAGGCCGCCCCGGGCGATCCGGTTCACCTCGCGCGGGACCGGAGCCACCGGATCGAGGACCCCTGGACCGCCTCGAGGGCCTCACCGTGCCCCTGCTCGCGGGCACCGACGAGGTCATCGCGGTTGGCCTCGCACCACTCGCAGCCCAGCTCCTCGATGTGGAAGGCGATGAAGCGCGACGGGCCAGGCTCCAGGCTCCCGTCCAACCAGCGCGCGATCCAGCGCCGCGACGGGCAGGACACCCGCCGATCCCGCCATACGGACTGGACGTCCATGGGCGCGTCAGCCTCCACCGCCAGCCCGTCGAGAGAGGCCCCGATCTCCTCGGCCCCCTCCTTGGCGAGGAGCAGCTCACGGATCTTCTTCAGCGCACGGAACTTGATACCCGCCACCGAGACCTCGTCCCGGAGGCCGAGCGGCTCCCAGAGATCTCGGTTCCGCTTGCCACCGCGCAGCAGACCCTCGACGACCATCAGCCGGGTCATCTCCCCCGAAGCCCAGGTCAGCTCGACCCACTCCTGAAGCGACGCGGCCAGGAGGTCCCGCCCGCGATCCGCGAGGTCGGTGCGCCGGAGGATCCGGCTGGGGGTCTGCTCGTCGGTCGCGAGGCTCTCGAGATCGAGGCTCGCCGCGGCGCTGTCCTCCTCGCCGCCCCGGCCCCGGACCTCGTGGCGCCGGAGCTGGTCGATCGTCCGATTCCGGCAGATCCCGAAGAGGTACTGCTCGAAGCTGTAAGCGGTGTCGAACGACTCGATGCCCCGCACCGCGCCGAGGAACGTCTCCTGCACGATGTCCTCCCGCGCCTCGACGTCAGCGACGCGACGGGACACATAGGAGAGCAGCCGCCCTGCGAAGGCGGCCTCGACGCGAGCCCATTCCCCCTCGTCGAAGGCGGCGAGCCGCGCGGAGTCAGGGCCCCAGTCCGCGTCGGTCATGACCCCCACCCCAGCTGCTCCACCGCGTTGATCCCCAGCAGGCCGAGTAGCGTGGCTCCGAACCCGATGGTCGCCATCAGGAGGAGGAAGAGGGCAAAGCGAGACGTCCTTCCCAACCAGCCGCCCTGCCGGCTCCGGACGAGCTGGTCGGAGACAGAGCGGTAGCCCGCCAGCACACCCCGCATGACGGCCACAACCGAGCCCACAAAGACGTCAAAGGCGACGCGATTGGTCTCGGCGAGCGTGCCCGCGAGTCCACCACTCACGCGCGGAGGGACGGGGATCACGGCGGGGACAGAGACCGCGGAGGTCTCCTTGAGCGCGTCCTCCTCCGCCCCGGCGACGCCCTTCGACTCGGCCGCCAGCTCCGCGACCAGCGCGCGGGCACGGCTCGCTGGGCCGCGCCCCGCCCCTGACCCAGCCGCCGCCTGGCCACCGGATCCCGCGGCCCCATCGTCGACCTCGAACCCGCCATCGAGGAGCGAGCGAACGAGCGGTCTAGCCTCCGGCTTGAGGCTCGTCGAGGGGCCGCTTCCGACCGTCAGGCGGGGCACCTCGAAGGAGATCTCGTCTCCAGCCAGCGCGGATTGGCCGAGCATCCCGAGCACCTCCCGCACGCTCTCGGGCCGGTCATCCGGGTCGAGACGCAAGCAGGCCCTCGTGGCCTCTAGCGCGACCGCCGGGAAGCCCTCGGGGAACTCGGGGGGGTCGTCGTGGTCGCGGACCACGAACGCGCCGCCGGCGCTGCCCGGGAACGGCACTCGTCCCACCAGGGACTCGTAGAGGATGACGCCGAGGCTGTAGAGGTCCGCCCGGTGGTCCGCCCGCTGCACGAGCATCTCCGGCGCCATGTACAGCGGCGTGCCCCGCCCGAAGGTCAGCGTCATGCGCCCGCCCTCGAGGAGCTTCGAGAGCCCGTAATCCCCAAGGCGCGCGTTCTCTCCGCGGATGAAGATGTTGCTGGGCTTCAGGTCGAAGTGAACGATCTGGCGCTCATGCAGCGCGACCAGGCCCCGCGCGGCCTGGGTCACATGGCGCAGCGCCTCTGCCATCGTCGGCCGCCCCTCCTTCAGCCGTCGCGCCAGGGTCTCCTCCCCGGCGTAGCCCATGATCAGGTACGGCACCCCCATCACCGACCCCAGGTCTTCGATCGTGACCAGGTTGGGGTGATCGATCGACGCGAAGCTGCTGGCGAGGTCGAGTTCTCGCTCCACGGCGGCGCGCTGATCGTCGTCGTCCACCTTCAGGAACTTGATGGCATACGCCTTCCCGATGGAGGTCTTCCGCGCCTTGTACACATCCCCGAAGGCGCCCCCGCCGAGGCGGTTCTCGATCTCGTAGCCCGGGACAAAGTCCGGCCGCCGGAACGAGTTGTAGAACGCCTCCCAATCCATGTCAGGAGACGAGGCTAGCGGGGAAGGAGCCCGAACGCGACGCGCAAGCACGCGCCGGCCGGAAGTCCCGCCTCCTCGGCCGTCTCCCGGCCCAATTCGAGTACGGGATCATGGCTGCGGCACCCGCTCGGGGACCGGAGCTCTGTGGCCGTGCCCTAACCTCAGGAGCTTCGGGCCGCGGGAGCGGCGCGTCGGCCCGAGGAGGGAGCAGCGCCGAGGCTCGCCGCCTCGAAGCCGAGACTGCGGGAGCCCCACCTCCCGGCGTGCCTCACGCTAGCCCCCTCATCGAGGCGGCCTGCGCTCAGCGCAACCTCCTCTACTGGAGCCACTCAGCGGGAGTCACTCAGCAGCAGTGACTCAGCGGCAGTCACTCAGCAGCAGTGACTCAGCGGGGTGATCCCAGAGCGCGGAGCTCAGAGCGCGGAGACGACGATGCCACCGCCCGCCTCGCGCGCCTCAAGGAACGCCTCGCGGGCTGCGCCGTAGAGGTCCTCGCGCTGGTCGATGTCAGGGCTCGGGTAGTTCCCGATCCCGATGGCGATGTCGATGCGGTCGCCCACCAGGTCGAGCAAGCGGCGCTCATCGGCGCTGTCCGCCACGCGTCGCGCCATGATCTCCGCACCGTCCGGTCCCGTGTTCGGGAGGAGGAAGAGGAAGGAGTTCTCGTCGAAGCGCCCCAGCACATCGGTGTCGCGGGAGGCGTCGAGGAAGATCGCGGCCAGCTCGCGCAGGACGTCGTCGGAGGCCTGGCTCTCGAAGCCAAGCATGGCGCAGGCCAGCGGCGCGTGGAAACGTCGGGCGCGCTTGAATTCCTCGTCGAGCTTGTAGGAGAGGAAGGAGAAGTTGAAGAGGCCCGTCACGGGGTCGATGACCGCCTTGAGCAGGGCGTCGTCTCGGGTCTCTCGCTGGGGCGGCGCAGTGTTCGAGAAGGCCGCGCCGGTGACGAGGGTCTCCAGCAGCGCCTCGGGGAGCTGGTCCTCTCGCGTGGCCCCCCGGTCCTGGGCGGGCAGCATCGGACGCGGCCCGCCGTTGAGGCCCAGGAGCGACGTCAGCTTGCTCGCGCTGATGGGCCGCGAGAGCGATCCGGTCGCGCCGCAGAAGCGCGCGATGGACTGCGCCTCGGCGTTGTTCTGATCGACGAGCAGGAACGTACGGCAGCGCGTCCGACCCGACAGCTGGCGCAGGACCTCGTAGACGTTGCGGTCGTCCGGCCCCGTCGTCCGCATCCAGGCGTCGACGATGACCACGTCCCCCGGAGCCGGGGGCGCCTCGATGAGCTCCCTCCAGTTCTCCACGTGGGCAACACTCCACCCAGCGAGGGCGTCGTCCCTCAGTGAGGAGGACTCGATGGCCGCCCTGGCCGAGGCCAGCACGGAGTCATCGTGGGTCGCGATTCGAATGGAACGGAGGCCGTCGCCCATGGGAGATGTCGTGGCAGGGCCCCCCTTTCGAAGGGGCGATCTGGGGTCTCGTTGCGGGGCCGGTGCCCGCTCTTGGACGAGGGTGCAGATCTGACCCCTCGGATTCAAACGGCACGGGGCTGAATCCGGGACCGTGCCCATGGGCCCATCCCGCGGGCCGGAGGTCGACCCGGAGGTCGGCCCTTTCAGCGGGGGCTTTCGGCGCCGGGCTTTGGGCGCGGGGTGATCGGCGCCGCGCCCGCGGAGCCGGGCTCTCTGATCGGGCCCTTCGGGTCAGGTACCTCCGGATCCAAGACGGTGCGACGGCACCCAGCGCAGACGATGGCGCCCTCTCCTCTGCGACCACCGGCATCCCGGGCGAGCATCGCGGGCTGGCCCTCCCCGCCCTGGAGGCCGCTCCGAAGAGCCCAGCGGGAGCACCTCGCCTGTGAGCTCGGCCTAGCTGTAAGCTCGGCCCAACGGCCAGCTCAGCTCAACGGCCAGCTCAGCTCAACGGCCGGCTCAGCTCAACGGCCGGCTCAACGGATCAGCACGCCGAGGCCACGGACGGCCCCGGCTGGCGAGCCGAACGAGCAGCTCAACCGGCGAGCTCTTCCATCCACTCTTCCGGGATGTCGTAGTTCGCGTAGACGTTCTGGACGTCCTCGTTGTCCTCGAGGCGGTCGATGAGCTTCAGGATCTTCTCGGCGTCCGACTTCGAGGCCACCTCGATCGTGTTCTGAGGGACGTACCCCGTCTCCGCCGAGAGGAGCACGGCGCCCCCGGCCTCGAGGGCGGTCTTCGCGTCGAGGAAGTCGGTCGCGCCGGCGAACACCGTGGCCACGTCGCCCTCGACGAGCACGTCATCCGCGCCTCCCTCGAGGGCGATCTCCATGAGCCCCTCCTCGTCCAGCGCCTTGCCGTCGAAGTCGTCCGCCGCCTGCTCTCCGGTCATGTCCACCACGAAGATGGACCGGAAGTCGAACATGAACGACACCGACCCGCTGGTGCCCATGTTGCCGCCACCGCGCTCGAGCGCGAACTTGACGTCCGGAGCGGTGCGATTGCGGTTGTCGGTCAGGCACGAGATCAGGAGCGCGACGCCCCCGGGGGCGTACCCCTCGTACATGAGCTCCTCGAAATCGTCGCCGTCCTTGGACCCCGCCCCACGCTTGATCGCGCGCAGGATGTTGTCCTTGGGCATGTTGGCTGCCCGCGCCTTCTCCACCGCGTACTTCAGCTTGATGTTCGTGTCCGCCTCGGCACCGCCCTGGCGAACCGCCGAGATGATGTTCCGGGCCAGCTTGCTGAAGATCTTGGCTCGCTTGGCGTCCACCGCGTTCTTGCGGTGCTTGACGTTCGATGCGTGAGAGTGGCCTGCCATCGCTCGGAGAGGATTGGGGTCGGAGGGAGACTGGCGCCGGTGCGCCAGGTCCCCAGATGATAGCGGGAGAGGAGTGCAGCACTCCCGATGGGATCAAAACGGTCACGCCCGCCTCCGCGGGAAGCCCAACCCGAAGGCCAGAGCTCGCGCAGGGGCGGGCGTGGGGAGGCGGAGCGTCCAGCGGGACGCGACGCAGATCAGCGCTTCGAGAACTGGAAGCCGCGACGGGCGCCGCGACGACCGTACTTCTTCCGCTCCTTCATACGCGAGTCACGGGTCAGCAGACCCTCCTCACGCAGAGCGTCGAAGGACGCCGGGTTGATGGTCTTCAGCGCGCGGGCGATGCCGAGCGAGACGGCCTCGCTCTGTCCCGTGGGGCCGCCGCCGTTCACGTTGCAGAAGACGTCGTACTGACCCGCCGAGCCCGTGGCGGCCAGGGGTTGACCTGCACGCTGACGCGACTGGGTGGTGACGAAGTACTGGTCCATCGGCTTGCCGTTGACGACAAAGCCACCGGCACCGGGCTTGAGACGGACGCGGGCGATTGCGGTCTTGCGGCGACCGAGGCCCCAGGTCCAGGGATTGTTGACTGCCATTGGAATCTGGTCCTTGGATCAGAGGGTGTCGACCTTCACCGGCTGCTGAGCCCCGTGCGGGTGCTCTTCGCCAGCGTAGACCTTGAGGTTACGGAGGAGGTCCCGGCCCAGGCGGGTCTTCGGGAGCATCCGGCGCACGGCGAGGGTGACGATGTCAGCCGCACGACGCTCGGCGACCTTCTCGATCGCGACGTGCTTCTGTCCATCGGGGTACCCCGAGTAGTGCCGGTAGATCTTTTCGGTGCCCTTGGAGCCGGAGAGCTTCGGGCTCGCACCGTTGATCACCACAACGTGGGCACCCGTGCGCTCGCTCGGGGTCCAGGTCGGACGGTCCTTCCCTTGAAGGACGGTGGCGATCTTGGCTGCCATGCGGCCAAGGTTGTTCTCGGTGGCGTCAAAGAGGAGCCAGCGCTCCTCGACGTCGTCGCGTCGTACGTGTGTGGTGGTCATGGGTCGCGTGGCCGCATCGTGAGCGGCGCGGGGGGCCCTGGAGAGGCGACTACCGGAGGGCAGCCGTCCTCTTTGGACGGCGCTGGCGGGGGCCGCCAGACGCGTAGCACGACGCCGGGACAGAGGTCTCGGCGCAGCGCGAGGGCGAGAAGATTAGAGGCCCGGCCACTCCGCCGCAACGGTCGAGGGGCGATTCCTCCACGGGCCTTCGGGCCTGAACCGGGTCATCGGCCCGTCGATGGAGCCCCTCCGGTGAGCCGGAGCCAGACCTCGGCGCCCCGCTCACCGGGGTCCTCCGGGCCCGCACTCCCCCCAGGGTGGCCCGTCCCGGACCCCTCCAGGCCCCGATAGCCCTCGCCTGACAGCCGCCCCAGGATCACCCAGTCGGCACCTCCCATTCCCCCATCAGGCCCTCGGACAGGCCCTCCAGCGGGCCCCCCACCGGGCCCCCCACCGGGCCCTCCGTGGGCCCAAGCGGGGAGGCCCGCCGACCGCCCTCCAGGCCCCGCAGCCGGCGAGGAGAGCCGATCCGCTCCGCCGGCAGGAGGCGCGGGAGCCCCGCCATCCCCGACGCCCCACGGACCCCGGGAGCTCAGGGCTCGCCACCCGAGAGGCTCCTCGCGGATCCACGCAGGGTCCATGTCGCCCCAGCCGTTGAGCTCGGGCCTCAGCACCCTCAGCCCCGGGTCGAGGGGCCGCAACAGATCCGCGATGACCCCCTCATCGAGGACCAGCTCGAGCCGGCCGCCGGGAACCGTCGCGTCGAGTGAGCATCGCCGAAGTCCGCTGCCCCACAGCTGAATCGCGGCCCGAAGCGAGTCCAGCCCCTCGATCACAAGTCGCCGCCTCACGCGGTCGATCTGTAGCCAGGCATCACTCCCGGCGGCCCCCTCGAGGACTCGGACGCAGGGTGCCCCCGGCGCACCGCCACCCAGGATCGCTGGCCTCCTGCCCCCGTCGAGCGGAAACGAGAGCCCCGCGAGGCCAAGGGTCAGGAGGCACCCGAGCACCGACCCGGTGATGGCGCCCGTCCGGGGCCTGCGCGCACGGAGCCGCGCCCAGGCGCCGAGGAGGCAGAAGAGGCCGCCCCAGGCCACCAGGAGCCCAGACGTCGGCGGCGCGCGGCGCCATTCGCGGGGCACGGGCGGCCGCGGGCGGGCGGCGAGCGAGGGGGGCGGCGACCACGGGGGAACCACCTCGGCGCGGACGCGCGACCCCGGTCCCGGCGGCAGGACCCCGCCCACCTCCAGGGCGACGGGCCCCGGGGCCCTGTCAACGGGGGCTGGAAGCCAGGCCAACAGACGACGCGTGGCCCCCTGACCGAGCGCTGCGCGGATCTCCATCGGGGGAGCATCGCCGATGCGCACCTCCCCTGAATCCAGCGGCCCCTCCAACTCAAGGGTCACGGGCAGCAGCTCCAACGCCGGGCCGTGGGCCAGCGGTTGGGGCTCAGCCCCTCCGGCTCCGAGCGAGCCCACCAGCGCGGCAAACGCCACGGCGGCCGCGGCTCCGGGCCACCCCCCGAGCCTCCCGGCGAGCACGAGCGCGGCCGCGGCCCCGCCCAGTGCCAACGCTCCCCCGGCGCCAGACACGCCGCTTGCTCCGCTTGCGACAGAGGCTGCGGGGGGCCCGGGGCCTCCCGCCAAGCCGACGCCAGCGGCGGACGCCGCGAGGACAGCGAAAAGCCCCACCGAGGCGGCCGCCACCGTGAGATCGAGCCCGCTCCGGGCGAGGGTGGTTCGGGCCGTTGGCGGCCATCCGAAGCAGCCGACACCCGCCAGCAACAGCAGCACGAGAGCGCCGTCGATCCCCCGCCAGGGAGCCAGGTCAAGCCCGAGGGCCTCCGGGGCCGTGAGCACGACCGTGGCGATCACCCCGAACAGGAGAGCGCGGAGAATGAACCCTCCCGCGCCAGCGTGCGCGGCCCCTGCCTCTGGCGCGGCCCCTGGCCCTCCCCGCGGGCTCAACGGCCCCCTTCCGGGCTTCCTTCCCAACGAGCCTTGAAGTCGAGCACGTCGGCCTCGGAGAGGAGCACCGGACGGTCGAAGCGCGCGTCGAGCAGCCGCCAATCGTCGCCCTCCAGCCCTCGGCCGAGCGCCAAGCGCAGGTGGCCCCACTTGAAGTTCACCGGCAGCTCGCCCTCGTGAAGCGGATGCGGCGGGCGCCCGAAGAACACGCGCCGCCCCTCCTCCAATTCGATCACCACCCCGCCAGGGAGCCGCCGGGGTGACACGGATCCTCCCTCCCGGTCGAAGATGGGCGCATCGGCGGCCGAGGCGTCGATCACGACCCTCCCCAGCTCTCGAAGATCGTCGGGCCCCAGGTGCCTCCACATGGAGTCCGCGACGTCGAGCGCCGCGAGGAGCTCGGGGACGCTGAGCTTGTCGCCAGGGCGAACCTGCCCCTGCTCGCGATCGAGGAGGTCGAGGGGGCCCAGGGCAGGCAACCAGCCGCCGTAGGCCAGGTGCGGCGTGATCGAGTACCCACCGAGGACGGTCCCGTCGCTCGAGACGGGCAGGAAGTCTCGCCCCCCCACGCGAACGCAGGCCACGGGCTCCCGGAGCCGAACGGGCAGGTTCAGCCCGTCGGGCCAGCGGACGCTCGGCGGGCCCACGGCCTCGATGAAGGGCAGCGCCTCCACCTGGGAGGCGAGCTCGGCGATGGCCTCCTGATCATCCGCGTCCACGGACTCGGCCTCGAGCAAGAGCTGCTCCAGGGCCTCGTACCACTCGTCGTTGAGCCAGGGCGCGTCGGTCTTGAGGCCGTAGCGGGTGACGTCGATGCGGGCCAGCCCGCGATCGCGGGCGTCCGCCTCAAGCCACCGGAGGCCGAAGATCAGCGACAGGAAGAGCAGCGCGAGGGGCACCCACGCGGGGACTCGTCCGGCCTCGGAACTCCACGTCACCCCCTCGCCCCCGGCCGGGCGCGATGCGTGCGTGTTCCGAAGCGGCGAGTGATCGATCAACGGTCCCGGGGGACGAGCGCGGCTCCGGTCGCCCGCGCCGTGCTCGGTCCCCGCTCAGTTCCGCGTCGGGGCGAGCTGAGTGTCGATCGCGGCCCCGGGGACCTCGATCGGAACGGCGCTCGTCCCCTCGGAGACGGCCTGCGGGCCGAAGTTCCCGCCAGAGCGGCCGCCCATCCGCTTGGTGGCTTCCTCGATGAAGAGGTCGAGGGCGACCTGCATCTCCACCACCTGCTCCCGAGAGAGCGCGACGGCCTTGGCGCCGCCCTGGGAGTGAAGCTCGTGGCCGAGGAGGCGCGAGACGAGCTTGAGTTGCGCCAGGTGGCGCTCGAGGTGAGTTCCGTGTTTGTGCTGTGAATTCATGGTCCCTCCGGGGGCGTGCGGACCCCTGGTCTATCCCATGCCCGGGGCCGGAACAAGGCCGAGGCCTGAGCTTGCGAAGGAAGTCCGATCGGAGAGCCCGCCACCGGCCGGCTTCCGCCGACGATTCCGGCCGCGAGGGCCGCCCGTGCGGGCCCCACTGCTGGCCTTACCGCTGACCTCACTGCTGACTCCACTGCCGACTCCACTGCTGACTCCACTGCTGGCCCCCACCAGCGCGGCCACCGGGTTGGCCTACCGGGTTGGCCTACCGAGTTGGCCTACCGAGTTGGCCTACCGGGTCGGCCACTCCGGGCCTGGCCGCATCGGCATCGGGACACCGGCCGGGCCCTTCCTGGCGTCAGAGCGTGCGCCGACCGGAGCGCGGGACGACTGGAGGGGTCCGGGATCGCTCGCCCGAGCGGACTTCCTTCCGGGGTCCCACTTTCGGGGTCCCACTCTCGGGGTCCCACTCTCGGGGTCCCATCGCCGCGACGCCCTGGATTGAACCGGCGAGCCGGGCCCCCCCGCTCGAGCGGCCTGGAGCCGAGGTCCCCGGGTGCTCGGTAGCCGAGGTGCCCGAGGGCCCGAGGGCCCGGGAGGCCGGGAACTCGGGAGGCCGGACCTGAAGCCGCTCACGCCGCACCAAGACCTGCCCCGCCGGTCAACGGCGCCGTGGTCGGCGGGCCCCCTGCTCCCCCTGTCCGCGATGCCGGATAGAGGGGAGGCATGGGATCACTGGAAGTCGACCGTCAATCCATCGGTGAAGTTGGACGTCGGCTGCCCGGCGACCGAGTCTCGATACCAGGCCTGGAAGCTCCAGGTGTCTCCTGCCGCCGCCGACGCGAATCCAGTCGGCTGGGGAATCGCCGTCAGGTCGAGGGGGAGAGCGATCTCCCCGACGGAGTCCGCCTGCTGGATCTGCCCGGGGCCCACATAGCGCCCGATCGAGCCGCCAAGGCAGAGGTTGCCCTGGCTCCCGCCGGGGTTCGAGGCGAGCCCGGTGGTCTGGCTGGTGAGGAAGAACCCGAATGATCCGGGCGCCAGGCTGCTCGCCACCAGGGTCAGGTTGTTATCCGACGCGACGGCGCTGCCCTGGGCGCTGATCGAGGCCTCGAGGCCGAGGCTGTTCTGGTTGGCGCCGCAGTAGTTGGCGCCGAGCCCCGGGAGCGTCACGGAGACCTCGTCCACGAAGAACTGGGCCAGGCTTCCGCTGTTCGCGCCGTTGACCACCGCGAACTGCAGCGTCACGCCGCCGCTGACATCCGACCCCGCCACCGCGGTGAAGACGAACGGCTGCCAGGAGCTGGTCAGGTTCAGGGGTCCACCGGTGAGGATCTCAGCCGACGAGACGCCGCCGCCGTTGATCTCGGAGAAGAACTCCGCGAACGCCACGCCGCCGTTGGCGAAGGTGCCCTTGGCCGAGAAGCTGATCGTGATCACGTCCCCCGGGCTCACCACGCCACCCCCGAGGTTCGCCTGCTTGATGACGGCCGCGGTGGTCTGGTCGGGGTTGAAGACCTCCCCTCCGAAGCTGCCGCTGCTGGCATCCGTCGTGGCGGCGAAGGTGGAGTTGGGAGTGGGGAAGGACACCCACGAGCTGGTGTCGCCGGTCTCGAAGCCACCGTTGGTCGTCAGGTCGGTCTGGGGCGCAGCCGTCGCCACGCCGAGGGACAGGGCGACAGGGACGGCGAGGAGCGTGGGAGCAGAGAGCTTCATGGTGGTCAGGCCCGTAGGTTGATCAAGGCCATGACCCGTAGGTTGATCAAGGCCATGAGTTGGTCAAGGCCGCGTGGTGGTCAGGCCCCGGGACTTGAGGATGGTTGGGCGCGGTGATGGGTGCCGACGGCGTGCCGGATCGCGCTGCGCGTTGGAAGCTAAGCGTCAGGCAGAGGCGACGGGTCGAGCAAATCGGATTGCAGCGCCGGAGGCGCCAGCCTGGGACCAGCGCCGCTTCCCCGACAGGCGACGCCTGCGCCGCGAGGGTGCGGCTGATTGCCGCAGGCCAAGATCCGCGGCGCGCCGACAGGCGTCCCCCATCGCCGGACGCCGGCTCACTCGCCGTTGGCCGCTGGCATTGTTCTACCCCTGCCCCCGCCTCTTCGTGAACGGTCCCAGCGCCGGTCCGCGGCGGCGGCCGCCGATCCCCGACCGTCGCGGCCCCGCTAGCCGCGCACGGATCGCGGGTCGAGGGGGCCGCGGCTCACGCCTCTCGACCTTCGCCGCGGGCCAGTCGCAGGGGACCGAGTGCATGGCCTGGCCACGGACGCTGGACCTCGGTCAGGGTGGACACCCAGCGCACGGCTTGCGATCAGGCGAGCCCCTCTCAGGCCGGCGCCTTCCGCCCCCCAGGTCGGCCCGCGCAGGCCTGGCCCCCGGCCGCCTAGACCTGCTGGCGGCGGACGGACCAGATGAAGCCGTCGTACCAGAAGTGCATGACCGAGACCACGAGGGTCAGGGCCCACAGCGCCGTGAGGCTGGTGTCCATCACCTGGACGCCGAGACCGTAAGCGGCCGTCAGTCCCACGAAGAGGGCCAGCGTCATGGGCTGGGCGAGGCGGCGCCCCTGCAGCCGGAACAACCGGGCCATGTTGCCCTTCTCCGACCACCACACGATCCCGAAGTACTGGAGCGCGTGGAACAGATTCATGATGAAGAACGCCTCACCGAAGCTGTTGAAGCCCCAGGTGTAGATGGAGCACGCGCCGGTGCTCGCGAGCAGCCACGTCTTCTGCATGGAGACCCGGTATCCCTGACGCTGCAGCCGCGCGTAGGCGAGGACGTAGTACCCGAGGAAGGCCGTCCCGAGGGCCACCAGGGACCACGTGAACCACGCCTGGTTGCCTTCCATGAACGCTGGCACCGCGTTGAACATGGTGGCTCCCACCTCCTCGAACTCCTCGAAGTCCTCGAAGTGGTCGATCATCGTGACGCCACCGAGGATGGGTCCCGCGTACAGGAGCTGGTTCAGGAGCTGATCGAGTCGCCGGCCCGCGTCGCGGTCGTTGCCAGCCTTCATGTCGTAGATCCGGGCGAACCCGAAGGTCTGCATCCCCGAGTGGTAGACGTCCCAGAACGTGGCGAGCACCGAGACCGAGATCAGGACCCAGGGCGAGGCCAGCATCACGGCGTACAGGACCACCGGGACCGCCAGGAAGCGCGCGGGGTAGAGCCGCCGGATCTGGGGGTCCCCGTGACTCCGGAAGAACACCGCCACCAGGTGGGCGTGGATGAAGACGCCGATCAGGAGCGAGGCCCATGAGAAGTCATCACCGAGGAACTCGAACTCACCTTCACTGAACGCCGTCCCCGAGATCGCGGCTCCCACGAACAGCGCCAGGGCAGGCGGCAGCAGGAAGAAGACGAGGTCGTAGCGCGGGCTGACGATGTAGCGCGAGGCGCCTCGGTGGGTGGGCCTGGGCGCCGACCCTTCGGGAGATCCAGGCGCCGGTCCTTCGGGAGAATCCGGCGCTGCGGGGTGCACGGTCCCCGGCGCGAGCAGTTGGCCTGGCGCCTCGCCAGCGACTCCTCCGGTCGTCGCCGGCAGGGCCGCGGCCGGCGACGGCGCCGAGGACGAGGGCCGGGACCGCGTGGCGGGAGCTGATCCCGCCTCCGGAGCGATCGGAAGGCCGGATCGCGGGCCAGAAGAGGGCCCAGAGGAGGGCCCAGAGGAGGGCCCAGCAGAGGGCCCAGTAGATGGCACAGAAGAGGGCCCAGCAGGGGTCCCATTCGGGGGAACGGCGGGCGGGCGGCGGCGGGGCATCGTTCCAGGCCTATCGACCACCGCCCCCGCGAGGCTGAAACCCTCGCATCGCGGGCGGCAGATCGCGGACCTCCGCGCGGGGTGCGGTGCAGAGCACCTCGCGGCGTGCACGGGACCGGTGGATGCGCCCAGAGGGCCGGCGAGATGCCCTAGGATGCTCGCCCAATGACCCAGCTCGAACACCTTCGGCAGGACACAAGAGAGCTCCCCTGGGCACCGGAGGGCGCGCCCGGCGTCGAGGAACAACTGCTCGCGCCCCCGGACGCTCAGGACTCCGCTCGCACCGCGAGGGTGCGGCTGGCGGCGGGTACCCGATGGGCCCCGCTCGACGGCGTCGCGGTGCTGGTGCTGGAGGGGACCTGGTCCACCGCGCGCGGCGAGCTCTCCTGCCAGGAGTACGGCCGCCTCCCGTCGAGCTCCGGTGAGATCACCACCAGCGCCGAGGGCTGCACGCTGTTCGTCAAGAGCTACCCCGCCGGCACCCCTGGCGCCGACCTCCCCCCATTGCACGTGGCCTCGGCGGGTCACCCGTGGCTTCCCGGCCACGGGGGCCTCCAGGTCAAGCCGCTGGCCGACGACCCGCGACACGGCGCAGCCCTGGTCCGCTGGCCCAGCAATGAGCGGTTCGTGCGGCACCAGCACTTCGGTGGCGAGGAGATCCTGGTGCTCTCTGGCACGTTTCAGGACGAGCACGGCAGCTACCCCGCGGGTACCTGGCTGCGGAGCCCTCACCTCTCGGTGCACCACCCCTACGTGGAGGAAGAGACCCTCATCTTCGTCCGCACGGGCCACCTGAAGGCCGAGTGATCCCTCCGACGCTTCGCGGCCGTCGAGCCCTGCAGTTGGTGCCCGACGCCTGATCCAGGCAGGCCGCGGCGCCCAGGCGACCGCAGCGCGCCGCCCGGCCATTGACCGGCGTTCGCCGCTCCGTCT
>CAJQPT010000158.1 GCA_905480285.1 uncultured bacterium
TCTCGGTCGGCGAAGCCGAAGTAGAACTCGTCGATCTCGTCCTCGACCACGACAGCCACCGCGAGTCCGACCAGCTCCTGGCGCGCAAATTCCTGCCTCAGAGCCCCGTGAAGAGCCGCCTCCAACGGGAGGTCCTCGGCCTGCGCCGTGAGGCGACTCGCGGCCCAGTTGGGCGCCTCGGCAGTGCCGCCCAGCGGTTCACCGAGGGGCGTCCTTGGCAGCAGGCCGAGACCCACGGCCAGACCGATCCGGAGAGCGAGGGAGCCGAGCATCAGGCCCAGCCTAAGGCACGGCGACACGGTTCGCCCGCGCCTGCGGGAGGCTCAGGACCGCGCGACGAGGCGCCGCCGTCCCTGGTGCGCGGTGAGCACCCGGAGCGAGGCGGCCACCAGGCGCTCGACGGTGATCGTGGAGCGGTCCACATCACGGCGGTAGCTGCAGTAGTCCGGCGCGCTGCTCGCGACCTTCTCACCAAGGCCGAACAGGTCGATCTCGGGAGCGGAGGTCGGGGCAAAGAAGGCGACCGTCGGCACCTCCATGGCGAGGCCGAGGTGGAGCGCGAGGGAGTCGCTGGTCAGCAACAGGTCGCTCAGCCCCAAGATCGCTGCGAACGTGTTGAGGTCGTGGTCTGTGCCGGCGTCGATCACCCGAGGCGGCGCGTCGAGCCCTGCGAGCCCGGCGAGTATCCTGTCGTTCCTCTCTCGCTCCGCGGCACCTCCGAGGACGAGGAAGGTGACCGGGCGGTCCAGCGCCTCCTCCAACGCACCGGCGTAGGCGACGACCCGCTCGACGGGGAGTTCCTTGCTCCGCCAGCGTCCCCCGGCTCCGGTATTCAGCCCACAGACCAGGGTCGAGTCCTCGAGCCCGAAGTCCGTGGCGAAGCCCAGCGCGGCGGCGTGAGCCTCGGCCGGCAGGGGCAGCTCGGGTCGACCGCTCTCGACCCCCAGCATCGAGGCAAAGATCTCCGGGTGTGAGCGCTCGTTCTCCCGCTTGCGCCGATCGGCAGCCTCCTTGCCGTCCTTGGACAGGAGCCCCATCCCGAACCAGGGCTCCACGTCGTCCGTGTAGGTCGGCTGCCCTTCAGCATCGAGAGTCGCCCCCGACAGTCGCGCGGTCTCCAGCGACGCGGCGAGCGTGCAGAACGGGACCTCATCGTCCAGGGACAGCACCCAGTCCCAGCGAATCCCGGGCAGCTCCGAGCGCACGGCAGCCACCGAGGCCGCGTCAGCCGGGTCACATGTGATCACCCGCGACACGAGCCGGTGACGCTCCACGAGGCTCCGCGCCGCCGGCGCCACCAGCCACGTGAGCTCGAGGTCGGGGAAGCGCCGCTTGAGGCCCGGGAGCACGGAGGTCGTCCGGAGGACATCCCCGAGCGAGCCGGTCTTGATCATGAGAACCGAAGTCACACTGGAACTCACTTCGCCGCCCCTCGGGGCCCCGCTCAAGCCCCGCCCGGGTTTCCTGGGGAAGTTCCAGAGGGAGATGCGCTCACCCCCCCGGAATCGCCAGGATCAGCTCGACCGCAGCCCCCGGGCCATGGCGCCGCGCCGCGGCCGGCCCCCTCGATGATTCGGTCGACAGCGCGGTCGACGGCGTTCCCTCTCGGGACTCGACCTCCAGCACCGCTGGTAACGGGCGACCGCTGGGATCCAGGAGCCAGGGCGCAGCGTGGGGGCACGCACCGGCCAGCTCAGCCAGCAGCTCCTGGGCGGTCCATCCCAAGGGCGGTGCGGCCAACTCCAGGCGGACCTCGTCCCCGGGGGAGGCGCCCGCTCCTGCGAGGATCACTCCGGGGTGCCCGGACAGACGCGCGCCGAGAGGCCCCCGCGCAAGCACCGTCAGCGGACCGGCGCCCGCGGGGAGGCGGTCGGTAGCCGCGTCGGGTCCCCCCTCGGCGCTCGCCTGGCGACCCTCTCCCCCGGGCGATTCGCGATGGAACAGACCGCCTTCCACGTGCTCGTCCCGAGCCGCGAGGTATCCCTCCACCGCTGCGGGGTGACGCTCGAGGAGTCCATCAGGAATCACCCCGTCGGCCCCTTGGAGCTCCCGGTGAAGGGCCAGGTGGCGGGCTCCAGAGCGGAGGAAGACCGCCGCCGGAGTGGACCCCTCCTCGGGCGCGATGCCCAGGGCCTCGCCCAGCTCGGAGATCCCCATGACGCCGTCGGCGAGGAGACCGGCGGCGGAGAAGGAGCAGAACCCGCTCACGTCCACCGCAGCGGCGACGCACTCGTGCCAGAAGGCAAGGGTCCCCGCGTCCCGCTCCCTGTCCCCCGACCACGGCAAGGGCGCGATCATCTCCCTCGCTCGCGCGCCGTCCAGGCCGAGGATGCTGAGGCTACGGAGCGGTTCCGGTCCGCGGACGGCGAGCGCCTGCCCGACCTCTGCGGCCAGGTCGCCGCGGGCGAAGGTGTCCCCCGCGCCTGGAAGCTGCGTACGCTCCAGAGCCGCGGCGTGGATCTCGCTGTCCGGGTCGAGGAGCCCGGCGAAGAAGACCTCTGGGGAGGCGGACGGGAAGCAGGTCATGAGCCCCGCAACGGCCCGCGCGTCCACCCCGAGGTGATTGCAGCGCTCGAGGAGCTCCAGCGGATCGCCCCGCTCCGCGAACCCCTGGAGCGCAGAGAAGCGACCGCCAACCCTTGATCCACCGCGGCCTTCGACCTCGAAGGTCCAGCCGCATGGAGTCGGACACCCAGCACAGCCGTGCTTGCGCCGGGGCGCATCCACTGCGAGGGCCGAGCCTCGGCTCGCGGCAAGCTCGAGAGTCCCCCCCGTCGCGCGGCTCAAGAGCCGAGGAGATCGCACGAGCGCGGCCTCCAAGGGGTGCCTCGGGCCAGCGCTCGGCGAGCCCGGGTCGCCCGGGTCGAGGTCCGCGGGCTCCGCAGCGTGTAGGTTCGCTGGGTCGGGGTTCGCTGGATCGGGGTTCGCTGGATCGGAGGTTGCTGGCGACGAGGCACCAACGGGCTCCTCTCCGGCGGGCCAAGGCACCTCCTCCACCGTGAGGGCCACGACCCCCGCCGCGGCGAGGGCGGCGCCGAGCCCGCCCCGCCCGACCACGCTGGGCGCGGCATCAGGGTCAGCGCCGTCAAAGCTCGAGAGGTTGGCGAAGGGGAGGCCGGCCTGGGCGCCCGGCCCGGTGGCGAGGGTGTGGACCCTGGCCGACGGGCCTCCCAGCCGAAGCGCACGCGCGGCGGCGCCGAGCGAGACCAGCTCAGCCGGAGCGTGTTCCACCTCGGCTTCGCCGCTGCCAAGGACCCGAACCACGCTCGTCCCCGCGGCCCGCCCCAGCAGCACCAGCGCGTCGGCATGGGCGGCCAGCGCGCGCCCGAACGGTCCGCCAACCTGGGCCTCTGTGAGCCCCGGCCGAAGGGGAGCCCGGGCGGAGAGGGTCGCCCGTGCCGCGGTCGGGACGGCCCGCCGGACCGCGTCGCCCACCGAGACCACGAGGCTCGGCTCCGCCAGGGCACTCTCCACGAGGCCAGCCCCATGCGAAGCGCTGGCAATCGGCCCCAAGGCGTCCGTCAGACTCCGTCCGCGGGAGCGGCGCGCGGCGGCGAAGAGCGCGGCCGCGAGCGCCGGTCCAGAGCTCGCCGCGGCAGCTCGGAGGTCGGGGGCAGCAGAGATCGCGGCCCTGATGCCCTCGAGCCAGCTCCTGGCCCCGTCGACCGCGTCGGCCCAATCAGCCCTGTCAGCTCGGTTAGCCCGGTCAGCTCGGTCAGCCCGGTCAGCACCCTCAGCGGCGATCGGGCCCAACGCGACGACGAGGACCCGACGCCCGGCGAGCTCGCCCAGGAACACGGAGCCAGCCCCCTGCGGAGGCTCTGAAGGGTCGCGGACCATCACCCGGGAGAGGATACCGCCCCCACGCCGCTTCGCCGCTCCAGGGTGACAACAGGGTCCTGAGGTGGGAAAGGCCGGTCCGCTGGCCTAACCTCCCTGGACCCACCCTGGCCCGCATCCGGCCCATCGTCTTGTTCGAGAACCACACCATCGCGCGGATCGCCGGGATCCCCATCCGCGCCAACCTGCTCCTCGGCTATCTGCTCGCCTTCTGGGCGATCATGGGCGCGTCGCGGGGTAAGGCGGAGCTCACGCTCACCCTGATCGTCCTCTCCATGGGCCTGCTGCTGCTCCACGAGCTCGGCCACGCCCTCATGGCCCGCCGCTTCGGTCTGCAGGTGGTCGACATCGTGATCTGGCCGCTCGGCGGCATGGCCCGCATCAGCGACTTCCCCGCGGACCCCCGCACGGAGGCGTGGGTCGCGGCCGCGGGCCCCCTGGTCAACCTGACCCTCGCCACCCTCGCCGCGCCGCTGGTGCTCTTGACCGGTGGCAGCGGGGCTGCCTTTGAGTTCACCCGAGGCGGAGGCCTCGGGTTCAGCCCGGACAGCGGAGGCCTCCTCTCCCTGTTCGTGGTCATCAACCTCGCCTTCGGCCTGATCAACCTCATCCCCGCCTTCCCCATGGACGGTGGTCGGCTGCTGCGCTCCTTCCTGGGCCGCGGCAGCAGGGACTGGGTCGCCGCGACAGACCGTGCGACCCGCGTGGGGAGCGTGATCGCCTGGGTGATGATCATCTCCTTCATCGCGCGCGGCGAGTGGCTCCTGTCCCTGCTGGGGTTCTTCATCCTCTTTGCGGGCATGAAGGAGCGCTTGACGGTCCGCCTCCGCGACCAGGCCGAGCACCTTGGCGGCGGGCCCGGTCGCTTTGCCGGCTGGGAGAGCCTCCTCCGCCAGCGCGGCGGGCCCTTTCCTGGCATGGGGTTCCCCGGCGCCGAGCCACGGGCAGAGGGTCCGGGAGAAGAAAGTCGACCGGCCCAGGGCCCTGCTGGCCAAGGGCCGGCGACCGCGTCAGGCGCCGAGGGCAGCCCGGGCCCCGGGTTCTCCGAGGACGACGTCCGCCGCCTGGAGTCCTTCCGCGGCCGATTGCCGCGCAAGCCCGGGGTCAACGACCCGGACTGAGGCGATCCGGTCGAGCGTCAGCCGGGCCGCGATCCTAGAGTGGTCGGGTCCCCACGACCTGGACCCCGACCATGATTGCACTCGCCTCGACCCTCGCCCTCGCCGCCGCCTCGCTTCAGGCCGGCTCCCCCATCGCTGCCCAGATGGCCGCAGCCGACGCCGCGGTCGAGGCCATCCTCTCGATTCCCGCCGGGTCCCGCACGGTGGACAACACCCTCGTGGCGCTCGACGACACCGTCGCCCGCTTCTTCGAGACCGCGAGGATGCCCGGCTTCATGGCCGATGTCTCCACGGACCCCGCGGCGCGCGAGGCAGGCCGCGAGGCGCAGAACGACCTCTCCAACTGGTTCAACCGGATGGGCAAGGATGAGCGGATCTTCGCAGCCCTCGAGGAGCTCGAGGCCCTGTCCCCGACGTTCACGCCCGAGCAGCGTCGCTTCTTCGACGAGTCGATCCGGGACTATCGCAGGTCCGGCCTCGACCTCCCCGAGGAACAGCGCGCGCGGCTCGACCAGATTGACGAGGAGCTGAACGAGCTCGGCTCGGACTTTCGCAGAAACATCGCCGACGACGAGACGGTCGTGCTGTTCTCGGAGGCGGAGCTCGCCGGGGTCCCCGAGTCCTTCATCGCGAGCCTCCCCCGGTCCGGGGAGCTGTGCATCGTCAACATGAAGGGCCCGAACCTCGGGTACATCCTCGGCTACTGCGAGGACCCGACGACCCGTCAGAAGATGGGCTGCGCCGCGGGCCTGCGGGGCGGGCAGCGGAACGTCCGGGTCCTCGAGAAGATCATCCGGCTGCGCCACGAGCGCGCTCAGCTTCTGGGCTACCCCACCACCGCGGCCTATGTCGTCGAGACCAAGATGGCCCTCGACCCCGAGACGGTCTTCGAGTTCTACGAGGACCTGCGCCCCAAGCTGCGGGACAAGGCCAAGCAGGACTATGCCGAGTATCAGGCAGCCAAGCGCGAGCACACCGGAGACCCCGAGGCGGTCCTCGGGGCCAGCGACATTTCCTTCTACTCCAACTGGCTCAAGCGCGAGAAGTACGCCGTCGACACCGAGGCCCTGCGCGACTACTTCTCGATGGCCGACGTCAAGGCCGGCATGTTTGGCGTCTATCAGGACCTGTTCGACATCACCTTCAAGGAGATCTCGGCCGCCGCCCGCGAGGAGGGCCGGCCGTTCTGGCACGAAGACGTGGAGCTGTACGCCGTCGTGGACAACCAGACCGGGGAGATGCTCGGTGAGTTCTACCTCGACCTCTTCCCCCGCGACGGCAAGTACAGTCACGCCGCCCAGTTCCCCCTCCGCCTGCGGAAGGTCTGGCCGGACGGTTCGGTCACCTCCCCGATCGTGGCCCTGGTGTGCAACTTCACCAAGCCCATGGCGGACCGCCCCTCGCTGCTGTCCCACGGTGAGGTCGAGACCTTCTTCCACGAGTTCGGCCACTGCCTGCACAGCATCCTCACCCGCGCCACTCTGGCGAGCTTCTCGGGGACCAACGTGGCCCGCGACTTCGTGGAGGCGCCCTCCCAGATGCTGGAGAACTGGACCTGGCAGCCCGCGGTCCTTTCACGCTTTGCCCGCCACTACGAGACCGGTGAGCCGCTGCCCGCGGCCATCATCGACGGCATGATCGCCGCCAAGAACCTGGGCTCGGGGATCAACACCGAGGGGCAGGTCTACCTCGGGATGATGGACATGCGCTTCCACACCGACGAGGACGGCGTGGTGGACACGACCGAGGTCTGCGAGCAGACCTACCGGGACGCCCGGCTCTTCTCCCCCGCGGCGAACCTCGTCCGCCAGGCGTCCTTCGGACACCTCGTCGGCTACGAGGCTGGCTACTACGGCTACCTGTGGTCGCTGGTCTACGCCCAGGACATGTGGAGCCGCTTCGAGGCGGCCCCCATGGACGCCGAGGTCGCCCGGGCCTATCGCCGCGCCGTGCTCGAGCCTGGCGGGACCAGGGACGCCCTGGACATGGTCCGGGACTTCCTCGACCGCGAGCCGAACTCCGCCGCCTTCCTCAAGAGCCTCGGGCTCCAGTAGACGCTGCGGCCAGCGAGGGGGCGCTGGGTTCAGTCCAGCAGGTAGGGGCTCACGAGGTTGCGCGTCAGCGCGATGCCACCGGGGATCCGGAAGGCTCCCTGGAGGTGCATCTGCGTCCCTCTCAGGGCGCTGGACCCCGGGATCGGCAGCGTGAGGTCCATGCGGCCGTCCGCGTCGGGCAGGCCAACGTGGAACTGGAGCCCGCTGCGGCGCAGGAGCAGCGGCCCGTCCACCCCCGGGAACTGCGCTGGCAGCTCGGCTCGCGGCCCGATGAGGAACCAGCCGATGGTCGCGCCGGGCCTGCGGGCCGTCGCCCGGAGCTCTCCCCCGAGGCGAGGGGTCTCGAGGAGCTGAAGCTGTCGCTCGCCGCTATCGACCAGGCGCACGTCGCCGCGCGCGCTGGCGACCGACGCGTGGACATCCTTGGCTGCGAGGACGAGGCGCGTTCCCGTGGCGTCGAGGGCCAGGTCGCGTACGCTGCCCGCGGTGTCGATCCGCAGGACCGGTCCGAAGGCGCCCATCTCCAGCAGGAAGACCTCGGGGTCCGAGCCGTTGCCCCAGGTGCCGAACGCCGCGCGGCGGTCGTCCGAGGAGAACTCGACGGCGCTGACGAGGTTCTGCGTCGCGCCAGGGAGCCCGGGCAGGTCGTGGCTCGCCATCTGGAACTGAAAGAGCAGGTCGAAGATCTCGAGCCGCGCGGACCGACCCGTGGTGTAGTCCCACCAGCCGATGGCCGCCAGGGTCCCGTCACGGGAGAGGTCCAGGCGCGTGGGCAGCTCGGCTGCACCGCCGGCGACGCTGCCTGTGGGCAGGTAACCGAGCCCGGGGAACTCCGTCAGCAGGCGCACCGCGCCGAAGTCACCGTAGGCCACGGTGCCGCCGTCCATGGACACCCCGACCGCCTGGGTGGCGAGGGTGAGGGGCTGGGCGTGAACGGTCCGGGCCGCGGCGTCGAGGACGAACAGGTTCATCCCGGCAGAGACCACCACCCGCTCACCGTCCGCAGACATTGAGAGCGCACTGAGCCCCACGGCGGGCAGATCGGTCCGCCCGAGCAGGGTGCCCGTGGTCCCGTCGAGGATGTCCACCCGGACCTCCGCCGTGGCATCGTTGAAGGCCGCTGCGACCACGAGCTCTCCGTCAGCGTCGGTCACCAACTTGGCCGCGCTGTTGATCTGGATTCCGAGGTCATGGGTCCACACGTCCCTCAGGAGCGCCCCGGCTGAGGCCGGTAGAGGGTCGAAGCCCGAGACCAGCGGGGTCCGACGGAAGAGCGAGGGGATCGAGATCTGACGCAGGGCGAAGACGCGATCAGCCCGTGATCCCGCCGCAATCTCGGGGGCCCGGAACTGGTCCGCGAGGGGCGGCACCACGCCGCGGATCGCGCCCGCGCCGTCAGCGACCGTGTCGAGGAGCAACAGGGAGTTCTGCGTCCCCCGCACGGAGCACCAGACGAAGGCCTCGTCACCCGCGAAGGCCACCTGCTCCGGGGCCCAATCTGCGCCGGAGGGGGCAGCGAGCCACCGCTCGGAGGGCGTGAAGGGATTCTGAGCCGTGGCGAGGGCCGGGAGAGCGGCCGCCACGAGGAGAGGAGCGAGGTGGAGTCGGGACATGTGCGGTTCTTCGAGTGGGAATGAGACCGCCCCCAGCGGCCTCCAATCGAAAACTACCCCGCTGCGGGGCTGGCGGCGGCCACCACGGTTCCCCGCGCGCTGCGCGTGTTGCCGGGCAGAGACCCCTGCCCAGGGCGTCCCGAATCCCTACACTCTCTGGCCGCCCATCCGGGCGAGCGGCCCCATTCGGGACGCGATGACCCCGCGAAGAGCACCCAGACCATGACCGACGCCGATCTGAAACAAACCGACCTGCACGAGGTCCACGTCTCGAGCGGCGCCAAGATGGTCCCCTTCGGCGGCTGGAGCATGCCGGTGCAGTACGCCTCGATCCTCGACGAGGCACGGCGGGTGCGCGAGCACGTCGGGCTCTTCGACCTCGGCCACATGGGTCGACTTGAGGTCACCGGCCCGGACGCCACGCGCTTCCTCGACTCGGTGGTCACCAGCTTCGTGGGCAAGATCCCCGTCGGCGCAATCCGCTACGGGCTGGTCTGCGCCGAGGACGGCGGTCCGCTCGACGACCTCCTGCTCTACAAGTCGAGCGACGAGAACATCTTCGTGGTCGCCAACGCCTCCAACTGCGCGACGGTCCTCGCCTGGCTGCACGACCACGTCGGGTCCCATGACGTGACGATCACCGACCGCTCGGACGAGCTCGCGATGCTCGCGCTCCAGGGACCGAAGTCGCAGGACGCGCTGCAGCCCCTTGTGGAGGGCAAGGACCTGGGCGAGGTCGGCTACTACAAGTTCACCTTCGCCACGGTCTGCGGGATCCCGGACGTCCGCATCAGCCGCACGGGGTACACGGGTGAGGACGGCTTCGAGCTCTACTTCCCGAGCGCCGAGTCGGTGCGGGTCTGGAACGCGCTGATCGAGGCTGGCGCCGCGCACGGCCTGGCCCCCATCGGGCTGGGCGCCCGCGACACCCTGCGCCTCGAGGCGGGCATGCCCCTGTACGGCCACGAGATCGACCGGGAGCACAACCCCGTCGAGGCCGGCCTGAACTTCGGCATCTCCTTCAAGGAAGAGAAGGGCGACTGGATCGGCCGCGCCGCGCTCGCCGCGGTCAAGGAGTCGCCCAAGCGAAAGCTCGTGGGTATCACGACCGAGGGCAAGCGCGTCCCCCGCGAGGGCTACCTGCTCTTTGACGGCGATCGCGAGGTCGGGCACATCTGCTCCGGCGCGGTCTCCCCCACGATCAACACCAACATCGGCTCGGCCTACCTCCCCGTGGAGCTCGCCGTCGCCGGTCAGACCATCGATATGGACATCCGCGGAAAGCGCCAGCAGTGCGTCGTCTGCGACCTCCCCTTCTACTCACGAACCCGCAAGTGACCATGCGCCCTGACGACCGCAAGTACCTCGACTCCCATGAATGGGCCAAGCTCGAGGGCGACCTCATTGTTGTCGGCATCACCGACTTCGCCGTGGAAGAGCTCTCCAACGGCAACGAGGGAGACCTCGTGTACTGTGACCTCCCCGACGTCGGCCGCGAGGTCGACCAGGGCGAGACCTTCGGCGAGATCGAGTCCGTCAAGGCCGTCTCCGACCTCAACGCCCCAGTCGGCGGTGAGATCGTCGAGGTCAACGCGGACATGATGGAGCACCTCGAGACCCTCGCCGAGGATCCCTGGAAGAAGGGCTGGCTGATCAAGATCAAGCCGACCGACCCCAGCATGGATCACCTCCTCGGCGCCGAGGCGTACGAGCAGCAGATCACCGCCGACCACTGATCCCCCGACGGGGATCCGTCTCCTTGGCGGTCTGGAACCTGATCGAGACCTGGGACGCCAGCCCCGGGTTCGCCATGGGCCTCGACGAGGCCCTGCTCCGGAGCGTCGGCCGCCCGCCGACGCTCCGGCTGTATTCGTGGGCGCCGGACGCGCTCTCCCTCGGGTACTTCCAGCGCTTCGGGGACGTACCAGCGGCGGCCGCTCACCCGCACGTGGTCCGGCGCCTGACAGGCGGCGGCGCGATCCACCACCACCCCCGGGAGCTCACCTTCTCCGTCACCCTCGACGCCGATGACCCCGCCTACCGGGGCTCCGTGCCGGACTCCTACGAGCGGGCGCACGAGGCCGTGATCCGCGCCCTCTCGGCGCTGGGCGTCTCCGAGGTGCGGATGCGCCGCGCGGAGGCGGTGGGCTCCGACCTCCGGGACACCGGCATGTGCTTCCACGAGTCCACGCCCCAGGACATCTGCTGGCGCGGCGCCGCGGGGCCGCTCGCCAAGGGGGTCGGGACGGCCCAGCGCCGGACCGCCGGTCGAATCCTCCACCACGGGTCGATCAAGCTCGGCCCTTCCCCCCTCGAGCCCGAGGTCGCCACCGTGGCGGACCAGGCCGCGGACGTCAGCCCCGTCGAGGCCGGCCGCGCGCTCCGCGACGGGTTCGCCCAGGAGTTCGGCGTCGACCTCGAGCCCTGTGAGCCGGGCGCCGAGCTGCGGGCAGCCGCCGAGGCGATGGCGGCCCGCTACTCGGCGCCCGAGTTCGTCCACCGGGAGACCCGGCGGCAGCGCTGAACGGGCGCCCACGCCCTCAGAGGCGAAGCTCCACGCGCCAGCTCTCCTCCTCGTTGATGAGGCCAATGGAGAAGCCGGTGATCGCTGCGCCGTTGGACATCCGAACGGGGCGCCAGGTGTCGCCCATCGGGCGATCCGAGATCCACTCCTTCTGACCCGCACGGGCGAGCTCAGCGGAGATCGAGGCCGCGCTGGAGTCCTTCCCCAGGGGGATGACGAGGTTGGCCGCGCCACGGACGGGGAGCTCGCCGGACGGACGGATCACCGTCGTGACGTCGACCCGGAGGGCTTGCTCCATCGCGCCGTCGGTGGGCGGGCGGATCGCGAGCGACGTCGGCGGCCCCTCCGCCAGGGCGATCTCAGCCCGCAGCCCGCCACCGAGACGCAGGTGGACGTACTCGGCGCTCTCGACCCAGAGGTTCCCGCTGTCCGGGGTCGCCACGGTCTTGATGCCCATGGAATTCAGGCGCCGCCCGACGAGGGTCGCCAGGTCGACCCCGGTGGTGCCGGGCGCGAGGTGGACGTGGAGGGTCAGGAAGTGGGGCTTCCCCGCCACGTTCGCCCCGATCTCGACCTCGACCAGCTGCCCGACGAAGTGGCCGGTCTTGCGCTCCTCGTCGAAGACCGTGCGATTCACCCTGCCGCCGAAGCGGAGTTGGAGGAGCCCCTCGGCTTGAACAGCGGGCGTGAGCGCGAGGAGGCAGAGGAGGGCAGCGGCGACGGATCGAAGGCTCATGGGTCGGCTCTAGAGGTTGAGATCGGACGACCTGTGGGACGGTCCGTCGACGCCTCTCTTCCCCCCAATCCGGGAATGCGACCTCCGCTGAGCGCGCGCGCAGGCGACCTGGACCGCCACCCTCGACTGGACCCCTGGGGACAAGGGCAGGAGGGAAGTGGTTACCCCACCAGGACTCGAACCTGGAACGTCTGTACCAAAAACAGATGTGTTGCCAATTACACCATGGGGTAACGGGACACCAGCGAGGCCCGAGGGCGCTCGCCGGATGGCGGCCAAGAGAATAGCAGCGTCTGGCCGCGATACCAGCCCGCGCCTGGCGAGATTCCGCTCCTCTAGATCGAGGCGGGGCCCCGGGGCGCTCGGGCCCTCGCCTGCGCCAGCAAGTGGGCCAGGGCGCGGTTGGCGGCCCAGCGTCGGACACGGGCTCGACCCAGGGGCGGCCAGCGTCGCTCCTCGGCCTCGACCGCGGGGGGGGCGCCGGCCTGGCCGCGGCTCGCGATCCCGAACCAGACCAGCCCCACGGGCTTCAGAGCGCTCCCTCCTTCGGGGCCCGCGATGCCTGTGACGGAGACCGCGACCTCAGCCCCTGAGCGCTCGAGGGCCCCCAGGGCCATCGCCCTGGCGCAGGCCTCTGAGACGGCGCCGTGCTCCTCGAGGACCCGCCTTGGGACCCCGAGTTCGGACTCCTTCGCCCCGTTGGCGTAGGTGACGAACGACCGCTCAAAGACCCCGCTGATCCCCGGAGCGCCGGTGAGCGACGCGGCCACCAGGCCGCCCGTACAGGACTCGGCCAGGCTGAAGCTGACCCCGAGGCGCCGGAGCTCCTCGCCCACGAAGGCCCCCAGGTCGTCCACGCGCTCGGCGAGGTACCGCTCGGGGAACAGAGCGCGCAGACCGTCGATGCGATCCTCGGCCATGGCCGTGGCCGCCTCGGGACTCTCGGCCGTCGCGACGGCGCGAGTGGTCAGGATCCCGTCCTTCACGGTCACCCCCACCAGCGGGTTGGCTCCCCGCTCGAGCCAGGCCCCGGCGGCCTCGGCGAAGGTGCTCTCCGGGAGGTCCACGAAGGCGGCCGACGCCCGCGCGCGGTGCAGCACGTCAGGACGGTTCTCGGCGAGCCACGGCTCCACCTCCGCGCCGAAGACCCCCTGAAGCTCCCGAGGGGGGCCAGGCAGGACGACCACGGTCGCGCCGAGGGGGTGCGAGCACCTGAAGCCGGGGGCCGTCCCGAAGGCGTTCGGGACGCGGGTGGCCCCCGTGGGCATGAGCGCCTGGCGCCGGTTGTTGTCCAGCATCGCGCGCCCCGCGCGTGTGAACCAGGCCTCGATCTCAGAGACCGCCTCAGGGCACTCCTCAAGGGGAGCGCCGGCGGCCCGCGCCACGCCGTGCCGGGTGACGTCATCGAGGGTCGGGCCCAGCCCGCCGCTCACAAAGATCAAGCCGCAGCCCGCAGCCAGCGCGTCGACCGCGCTGGCGATGTGCTCCTCATCGTCCCCCACGACGATGACCCGTTCGACCCGGCGGCCGAAATCGGCCATCCGGCTGGCCAGGTAGGGGCCGTTGAGGTCGGGGTGGGCCCCGGCGAGCAGCTCGTCCCCGACCGACACGACGCCCACCGACGCGGGGGCGACGGTCAAGCGACGGCTCCCTCGCCCGAGAGGTCGAGGTCCGTGGACTCCGGCTCTCTCCACGAGATCCGCGCGATCCAGTAACCGATCTCCCAGAGCAGGACGGCGGGGCCGGCGAGCATGACCTGTGTCACCGGATCAGGAGGGGTCAGGATGGCGGCAACGATCAGGGTGATGACGAGCATGTGCCCGCGCAGCTTGGCGAACGTCGAGGGATGGACGACCCCCATTCGACTCAGCGCGAACTGGAAGATCGGAAGTTGGAAGACCAGCCCGAGCGCCAGGGCGAGGCCCTTCAGGAACTGCATGTACTGGTCGAGCTCCATGGTCCGGTTGATGTTGTCCAACCCCAGGTCCTGCCCCTGGAGCGCATAGAGGGCCATGGGGACGAGGGAGAAGTACCCGAAGGACACGCCCAACACGAACAGCAAGAAGCTGGCAGGGAAGTAGCTGTAGACGACCTTCTTCTCGGCCTTGTAGAGGCCTGCGGCCACGAACATCCACACCTCCCACAGCAGGAACGGGCCCCCGATGATCAGAGACAGCCAGAAGCAGGCCTTGAGCTTCACGAAGAACGGGCCCCCCGCCTTGAAGCTCGTGGGGCTCTTCTCCATCTCCTCGCCGGAGACCAGCCGCTCCATCCTCGGCGTGCGGAAGTAGCTGCTCCACTGCAGGGTGGGCACCGCAGGCGGCGGCAAAGCGGCCCTGACCGTCGGGAGCGCCCGGGTGAGCTGCGCGCTGCTCCAGAGCGCGAGGTCAGCCATGAAGGCCTCCTCCACCTGGGCACGTCGAATCGGCACCAGCTCATCGTTGAGCCGCTGAGCGCAGTCGACGTAGGGCTTCTGGATGAAGTGAATCACCTCCACGCGGAAGGCGTAGAGCGTCGAGAACGCCACCACGAGCACGACGGTGGAGCGAATCAGACGGACCCTCAGCTCATCGAGGTGCTCCCCGAGGGTCATCCTCGTGTCCTCGACCGGATCGTGTTCGCGCGGGTCCATGGTGGCCTCCGGCGACCTTCAAGTGGAGCCGCCGAGGGGACGGAGATGCTCGGCTTTCTGCCCCTGAAGCGCCAGCGCTCGGCGCGGATAATCGCTCCCCTGCGGAGTACTCGGCGGCCTGGAACCGGCCCCGAGGACCCCCGAGTTCTGACGCCTTGGTGGAAGCCGTCCTGGGAGTCGCACCACCTCCCACGACCCGAGACCGGGGGCGTCCCCTCCCCGCTCGACACCCGTCACAGCGGGCTGCCCCGACCGCGAGACTGCCCCGACCAAAGGGCTGCCCCGCACGCAGGGCTGCCCCGCGGGCCACGTCGTCAAGGTCCCCACCAATGCAACGGGCGCCGGGGGCCGATTGGCCCCCGGCGCCCGCCGGTCCCGGAGTCGGGATTCGATCAGCGCTTGAAGTACTGGAGCACGTCACGCATGGACACGATCTCCACCCCGAGATCGCGCGCCTCGCCGTAGACCGGGAGTTGGTCCACGGGCATCGGCGTGTCGAGGGGCTCTCCGTCCTCGTCATTGAAGACCGGGCCGCCGGTGATCAGGAAGTCGGTGGCGTTCGAGATTTCGCTCTGGACGTTGATACCGATCTCGGAAAAGAGCGTGCGAAGCTCGGCCTCGTTGTAGGCGCCGGAGATGTTACCGGCGAGGACCGCGTTCCGTTGCCCCTTGGCCTCGTAGAGCGGGTTGTAGATCAGGTCGCCGACCACGACCGGCTCGAAGCGATCCGCCACGTCATAGATGGCGACCTCGGCGAACTTCGGCCCGACGCTGGTGACGCGGCAGTGGGCCTTGGCATCGGAGGTGTCGGCGCCGGGGCGGCCGCTGACAATGCGGAACACGGTGCCTTCGCTGAGACGATCCGACGCGGAGAGGTTGATGAACCCGACCCCGAACTCGGCCATGACCGCGCTGATCTCGCCGTCGGCCTTCTCGCTGCCGCGCTGCATGTCGTTGCGAAGCGAGGTCCACTGCCCGCGCTCGGCGGAGTGGTTGAGCCTGGCCTCTTCGAGGGCGCGCTCGGTGACGCGCTTGGCGTCCTCGGCGTCGGTCACCTGGGCGGTGGTGCTGTTGAGCTGCGAGCGGAGCTTGGACACGCTGTCCTCGAGGCGGCTGATCTCGGAATCAGCGGTCTCCGAGGCGTCGCGCGCCTCCTGCTCGAGGCTGGAGATGCGCTGGTCCTTCTCCTGCTGAAGGGCGGACTTGGCGTCACGCTCGGACGAGACCTGGCCCTCGAGCTCGGCGATCCTTCCCTCGAGCGCGGCGATTTGCTGCACCTTGGTCTTGTAGGCACCGATGGCGATCGGGACGGCGTCCTCGAACGTCTTCACGCCGTCCATGTTCGGGAAGTTGCCGCTCAGCTCGCCGAGCGAAGCCTGAGCCGCCTCGAGGTTCGACGGGGTGATCGCCGCGTTCTCGCTGAAGCCGAGGAGGATCGACCGGTCAGCGAGTTCGTTGACCTTGGACAGCAGCTTCGATTCGGACTGCGACTGGGCCTTGTTGGCCGCTGCGAGTTCGTTGCGCACGGCTGACTCGGCGTCCTGCGCGACGTACCCGTAGAAGACGGCGACAAGGAGAAAGACGAACATGACGATCGACACCACGCCGACGCGGGCTGCGCCGCGACGGGACACGATCGAGTTAGAGGTGCTGGTGAGCATGGATGTTCAGCCGGGGAGGGCACCGCGCGCGCGCGGTCTGGGCGCCGGACGGGAGGGCTGCGCCGATGAGGAGCAGTCCTGTGGGTCCGTCAGGGCCGGAGAGGGCCCATCATGAATTGGGGGGAGTAGGGTCGCCGCGGAGCCGCGGCTGTCCGAAGGTGATAACCGAGGGGCCGTCCGTGGACAAGGGCGAGCCCGGTGTAGTGTGACGCGGAGCCGGGTTTCGGCCGCCTCACCGGCGGGCCTATTGCATCGTCCCCGGCAGGTTTCCCAAGTTCTATGCCCCCGCAGCGAGGCCGGCCGCCCGGGCCAGGCCTCCCCCCCTCCCATGAGCGAAGCCACCCCCTCTGAGGCCCCCACCGGGCAGCCGACCGTCATCATCGGCGTGCTGGGAGGCATTGCGTCGGGCAAGTCGACGGTTGGGAGGCTCCTCGCGGGGCCCGAGGGGGCTGTCCTCGACGCCGATGAGGTCGCCCACGGGGTCCTGCAATCCGAGGAGATACGGGACCTTGTGCTGGCCCGACACGGGACGCAGGTCCTGGATGCCCAGGGAGCCGTGGACCGGGCGGCGCTGGGCGAGCTCGTCTTTGCCGATCGGGATGCCCGGATCGAACTGGAGGGCTGGATCCACCCGAGGGTTCGTGCGACACTCCGCTCGTCGTTGGAGGACGCCGCCGCTCGCGGGGTCCCCATCGTCGTGCTCGACGTCCCGCTCCTGCTGGAACATGCCGAAGAGCACGGGCTCCTGGAGCTCTGCGATCACCTCGTCTTCGTCGACGCTCCGGCCGACGCCCGCGACCAGCGGGCGGTCCGCGACCGGGGCTGGAAACCCGGAGAAGTGGCCCGCCGCGAAGCCGCCCAGATGCCGCTCTCGACAAAGCGCGCCCGCGCTCACGTCGTGATCTCAAATGACGGCGACCTCGACTCGGTGACCTCGCAGGTCGAGCTCGCCCGGCGCCATCTCCGCGGCGCTTGACGCCCCCACCCCCACGACTCTCCTCCGCGCCATCGAGCGCGGGCGCCATGGCTCAGCAGCACAAGAAGAAGCGCTCCTTCAAGCAGAAGAAGCAGTACTTCAAGCAGAAGCAGACCGTCCAGAAGGGCACCGGTATCTACGTCGACTTCGACGAGGTCCCCAGGGACCTCGGTGAAGAGCAGATCGACGAGCTCTACGCGGCGCTGCCGAAGACCCGGCGAAAGAAGCACCCCGAGCGCGACTTCGTCCCGGTCCAGGGGCTCAACCTCAACGAGCTGCACGAGCTGGCCGAGGAAGAGGAGCTCGAGGGCTTCGTCGGGCGGAATCGCCGCGACGCGCTCTGGGAGCTCGCGCGCTTCTGGATCGACAAGCACGAGGTCCTCCACGCCGAGGGCATCCTCGACGTACAGGCTGGCGGACACCACTGGCTCCGCATCAGCTCAAACGACTACATCCCGGCGATGGAGGACGTCTACGTCCCCGCCTCACTGGTAGAGAAGCACCAGCTGGAGCGCGGCATGCTCGTGCGCGGCCGAATTCGTCCCGCCGCGGAGGGCGAGAAGTTCCTCGGCATCCACACCGTGGAATCCGTGGACAACCACGACCCGGAGGAGGTCCTCGGCCGCGCCCCCTTCAAGGAGCTGGTCCCGATCTACCCCGACGAGCGCGTCATCCTGGAGGGCACCTCCGAGAACCCGCTCGAGATGCGGATCTGCGACCTGGTCACCCCCATCGGTCTGGGCCAGCGCGGCCTGATCGTGGCGCCGCCCCGGACCGGCAAGACGGTACTGCTCCACATGCTGGCCAAGTCGATGGTTCACTCCAACCCGCGGGCCAAGCTCATGATCCTCCTCGTGGATGAGCGGCCGGAGGAGGTCACCGACTTCACGCGGTCCATCCACGGTGAGAACGTGGAGGTCATCAGCTCGACGTTCGATGAGCCCGCGGCGCGCCACCTTCAGGTGGCCGAGATGGTCATCGAGAAGGCCAAGTGCCTGGTGGAGGCCGGCGAGGACGTCGTCATCCTGCTCGACTCGATCACCCGCCTCGCGCGGGCCGCCAACGTCGAGGCCCCGAGCAACGGAAAACTCCTCTCCGGCGGCCTCGAGGCCACCGCCCTGGCCTTCCCCAAGCGCTTCTTCGGCGCGGCGCGGAACATCGAGCACGGCGGCTCCCTGACGATCCTCGGCACCGCGCTGATCGAGACCGGCAGCAAGATGGACGAGGTGATCTTCGAGGAGTTCAAGGGCACCGGCAACATGGAGATCGTCCTGGACCGGCGCCTCTCCGACCGGCGCATCTTCCCCGCCATCGACATCAACCGCTCGGGTACACGGAAGGAGGAGCTCCTCTTCACCCCCGAGGAGATCGAGCGCGTGTGGATGCTCCGCAAGGTGCTCAACGAGCTCGACCCGGTGGAGGCCATGGAGATGCTCATCGCGAAGATGAGCAAGACCTCGGTCAACGCCGAGTTCTTGATGACGGTGGGCTGACTCCTGGTGACGGCGGGCTGAGCCGCGTCACAGGTCCATGGGCGCGGCCCCGCTGAGGGTCGCGCGCGACTCGGCCATCTCGCCGAGTCGATCCATGGCGAGGGCCATGCCCTCCAGGGTCTCTCGATCGCCGGTCAGCCCCGCCTCGAGGGCGGTGCGCCAGAGGCTGACGAGGTGCTCCGCGGCGTCGGTGCGCGTGGAGAGGTGCTTCCAGCGCAGCAGCAAGCGATTGCGGGCCCTGAGGGCCCGGGCGGCTGGTGCCTCGAGAACGTCCGGCACGCCGTCTCCAAGATCGAGGTGGAGCGCCTCGGCGCCGAGCACCTCCACCAGGCTCCGGCCTCGGCGGCGGGCGCACAGCGAGAGGTCCACATCCTCGAGGGTTGCCGGGCCGAAGAGCCGATCGAACCCGCCGAGATCGAGGAACTCTCCGCGGCGCACGAGCACAGCGGCAGAGGGGAGCACCTCGAGGTCGATCACCCGCTGGCCCCCCACGGCCCTCGCAGGCCGAGCATCCTCGGCGGGATCGCCGACCTCACGGACCCGGAGCCAGTCGTCCTCGAGGTGAACGATGCGAGCAGGGACGCGAACCGGCGCCGTGTCGGAGGCCCTGTCAGCGGCGGTGTCGGGGCCCGTGGGCCTCAGGAGCCTTGGCGAAGCAGCGAAGATCGTGGGTTCGGCGTGGAGCACCTCGAGCAAGGCCGCGACCCCGTCGGCGTCGATGAGCACGTCGTCATGCAGCGCGAGCAGGAGCGCCCCCCGGGCATCCCGCGCGCCACGCATCACCGCCGGGGCGAAGCCAAGGTTGCGTTCGGTGCGCACGATCCGGATCGAGACCTCGCGGGACGCCGGGTCGAGGGTCGAGAGGATCTCCGGGAGCGAAGCTTCGGCCGCCCCGACCCCGGAGTCATCCACCACCACGATCTCCGCCTCGCCACCGGAAGGAGTCCGGGCGCCAAGCTCTACGAGCGCCTCACAGAGCGCGGGAAGCGAGCGTGGGAGCCGCTCCTGACTCCCCAGCGTGGGGAGCACGAGGGAGAGGTTCAGCTTCGATTTCCTCATGCCCGGACCTCCCCGCCTTCGGCGTGATCGGCGTGATCGGTGCGCCCGGCGGAGTCGTCGGTGACGGACCCCAGGCCCACGGCCCGCTGCTCATCACCCGCCGGGTCCGCCTCCGTGGCGACGGCCTCCGTGGCGACGGGCTCCGTGGCGACGGGCTCCATGGCGAGGGGCTCCGGCGGCGCCGCGACTCCGGTTCCGCTGGGCCCGCCGGGCCGCGGACGCGGCAGCAGGTCCGGATCTTCGTCCAGCACCTCGCCGACCCGAGGTAGGCGCGCGCCGGGCCCCGCGTCCGCTGCACGGTCCCCAAGCGGACCGCCGCGGGCGACCGCTCGAGCCATGAGAGTCGCGGTGTCCTCGGAGAGTCCAAAGGCTCCGCGGAGCTGCTCGAGGCCCGCCTCGACCCGGCCGAACAGATCCCCGAGGGAGGCTCGACCCAACTCCGCCAGCTCGGCGCGGAACTCCTGAACGTGACGCGGGCCCTCCTCCGCGCCAGCGGGCGGGATCGCTCCAGCCAACTCCGCGTACGACTGCCGCCACTCGCGCGCCTCGGCGTCGAGCCCCTTGAGGGCGCCCCCGCCGGCCTGGGCCACGGAGCGGTGCAAGGCGGCCTCGCGCAGCTCACCCAGGTGCCCGGCGCGGTGGACGACCGAGGCCAGGGCTCCGGCCAGCTGCCCCACGTCACCAGGATCCACCAGGATCGACGAGGCCGAGGAGAGGAACTCCTCGAGGCCTGGAATCGAGGAGGCGATCACGGGCAGCCCGCTGGCCTGGGCCAGGCGCACAGGCGTCGGGGCAAATTGCCCCCAGCGAGCTGGAAACACGAGCCCATCGACACCCACCAGCGCGCCGGCCACGTCCAGCGCGCCCCGCCGGCATTCGAATTCAACGCCCAGGGCCTCGGCCCGCAGGGCCAGCGCGGAGTCTCGGAGGGGGTCCGTCGCCTCGAGGACGACACGCAGGGAGGGCGCCTCTCGATCCGGCGCGGCCAACAGCTCCCGCAGCGCGTCCAGCAGGACATCCAGCCCCTCCACGGGGTGGCTGCTGCCCATGAACAAGAGCCTCGACCTGACCACGTCGGCCCCGCGATCCTCCGACCGCACGGCCACCGGCTCCGTCCCCGGGAGCCTCGGCGTGAACGCGCGTCCGACGGTCGCCGAGAGCTGGCGGGCCAGCATGCGCGACGCGGCGAAGCGGCGGTCGACCGTGGAGAGCACGGCCCGCTTGTGGGCACGATCGGCCTGGATCCGCTCCCGTGCGGCGCTGATCTGCGCCTCGAGCTCTGGCCGTGCGGCGAGGGCGGACTCGTCTCCCTCGAGCAGCAACCTGAGCAGGACCCTCTCGCCGGGGTCCGAGGGCACGCCCCCCCCATCAGGGATCGACGGGCAAAGTTCCCTCGCCACGTCTCCGCGGGCCTCCGCCTCACAGTCCCCCAGTTCAAAGGGCGCCAGGTTGGGCAGCGTCAGGCTCAGCTGATCGTGAGCGGGCCATGGGTCGCGCGCGCAGAAGACCGTGGGCAGCCCGCGCTCTCGAGCCTCCCCGAGGAGCGCCGGACCGAAGGCCGCGATCGACTCGAAGTGACAGACCGCGGGATGCTCCCGGTCGAGGAAGTCGCCGAACGCCGCGGCCAGCTCCGACGCCGTCTCGCTTCCGTCCACGGCGACCGCCGTGAGGGCGAGCGCCCCCTCCGTCCCCTTGACCATCCCCTTGACCGGGACCTGCCGGCGCCGCTGGGTCAGCCGCCGTCGGGTGCACGCTTCGATCGTGAAGACCTCGACCTCGAGCCCCGCCCGGGCGAGCGCCGAGGCGAGGCCCCTGGCGTGGGATCGGAGCCGCAACGCCGCATCGGGCCGGAACTCACTGCAGACGAGGGCGACGCGCATGCCCTGACTATAGACAGAACTCCGCAGCCCGACACCGCGCCTCTGCCCCGTCGCGACCGGGGCCTGCACCGGGACCTCGACGCCCTGGGGGCGCGAAGAACCCGGAGCCGAGGCCCTCAGGACATGAACGCGCCGCCGTTCATGTCCAGGGTCTGCCCGGTCACGCCGTGCGCATCGGGGGAGGTGAGCCAGGTGACGAGCCCTGCGATTTCCTCCGGCCGCCCCATGCGCCCCAGGGGCACGTCCTTCATGGCCATGGCCAAGGCCTCCTCCTGACTGATCCCCATGGCGTTCGCCATGCCATCGATTCCCTCCCTGGCCATGTCCGTGTCGACCCACCCCGGAGCCACAGCGTTGACCTGCACATGCAGCGGTGCGAGCTCGGCGGCCATGGCGCGCACGAGGCCGCTCACGCCCGCCTTGGAGGCGCAATACCCGGAGTAGCCCGCGACGCCAATGCGCGCGAGAATCGACGACACGGCCAGCAGGTGCCGCCGTGGCCCCGCCCCGTGGGCGTCGGGGGCCTCTGGCGACAGGTGCTCCAACGCGGCTCGAAAGAACCGGTAGGTCCCGCCGAGGTTGGTGCTCACGAGGTCGTCGAAGCGGTCTTCTGCGCCCTCTTCCTGGAAGCACGGGCCGTTCGGCCCGCCGATTCCAGCGTTCGAGATCGCCACGTCCACGGGCCCGAACGCCTCGACGGCGCTGGCCATGGCGGACCGCACGGACTCGCCGTCGCGAACATCACAGGCGTGGGACGCCAGGGCTCCAGGCCCATCGCCCAGGGCCATGGTCGCATCGAGCGCGCTGACCCTGCGGCCGAGCAGTGACACCCGGGCCCCGTCCGCGGCGAAGCGGAGCGCGATGGCCCGCCCGATCCCCGAGCCGGCGCCGGTCAGGACCACGTGCCGACCGGGGCCGGGCGCTGCTCCAGGTCCGCTCAACGGATCAGGAGGCCGCGGCCTCGGCGGGCGCGTGCGACTGGTTCTCGAGCCAGCGCTCCGCGTCAATGGCGGCCATGCACCCCGAGCCAGCGGCGGTGATCGCCTGTCGATAGGTGTGGTCCATCAGGTCCCCGCAGGCGAAGATGCCCTCGACCGAGGTGTGCGTTCCGTCGTGCACGAGGACGTAGCCGTTCTCGTCCGTGTCGAGCTGATCCTTGAAGTACTGGGAGTTCGGCACGTGGCCGATCGCGACGAAGACCCCGTCCGTGGCGAACTCCTTCTTCTCACCGGTGCGGGTGTCCTCGAGGATGACCGCGCGGACCTTGCCGTCGTCACCCGCGATGATGTCGTTCACCGCCTGGTGGAGCTCCCACTCGATCTTCGGGTTGGCTCGGGCCCGGTCGAGCATGATCTGCGACGACCGGAACTCCTCCCGCCGGTGGACCACGGTGACCTTGGAGGCGAAGCGGGTGAGGTAGTTGGCCTCCTCCATGGCGGAGTCCCCTCCCCCGACCACGATGATCTCCTTGTCGGGGAAGAAGGCGCCGTCACAGGTCGCGCACGCCGAGACGCCCATGCCCATCAGCTTGGACTCGTTCTCCAGCCCGAGCAGGCGAGCCGAGGCGCCGGTCGAGAGGATGATGGAGTTGGCCTTGAACTCGCCGAAGTCGCTCTTGATCGTGAACGGCCGCTGAGAAAAGTCGAACTCGACGATCTCCTCGAACTTGATCTCGGTCCCGAAGCGCTCGGCCTGGGCCTTGAACTGCTCCATCATCTCAGGCCCCATGACACCGTCGGGGTAGCCCGGGAAGTTCTCGACGTCGGTGGTGATGGTCAGCTGGCCCCCAGGCTGCATGCCCTGGAAGAGCACGGGCTTGAGGTTGGCGCGCGCGGCGTAGATGGCGGCGGTGTATCCGGCAGGGCCGGACCCGATGATGATGACGTCGTGGACTTCGCTCATGGTTTGCAGCCGAACGGATTGCCGGCGGAGGGTGAGGTGCGGGCGGGGCCGCGGGGGACGGTCGCGCGGGCACTTCGGTTCGGTCGGAGTGTAGGACCGCCAGCCCGGGGCACAAGGACCGCCTCGGTCCCACCGCTCCAGGCTGGGAGTTCCATGATGGCCGTCATAGGCTCGGGGAATGACGGGAAGCCTCCAATCGACCGGCGACGACTGGTCAGCCGCCATCTCCGAGCTGTGTCGGGACATTCGTCGACCCGTTCGTGCCGGGCTCGCCGAGGTCGCGGCGGGGCGCGCCTCCCTGGACTCGGTCGCCGAGGCGGTCAGCGTCGGCGCCGGGGACGTGACCTTCGCCATCGACGTGGTGGCAGAGGACGAGGTCACCCGGTGGCTCCACGAGGAAGGCTCGAAGCGGCCGGTCTCCCTCTTGACCGAGGACGCCGGATGGCGGCACATGGGGCCCGGTCCCGACGGGGCGGCGGTCGCGCTGCCGGGATTTGATCACGGGGGACCGCGGATCGCCCTCGACCCGATCGACGGGACCCGCAACATCATGCACGACCTCCGGTCCGCCTGGATCGTGGTCTCCATGGCCGGGCCAGGCACAGGGGCGCCACGCTTCGCCGACCTCGAGCTCGGCGTGCTATCAGAGATCCCCGACACTCGCGCCAAAGTGGCGCGTGAACTCACGGCACGCCCCGGCGGCGGCGCGTCGGTCGTGGACCTCGACCTCCAGAGCGGCGACGCGTCGGGGCAGCGCGCAGTGGTGGCGGACGAGTCTCGACGTCTCGACGGTGGCTACTTCCCGTTCTTTGGGTTCCACCCGGCGCTCCGCCCCCACGCTCAGCGGCTCGCCGCTGACGTGTCCCGTCGGGTCGCCGAGGCGCACGGCGCGGACCCGTCCACGATGTTCGACGACCAGTACATCTCGAGTGGTGGGCAGCTCGCGCTGCTCGCGCTGGGCCGCTATCGATCCATCGTCGATGCCCGCGGCGCGATCGGAGATCGGGTGGGTGATCCGAGGCAGACCTGCAAGCCGTACGACATGGCGGGCGCTGCGCTCATCGCCCAGGAGGCGGGCTGCGTGGTGGTGCGCCTCGACGGAGCCCCCCTCGACTTCGAGCTGGATACAAAGACGACCGTCGACTTCGCGGGCTTCCATAACCCAGGGACCGCCGGCGCGATCCTCCCGGTTCTCGGGAGCGCCCTCGAGGCGCTCTAGCCCGTCAGAGGTTCGCCTGCTCGGCGACGACGGAGGCCAGTACCCGCACCCGCTGGGCCATGGCTCCGAAGTTGAGGACCTGTGGGATATCTGCCCCCGTGCGGATCTCCGGCATTCGCTGCGCGCCGGTGTCCGAGATCACCAGGGCGGTGATGGACGCGTCGCGGAACGGAGCCTCATCGGCGAGGGGTACACCAGGAGCCCAGGAGGGCAGCGCGAATCCTCGGGCCGGGAGGTCGGAATGGCGGCTCCAGCTCGCAAGCAGATCCTCGGTGGCCCCACGCTCCCCGAGACCACCGTGCACAGCGACCCAATCGCCCACATCGGGGACCGCCAGGTTCCAGGGGAAGTTCACCTGGTGGGAGCCCTCGACGTCGGACCAGCTCCCGAAGCTCGAGAGGAGCAGGGCCAGCTCGATCTCCCCCCCGTCAGGCAGGTACTCGGTGCGGCCCTCCTCGCTGGCAAATTGCTCCAGCCACGCTGCTGCCCCGGCCTTCGGCTTCCCGTGGTTGGGCCGCTCCCCGTTGTCGAAGAAGCAGAACAGCACGGTGCGCTGCAGAGCCTTCCCGCGGAGCTCCCCGGCGATGCCCTCGAGGGCTGCCACGGCGCTGGCCGAGGCGTTGGCACACGGGCTCCGCCCGAGCGAGTCAAAGTGGGCCCCCACGAGAACGGCGCCCGGTGCTGGACCGGGTAGCACCCCGATGAAGTTGCGACCCGAGACCGACTCGACGGTGTAGTCCTGCTCGACCAGGCGGAGCCCCGCCCCGAGGATCGCTCCCCGGATGAAGTCCTCGAGCACATCCTGACGCGGCGAATAGCGCGAGGTGCGGCGCCCGACATCGGCGCACTGGAACATCACGCTGCGTCGCAGGGTCTCGGCGAGTGCGCCTCCCGCCGCGGCGTCGTCCGATCCCATGGCCCCCCCGACAGATCCCCCGGCCTGCCCGACCGGCTCGAGCCCAACCGTGTGAACCACCCCGCCCACGGTCAACGCCACCAGAGACGCGGCTGTGATCAAGGGGCCGAACCGCCGACGTACCGGGCCGCGCAGGGAACCATGCGCGCTCGCCTTCCGGGCCTTCGACCCATGGGGCTCCGCCGACCGGCCGGAGGCGGTCTGCTGCATGGCGCGCTGGCGAGCGCTCGAGTACGGCATCCGCTCTCCCGCCTCGCCATGAGGCGGCCTGTCTTGCTGGGATCCCCACATGGCTGGCGCCCGCGCGACGACCTGGCCAACGAGAGGCTGGCAGGGAATCGGTTGGCAGGGAGGTCCTCGACCGTTGCCCACCGATCGTGGAGACGTATCACGCGAACATCCTCGCCTGTCTCCTCTTGGGCCCCCAGGCGGGAGTGGCGGCGGCACACGCAGCCCCAGCCCGCAGCCCGCGAGGCGTCGCGGGTCGTCAGGGACAAGGGCCGTACCCCGCGGTCTTGATTCCGCGGGGTCTACTACGCGGGGTCAATCCCGCGGGGTCTCCCCCGCTGCGCACTCCCAGCCGCGGCTCACCCGGAGCCCTGGAGGCTCAGAACAAGAGAGGCTCAGAACAAGGGAGGCTCAGAACGAGAAGGTCGACGGGGGCGGCGCCGCAGGCACGTAAGTGCTCAGCTGCTGAAAGAACTCCTCGTAGAACGCCGAGGGCACCGTGTCGAAGCTGGCTTCGATCGGTCCCACAGAATTCCCTTGGATGTTCTCCGCCTCAAGCTCCACGAGCGTGCGCGGGGCACGCTTGTGCATGTCCACTTGACGGACCTGGACCCCGACACGGAGCCAGGTGCGCCGAAGGAGCTCCCCCTCGGATGCCCCCCCCGGTGCGCCAGCAGCCATGCCGCGATGGGCGATGATGTACGTTCGATCCTCGGCGTCTGGATAGACCTCGAAGCCCTGGTCTCGGAGAGAGGCGATCACGGCCGGCCGGACATCTTCTGAGGTCCCGACAAAGGTGCGCGCCTTGAAGCCCCGATAGGCCTCGTAGGACGTCCCGAACGGCGGCGGCGCGGTGGCGCACGACGCGAAGAACGGGAGGCCGAGGACCGCCAATGAGAAGAGTGTCAGGTTGCGATTCATGTGCGGTTCCTCCGCAGAGCATCCTTGCGATCGCAGAGCCCGAATGGAAGTGTCGGATCGAATGAACGGTGCAGACTCCCAGAAGGCTGAGAAGATTCCCGGCCCGGACCCGGCGCCGGACACCCCAACGAGCGAAGCGAGGGCGGCCGGAACGGACGTCGACGTCCTGGTCATCGGCGGCGGTATCCAGGGTGCTGGCGCCGCCCAGGCCGCTGCCGCAGCCGGCTTCAAGGTCGCTCTCCTGGAGCGACGTGAGGCGGCGATCGGGACCTCCAGCCGCTCCAGCAAGCTCATCCACGGGGGCCTGCGCTACCTGGAGAGCTACCAGTTCAGCCTCGTGCGAGAGTCGCTCGCCGAACGCCAGACGCTCCTTCAGATCGCGCCCCACCTGGTCCGCCTGGTCCCCTTCCATATCCCGGTCTACCGGGACACTCGTCGCAGCCCGCTGACGATCCGAGCGGGTCTCAGCCTCTATGCCGCCCTGGGGAACCTGAGGCGCTCAGCCCGCTTCGAAGCGCTGCCTCGCCGCCAGTGGGACGGGCTCGACGGGCTCCAGACCGACGGCCTGCGGGCCGTCTTCCGATATCAGGATGGCCAGACGGACGACGCGGCTCTCTGCCGGGCGGTGCTGGCCTCCGCCGTTGACCTTGGCGCCCTCGTGGAGGTCGGGGCGGAGGTCCACCGGATCGAGCGGCCGGACGGGGCGAGCCGGTGGCAGGTCCGCTACGGGAACAACGGGGAGGAATCATCCCTCCATGCCCGTGTGGTCATCAACGCGGCGGGCCCCTGGGTCAACCGGGTCGCTGCCCTTGCGACACCAGGACCCCCGATCCGAGAGATCGACCTCGTCGGAGGCACTCACATCGAGCTCCCAGGGGAGCTCAAGCGTGGCATCTACTACACCGAGGCGCCCTCGGATCAACGGGCCGTGTTCTCCATCCCCTGGCGCGGGCACGTCATGGTCGGGACGACGGAGACTCCCTTCACCGGGGATCCCGCCACCGTCGCTCCGACGGAGGATGAGATTGACTATCTCCTCGCGGTCCATCGCCGCTACTTCCCCGACAGCCTCGGAGAGGTGTCGGCGGCCTGGGCCGGGCTGCGGGTGCTGCCGCGAGCGAGCGGCTCCGCCTTCAGCCGCCCGCGAGACGTGACGCTCGTGACCGAGTCGCCCGAGCGCCCCAGCTGGGTGAGCGTCTACGGGGGCAAGCTCACCGGGTACAGGCACACAGCAGAGCGCATCCTCCGCCGCATCACCCCGACCCTTGGGTCGGGCGAGCGTGTCGGTACGGGGCGGCGCATCGCCGACACACGGACCCTGAGGCTCCCGGACCTCGAACGCATCAGGGTCTGGGACTGACCGGCCGCAGTCTCCGTCCACGCCTCCGTCCGCGCCTCCGTCCGCGCCCACACCTCCG
>CAJQPT010000159.1 GCA_905480285.1 uncultured bacterium
GCCTTCGATCTGCTGGGCGCAGGCCACGCCGAGGAGCTCCACCCCATCCCCGTGATTCCCCTGCTGCAGGTCGTTCCGCGCGCCGAAGAGGTCGTGCCTCGCGACGAAGGGGAGCGGCCGTCGGAGGTGGCGTTTCGCGCCTTCAGCGAGCTCCATGGTGGATGGATCACGACTGCAGAGTTCGTGGAGCCGGGCGTGCTCTACATGGAGGCACCCGCCGAGGCGCATGCGGCGTTCGCGGATCTACTCCAACGTCTCGAGGCGCTCCTCGCCGCCGCTCCACGGCTCCGCGTGACGCGCTTCGCCGCCGACGCGGATCAGCTCGCGGCGGCTCGCGCTGCGGGCGGGGACGCCTGGCGCGGCCTCGCTCGCGAGGGGCTCGAGACCACGAGGGAGATCACGCTTCCGGCGTCCAGGCTGACCCGCGTCCGCGAACTGATAGCGCACTCGACGATGTACGGCCTCGAAGTGGAGATCGCCGAGGCCGCGGCGATCGGTGATCCACTGATCCTCGACGTGGCCGAGGGGTTGGATCTCGCGCTCCTCGGCAGCTGGTCAGGAAACACCCTCCGCCTCGCCTACATCGCGCAGGAGACGGAGAGAGAGGAACGCGATGTCAACGGACCGTTTCAAACGCAGTTCCGCGTGGCGGTGGCGGGGAACGGTCTTGAGACCGATGAGGGCGTTGGCTGGCACGAGACCTTCGGCCTGATCGGGGGAGCCGCGGCGGGCGAGACCGCTCTTCGTAGAGGTGACGCCACCATCCTGTCCACGCGCCCCGGCCACCACGTGGCCATCGAGCTCCTCTCGGCGCCGCCCAGCGCCGAGGTGTTCGCCATGGGCGCGGGCAAGAGCATGCTTGCTGTTGCTCGCGGCGCCTTCGCCCCAGCGCGCGTCGAGGGCGTCGGGAACATCCTCGAAGGGCTGAATAACTTCGTGGTCGGCGAGGACCACAAGCGCGATCCAGGAGAGGCTCCGCTGCGCGCCCAACTGTCGAGGCGCGACGATAGTCTCTTGGAGATGATCTCTCGGCGCCTCCAGGCCGGCGCGGACTGCATCAAGGGCCCTGACGCGACGCTGCTGGTCTTCGAGAGTGAGGGCACCCAGTCCGTCATGGACGCGACCTCGCTCCTTCTGGGCGAATCGCCGTCGGTCTACACGATCCGGGCGAGCTGGACTTGCGGAGAGGGGTCAGGAACCGCGGCGGTCGAGACCATCGGGGGGACCCAGGGGCTGCTGGCCGTTGGTGCGGAGGGCCTGCTCGTCAGGGACTTCAGCGTTGAGGTGGCAAAGAACGCCGCGATTCGCGACCCGGAAGTCACTCTTCACTTCGAGGGCCTCGCCTGCGCGATCCAGGTGGATCGCCTTCGCTCCGGCGACCTCGCATTCGTCGTGGAGGGCCAGGTGAGCCAGAATATTGAGCTGGTGGAGAACCCGATGGTGCGCTCCCTCGCCGCGACGTCCACCGCGATCACCCGGCTCAATGAGCGGGGCACCGCGGCCCCAAGTGGGCAAGACTCCTGGAAGATCGTCCTCGGGGACGAGAGCGGGCAGGCGCTGCGAGTCGAGCTGGAGGTGAGGAGGGTCCGTTGACCGCCCGCTGAACATCGGCGGGGGGCAACGACCGCGGCGCTCAAGCCGACCAGGAGCGCGGCCCGTGGGCCGCGCTCCTCTTCGATCAGGCGGTCTCGGCTGTGAGTCTTGCCTCCAGCCCCCGCCAGTGGCGCCCAACCGCGCCGTTGCCTAGGCTGAAATTCCTGACCGCCCCCGCCCGGCCCGCTCGCAGCCCGCCGGCCGGACTCCTTCCGCTCACCCCATGCGCTTCCTTCCCTCCCTTGACCCCACCCGGCGAGCGATCCTCAGCATAGGCCTGTCCGCGACGGTGGTGTTCCTGCTCCTGACGCTCGAGACCAAGGTCCGCTTCAGCGTCAACTCCAACCGCTGGCTCATGAAGCCGTGGAGCGATCAGCCCTGGTTCTGGCCGTTCACTTCGATCCTGGTGACGACCATGAACCTCGCCCTCTGGACGCCCAGGCGCGCCGGAAGGGTGGCGGAGCCCTACGACGAACCGACCGAGCCCGCGGGGCCCTCCAGGGAAGAGCGAAAGCAGGAAGCCGATAAGCAGCGCCGACTCGGCGACGCGGAGCGGCGGATCAGAGCACGCTCTTCCCGAGCGCAGAGAGAGCAAACTCCCGAGCAGCAATAGCCGTCCGGTTGCCGTCGTCGAGGATCGGATTGATCTCGGTCAGCTCGAGGCTCACCAGCTTGCCCGAGGTGGCGGCCATCTCCATGACCGTGTGCGCCTCGCGGTAGGTGATCCCGCCTGCGACCGGCGTCCCCACGCCGGGGCAGACGCTCGGGTCCGTCCCGTCCACGTCGAAGGAGAGGTGGAAACCCGCGGTGCCGTCCGTGGCGTGGGCGATGGCCTGCTCCATCACGGCGCGGATCCCTTGCTCGTCGATCTCGCGCATGGTGAAGCACGCGACGCCGCTCTCGCGCACCGCCGCGGCCTCGTCGCGGTCCACGTCGCGGATGCCGACCATGGCCACCCGGGCGGGCCGGACCATGGGGACCTTGGCGCCGAGTTGAGTGAGGACGGCCGGCCCCGACCCGAGGATCGACGCCAGCGGCATCCCGTGCACGTTGCCGGACTCCGAGGTCTCAGGGGTGTTCATGTCCGCGTGGGCGTCGAACCAGATCACGCCGACCTCCTCCGCCGTCGCCTGGAAGTGGCGCGTGACGCCCGCGACGGTGCCCACCGCGATCGAGTGGTCGCCGCCGACGACGAGGGGGAAGTGCCCCTCCCCCAGCGTCTCCTGAACCGAATCTGCCAGCGCCGCGCACGACGCAGCGATGGGCTCGAGGTACTTCGCCGAGGGGTCCGAAGGTGCCTCTCCGCGCGGGTCACCGACGGCGATGTTACCACGGTCGATGAAGCGCGAGCCGAGGCGTACGATCCCTGCCTCGATGCCAGCGATGCGCAGGGCGCTCGGTCCCATGTCCACGCCGCGGCGGTTCCCACCGAGGTCCATGGGGACGCCGATCAGCGCAACAGATTCAGGGGGCATGGTCGTCATGGTTCCGGAGGCAGCAACAGGGTGTGAAGATCGTCAGCCAGGACTAGCGCGTGCGCGCAGCGAGTGCGCCCAGGATCGCGCCCTGAAGCGCAGGGAGGTCGGCCCCAGCGGCCGAGTTCAGGCGCCGACGTAGCGCCTCGACCGCAGGCATCCCGCCCCACTCTCCTATAGCGTATCCGAGCCGGCGGACGTCCTGCTCCGTGGTCTCCACTGGCGGGTTCGCCGCCCAGGAGATCAGGGTTCGCTCACCGTAGGTGGCGCGCACGACACCAGCGGCGAGCACAGAGACGTTCCAGGGCAGCTCCCACACGGCCTTCTGGAGCAGGGGCTCCACCGACCGGTGGCCTGATTGGGCGAGCCCAGACGCGAGCGCGAGGTTCATGTCAGCGGCCCCCTCCCGCGGGAAGAGCCGCGCCATCACGCGCAGGTCGCTCGCTCCAGGCCGGCGGGCGAGGGCCCGGGCTCCGAAGATCGCCTCGGGGTTGGTGGCGACCATCCCTGGGAGCTCCCTGCGCAGGACTCCCGTCTCCACCGGAGCGCGGGAGTACAGGAGGAGGATCGCGTCCGCAGCCGCACGATCTGGCCCATCCAGCCGCGGCGCCGCGTCCTGCAGGAACTCGATCACGTTCGCGTCCGGCGCCGCTCGTTCGAGCACCTGGAACAGATACGAGGTCATGCGCGGCTCCCGATCCTCGGGCGGCAGCGACAGGATCCGGCCGGCTCGGATGTTCCCCCCGACGTTACCCATCCGGATCAACGCGCCGATGGCGTTGGCGCGGACCCACGCCACAGGGTCTTCGGAGACCTCGAGCAGTCGGGCGGTGTAGTCGGGGTTTCCCGCTGCGCCGAGGGCGAAGGCCGCGAGGGCGCGAACCGAGGGGTCCTCGTGGCTGAGAGAACGCTCCACCAGCTCCCCATAGCGTCCCTCGGACCTTTGAAGGAAGGCCACCGCCGCCGCCGCCGCGGACGGCTGCGCCACGGCCAGCTGGATCGTTCGGGGGAACAGGTAGGCGAGCTCCTCGTGGAGGATGGTCAGCATCAGCCACTTCCACTCCTTCCAATCCGCCGGACGCCAGACGCCAGCGTCGATCATCGACTCGATCACCACGGGCATCCGCTGTGCCCCAACGACGATCCGCCGCACGCCGTCGCCGTCGAGGAGGGCCTCAAGGAGGTGATCTCTCGCGCCCTCGATCTTCAGGTCCAGCACGAGCTGCAAGACGAGCGCCTGAAGGAACGGCTCGTTCTCGCTCAGCTCGTCCATGAGCGTGGAGGCCCAGACCGCGCCGTCGATGAAGCCGTAGGCGCGCGCGGCGTTCCAGCGGAGCTGGTAGAGCCGGCGGAAGGCGCTGGGTAACCCCTGCCCTGTCGGATCGGCTGCGAACGCGAGCACATCGCGAGCCTCGCCAGCGGCGCTGCCCGCTCCCCCTGCGAGGGTCGCCACGTGCTGACGGCCCGCCGAGACCCCTGTGCGGATCGAGGCGACCATGGCCGCTGTCCTCACCGCGGGGTCGTCGTCAGTCGTGAGGGCGAGGAGAACGTCGATGGCGGGTCCCACCCGTGCCTTCAACTCCCCGAGCGCAAAGATCGCCGCGAGGCGGTCTTGAGTGGCCGCGGCCTCCAATGTGGACTCCGAGGTGAACTCCGAGGTGGACTCCACGAGGACTGCCCGCGACTCCAGGGCACCGGCGGCGCCGAGCGTGAAGAGGGCGGATTCGTACCCCGGCGCCCCGGGCTCAAGCTCCTCGAGGTCAGCGCGCGCGAGGGTCGCGGAGCGCCGATCAAAGCTGGTCCGCAGGTCGCGCTCATAGAAGCGCGCTCCGTCAGGAGCCTGAGCTGCTGCGACTCGGTTCTGCGCGGCTCGGCGAGACGTTCCAGAAGGAGGTTCCGCCGCGGGAGATCCCGCCGACGGGCCGCCCTGCGCCACCAGCGGCGCGGCGGTCAGAAGGACAGCGGCCCCCCATTGACTGAGACGTGCGGGGGGCCCGAGAAGCAGGCCGGGATGGAGCGGACGGAGCTTGAGAGGCATCATCGATGATCTTCGGGTCTGGGGCTCCCGGCGAGGAATACTATCGGCCAGCCGGGCCCAGAATCGAAGCTCGATTCCCTTGCGTCGGTGGAGGGTCAGCTCAGGAGCGCCACAAGCTCGTCCCTGCGGGCATCTCGGGTCGCCTCACGCTTCGCCTCGAGGTTCAGTCGCAGGAGGGGCTCCGTGTTGGACATGCGCACGTTGAACCACCACCAGTCGTCGGAATCGAGGTCCCCGTATTCCACGGTGATCCCGTCGAGCTCGTCCTGGCGGCCGTCTGCGTAGCGCTCCTTGAGCTTCGCGATGGCCGCCGCCTTGTCCTCCACCTCGAAGTTGATCTCGCCGGTGGAGTGGTAGCGGCGGAGGTCCTTGACCAGCTCGGACAGCGCTCGCCCCTGGTTCTCTTCTCGGGTGAGGAGATTGAGGGCGCTCACCATGGCCAACGCGCCGGAGTCACAGACGAAGTTGTCCCTGAAGTAGAAGTGACCGGAGAGCTCGCCGCCGAAGACCGCCCCGTGCTCTCGCATGGTCGCCTTGATGAAGCTGTGCCCCACGCGATCCCGGTGGGCGACGCCGCCGCCGGCCAGGATCTCCTCCTTGACGACCCACGAGGAGCGCAGGTCATAGACGATGTGCGCGCCAGGCTCCTTGCGGAGGAACTCCCGCGCGAGCAGCGCGGTCATGAGGTCCGCGGTGACCGTCTCTCCGGTCTCATCCACGAAGCAGCAGCGGTCGGCGTCTCCGTCAAACCCCACCCCTGCGGCTGCACCGCTCGAGCCCACCAGGGCCCGGACGTCGTCCAGATTCTCCTCCTTGAGCGGGTTGGCCTCATGGTTGGGGAAGCTCCCATCCGGCTCCATGAAGAGCGTGCTGGTGGTCAGCCGCGGGAGCATGGGCAGGATCCTCGGGAGCGTGTGGCCGGCCATGCCGTTGGCGGCGTCGATGGCGAGGGAGAGGTCCCCCTCCATGTCGCAGAAGGACGCCACGTGGGCAGCGTAGGCCTCGTCGAGATCGAGCTCCTCCAGCGTCCCACGCTCGGCGACGGGCCCGGGGTACGGCTCGGCGCACATGCGCTCGATGTCCGCGATCCCGTTGGCCCGGGAGATCGGTCGCGCTCCCCTCGAGCAGAGCTTCATGCCGTTGTACTCGCCGGTGTTGTGGCTCGCGGTCACGCAGAGGCCGCCGTCCACGTCCTGGGACCCGATGGCGAAGTAGGTCATCGGTGTCGAAGCGAGCCCGATGGAGACCACGTCTGCCCCGGCATCCCGCATGCCCTCGATGACCGCCTCGGAGACCTCGGGCGAGTGCACCCTCATATCGCGGCCGACGAGCAGGCGCTTGGCGTCGAGGAGGCGAGCGAACGCGTGACCGATCCTCCGGGCGATGTCGGCGTCGAGTTCGGTGGGGTGGACGCCGCGAATATCGTAGGCCTTGAAGATTCCCATGGGAGTGAAGCGGGGGGTGGCTGCGTGGAGAGCCGGCGAGTCAGGGGCAGGGCTGCTCAGGGCTGCGCCGGGCCGCGCAGGGTAACCATTCTTCAATCCGAAGCACCACTCCGGCGGAGCTTTGGGAGGGCGAGACCGGCGGAGGTCAGGAGCCGGTGAACTCGTCACGGTCGCGCTCCCACCAGGAGCGCCACGCCCCCACCGCCCGTCCTCGGGCCTGGACCTTCCCGGCCGGATCAAACCCGAATTGCTGTCCGGTGGTGCTCCGCAGAGAGACCACGGCGGCCTCACGGACCGCCGAGCGCTCGTCCTCGAGCGCGTCGATGAGGGCCGGCACCGCGGATTTTGCCCGCAGTGCTCCGAGTACCTGCGCCGACACCATGCGGACGAACACGTCCTCATCCGTGAGCATCGGAATCACATGGGAGGCGACAGCGGGGTCCTGGGTCTGCCCGAGCGCGAAGACCGCATCGAGACGGAGGCCAGCGTCAGGGCTCTCGAGATCCCCGAGGTGCTGGGACCATGAGGCCATCGGACCGCCGTTGCTGCCGACAAGATCGGCGGGCGCGCTCCCCGCAGCAGGCCGCGTCCCGCCTCCTTCCACCACGACAGTGGCCGTTCGCTGCCGCTCCTGGAGCTCCACGAGCAGGTCCCCATGGAACGCCGCCACACGCTTCAGTTCATCCACTTCCCCCTGGCGCTTCGTGGCTCGTGCGAGCCCTTCCCGCAGCTCATCCAACCTGGCGCTCGACGCGTCCATGGTCGCTCGCAGCCGGTCGCCGCGATCCAGGGAGCGCGCCTCCGTGGCCTGCAGCGCCGCCTCCAGCGCTCCGATCTCCGCCACGAGCTCAGCACGCTGTTCAGCGAGGCTCTGGTCCGTGCGAGCGTTGAGCGCTTCGAGGCCGAGCCGAAGCGGCTGGACGTCGGCGGCTCGCTCATCCCGGCTCTGCTGCCGACCAGCCTCGATCTGGATGGCGGCGGCGTTGAGCCTGGCCTCCAGAGACTCGATCCGGTCGAGCAGGATCGGAGCGCCGAACCCGATGGCCGCCGCGGCCCCCAGGGCGAGCAGGAAGCCCCCGCGGGCCGCCACGGCCCCCGCGGAACCTGCGGACCCTGCGGCCCCCTGTGCTGCCGCAGGAGGACCACCGGACGACCTGGGCTCTGCCTGCCGGGGAGCAGGGCGCATCGAGTTCGCGACGTCGTCTCCGGCTGGCCGGGACGACGCGTCGCCCCCGCTCCCCGGTCCCGTTTCGGCTCCTCCGCCCATGGCCTTCTCGCACTGGGAGCAGATCACTCTCCCCTTGATAGCGCTGGCCCGGCCGCTCCTGAAGTCGGCTTCAGGAACGGACTCTTGGCACAGATCGCAGAATCGAATGTCCATAGACTTGGCAGGGGCGAATGTCGACGGGGGAAGGGGACCGCTGTCCTTGTACCCGCGCGGCCCCACCTGGTCACGCCTGGATCCTGGTGCTCCGGCGCCACGACAGCCCAAAGCCCCCCTCTCGCCGCTTGCGATAGACTGATTCCTAATGGACGGCCTGGCCCTCACAAACTCCTGCGCGACCAAGTTGGACCAGATCGGGTCGGAGTTCCTCGCCTCCATCTACTCGGAAGCTGTCCGGCGGCGCCCGGACAACATCGACGCCTTGTCCGAGCTTGGGCACGTGTATACGAGGCTAGGCCGCTATGAGGATGGCCTGAAGGTTGACCTCCGGATCGTGGACATCGCCCCGGAGGACCCCACGGCTCGCTACAACCTGGCCTGCAGTCAGGCGCTCTGCGGACGCACAACGGCCGCGGTGGACTCCCTGCGCACTGCAGTGGTGCTGGGCTACGACGACATCGAGTTCATGTCCGAGGATGAAGACCTGAAGGCCCTGCGCGACCACCCCGGCTTCCTCGCGCTCCTCGACGAGCTCCGCTGACGCGCGCCCCTCTAACGCAGCAGCGCGTCGCGCTGCTGGTTGTTCCACCACTCAAGCCAGGCCTCGACGATCTCCTCGCGCTTCTCAGGCGAGGTGCTGGCGCTGACGGGAATGTCCGAGTTCGTCACGGTCTCGAGGGCTCGGGCCGCTCGGCCGAACTGCTCCGGACTGCTGTCTCGGAGCGCCTCGATCAGGACGGGGAGCTCCGAGAAGTCGCCCATCTTGGCCAGGGCGCGCGCGTACTCCCTGCGGATGCCCTCCGACGCGAGCGCCTCTGCGGGCATGACCTCTCGCACGGGCTCCAGGAGGCGACGGTCCTGCATCGCGGCGATCACACAGAGCGAGAAGCTGCGCTGGCGGGTGTTGCCGTACTGAACCATCTCGAGGAGGTTCGGGTAGGTGGGCTCCCCCACCGACTGGAACCAGTCCGAGAGGCCAATCCAGGTGAACTGGTCCGGACACACGAGGACCTCCGCCTCCTTCTGATCGATCTTCCGCTGCAGCTCGGGTGAGGCCTCGAGCCACTGGGAATCCGAGAGGCTCGCGCTCGTCGAGGCGTTGGTCGCGCAGGAGGCGAGGGCGCCGAGGGTGAGCAGGGAGACAGAGAGCAGGCGGCGAGTCGTGGTGAGCGGCATGTTGGGTTGCGCGTCAGGGTCTCGAGAGGCGAGTCGGCTAGGGCGCCCCATCGCGGGGCACCAAGGTGCCATTCGGCTACTCGAGGCCACTCCTTGAGCCCTGTCCCCCAGGAGAATGCTGGTTCCTTCCCCCCACCAGCGCAGCGAGCCCCGGCCGCCCCCCGAGGGCGCCGAGGAACAGGCTCCCGATGGCCGCCCAGAGGAGCCAGGGCGTCAGGGGGTGGGGCCAGCCCCGATCCGTATCGGACGGGGGGCTCGCGGGGCCTGCCGCCCCCCCGCTTCGGCCGAGACCGTGCCGCAGGGAGGGCGCCGCCCCACCCGGCGGCGGAAAGGCCTCGGCGGGGCCGTCAGCCCGGAGGGGCACCGCCACAGCTGGGGGCGGGAGCTCGATCAGCAGCGGCGTCCCGCGCGGCACGGCGTCCAGAGCGGAAGGCCGGAGGCCGCGGCGAACCCTGTCTGGAGCGGACTCCACCTCTGGCACGGTGAGCCTCACGCTCGCGAGCCGCTTGCGGGCGCCCAGCTCTCCGAACAGGTCCACGGTCGGGGCCCCGGTGATGGCGGCAAGAAAGCTCGCCGGGAGCCCGTTGGGGAGGCCCCGCACGAGGACCTCCCCGCCGGCTGTGAGGCTCCCGCGCGGGCGTCCCCCCGGCCCAGCCTCACTTGCGGGAGCCCGGCGGGCGGCCTCCGAATGGCGCCGCGCCATGGCGCGTAGCACCGGAGCCAGCCAGCCGATCCGAGAGCGCAGCGCCGGGCTCCACGCTTCCGGCCCGGACCCGAGCGCGGGCACAGCGAGCCCGGCCACGGTCCCCTGCCCGCGCTCGGCGAGGGCGATCAGCGTCCCTCGCCCTGGCCCACCGCCAGCCACCGGAGCCGCCGGCGAGACCGCCACGTCCAGCAGCGCCGTCGCGCCCTCGGCTGGCCTAGATCGGAGCACCTGGCCGAGAACGAGGCTGCGCTCGAGGGCTGCGGCGTCGAGCACGGGCCCCCTCAGCTCCGCCAGCCAGGCTGCCCCCGGAAGCGCCGGCGCGGCCACCACCGTCGCCCCCTCCACGAGCCGAACGTCCTGCAGCTCCTGGTGGAGCAGGTCCTCGAGTCCCTCCAGCTCCCCCGCCTCCAGCACCGCTTCGCCGTCCATGAGCAGGCCGGCGAGGAACTCGACTCCGTCCGGATCCTCTCCGACCTGGACGATCACCAGGCGGTCGCCAGCCGCGGCGATTCGGTCCCGGACCTGACGCCGCAGACTCCAGACCGAGTCGGTCAGGCCGTCGGTGATGAGGACGATCATGCCCTGAGCCCGTTCCCCAGCCGGGTCCCCAGCCGGGCCCCCAGATGAGCTCGCCAACAGGCCTCGCTCCCGTGCCGCGGCGAGCCCGTCCAGGGAGTAGAGGATGTCGGTCGACCCCCCTGGCACCCGCGCACGCACCAGC
>CAJQPT010000160.1 GCA_905480285.1 uncultured bacterium
CATGTTCGGATTCAAGAAGCGGGACCCGGCGGCCAAGCTCCGCCGCGAATACGAGGGGCTCATGGCGCAGGCCGTGGAACTGCAGCGCCGTGGGGACATCAAGGGCTTCGCCGAGAAGACTCGGGAAGCCGCCGATATCGAGCAGCAGATGGCGGACCTGGAGGGCCCGAAGTCCGCCGAGCCCAGCTAACGGCCGAGGCCCATGCTCTCCACGAAGGGAGGTTCCGCCGCCTGGAGGGCGAGGAAATCGTCCTTGGACCGGACCCCACGCCACCCCTCGGAGACGAGCACCTGGCCGACGATGCCGCCCAGTGTGTTCCCGGGGCCCGGCAAGATGATGGTCTCAGGGGCAAACTCCCGCAGGGCGACCCGCACCGTTGCGGAGAAGTCGAAGGGCTCGCTGACCTGGTGGCCGAAGGTGTATTCCTTCAACTCATCTAGGTCCGCCGACCACGGGGAGTGGCGCCGCCCTCGCCCGTCGATCAGCGAGATGCTCGGGGCACGCATCCGGAGGTCCCTGAAGTCCTGGGCCGCCGCCCGGGCCACCGGAGCGGCGAGGTGGGTGTGGTACGGGCCGTGCTGGGCCAGGCGGATCGGATAGGTCGCGGCGCCAAACCTGACCTTGGGCATGCCGGAGAGGAGGTGCTTCACGCCCGCCGCTGACCCCGCCAGTACGGCGAAACCACCCAGCTCGATGGAGCGCATGGCCTCGCCGCCAGACGCCACAAGCGAGGCCTCGATCGCAGCCTCCAGCTCGACCGAGGGGCGCCAATCCTCATCGACCCGCGGGTAGAGAACCTGACCACCGTCAGCAAACTCCTCTTGCAGCAGAGACATGCGTTGCACCAGCCGGAAGCCCTCCTCAAAGGAGACGCAGCCCGCGAGGCAGAGCGCGATGTACCACCCCAGGGAGTTGCCTCCCGCCGCGACCACCTCGTGCCTCTGGCTCGCCTCGGTCGCGTCGATCATGGCCTTGACCAGGATCAGAGGTGACACGTGCGCAGGGCGCAGGTGACGCGCAGGCTCGAAGCGCTCAGCTCGGTCGAGCGACAGCAGCGGCTCGAGGCCGAGCTCACCGCGGCACTGCTCTGCGATCCGCACGAACTCATGATCGGGGTCCAGGGACCCGAGGGAAGCCTCGGTGTAGGAACCGCGACCGGGGCACAGGATGACGGCGCGGCTCACGAGGCCACCTCCTTGACGCCTGCGAGAATGTCCGCCTCGGAGAGCAAGACCACATCTGCGGCGGGTCCGAGAGGAATGTAGGTGTCAGCGCTCCGGGCGGTTCGCATCCGGCCAGAGTAGCCACGCTCCACGAGGCCGCTGATGACCGCGTCTGCGATCCCCGCGCCAGTCGCTCGGCACTCGTCCGCGACCAGAACGGCCCCGCAGTCCTCGGCGTGGCGCATGATCTCATCCATCGGCAGGGGGTTCAGCCAGCGGACGTCCATGATGCGCGCCTTGATGCCCTGCTGCTCCAGTTGGCGCGCGGCCCGTAGCGCGAGCCGATAGCCGTTGGCGTACGTGACCACGAGCGCGTCGCTGTGGTCGGGATTCGCGATGCCGACCTGGCCAGGCAAGAGGGCCGAGTCGGCCGCCCCGTCGGGAACGGGATAGTCGCTCAGCCAGAGCCCGTCGCCCTCCTCATAGAGGTCACGCATGTGGTAGAGCGCGATGGGCTCGAGGAACACCACGACCCGGCCAGACTCCTGCGCCATGGCGAGGGACCCGCGCAGCATCCGCACCGCGTCGGCGCCGTTGGACGGGCAGGCGATCGTGAGCCCGGGGATCTCCCGAAGGGCGCCGATGGAGTTGTCGTTGTGGAAGTGGCCGCCGAAGCCGCGCTGGTACGCGAGCCCCGCGATCCGCACGACCATGGGGTTGGCGAACTGCTTGTCGCTGAAGAACTGCAGCGAACAGGCCTCGCCCCGGATCTGGTCGATCGCGTTGTGGAGGTAAGCGAGGTAAGGGATCTCCGGCACCGGGAGCAGCCCGACCAGCGCGGCACCCTGCGCCACGCCGAGGATCGTGGTCTCGTCCAGCAGCGTGTCAAAGCAGCGTGAGCGTCCGAACTGCGTCTGGAGGTTCTGGGTGATGCCGTACACCCCGCCCTTGCGCCCGACGTCCTCGCCGAAGCAGATCATGCCCTTGCGGCGGATCATCTCGTCGTGCAGCGCGTCGTTGATCCGCGCGCCCATGGTCCGCCGCGTCGGCGCCTTGGCCTGCTCGGGGAGGCGGGCACCAAAGACCGCAGCGCGATCCTCTTCGGGAATCGCAGCCGTGGCCGCCGCTCGCCAGAGCTCAGGGTCCTCCGGCGCGAGGGGCTCGATCACCTCCGCGGCGCTGGTGAGGCGCGGCCGGCGGCGGGCCTCCTCGGAACCCGCCCGCACCCGATCTCGGGTCGTGCGGAGGATCTCCTGGAGCTGCTCCGGGGTCGCAGCACCGCACTCCACCAATCGCCGTGCGTTGGTGAGCACAGGATCTCGGGCCTCGGCCTCCTCGATCTCCGCCTGCGACATGTAGGCGGACTGGACGTCGCTCCCCGCGTGCCCCCAGAGCCGGTGACAGCGCAGGCGCAGGAACGTCGGCTGCCGGGTCGTCCGGCAGGTCTGAATCGCCAGGGAAACGGTGTCCCACATCTCCTCGAGCTCCCCCGAGGCCTCAAAGTACCGCAGGTGCTCGAGCCTCGAGAAGAAGTCCCTGATCCACCGCCTCGGCGTCTCCACGCTGATCCCGCGCTGGTTGTCCTCGCAGACGAACAGGACGGGGGTCGGGTTCATTCGTCGCCACGCGTAACGGGCAGAGTTGATCCCCGAGAGCGCCGTGGCGTGATTCACGCTGGCGTCGCCGAAGGTGCAGCAGGTGATCGCGTCCTCGGGAAGCCCTGTCTCGATGCCGAGCTTGGCCGCGCGCCGGAGCGAGTAGGCTGCCCCCACCGCCTTGGGCACGTGGCTCGCGATCGTGCTGGTCTGCGGCGGGACCCAGGTCTCCTTCGAGCCCCAGACCTTGTGGCGCCCGGAGGACACGGGGTCGTCCTTGGCGGCGCAGAAGCTGAGCAGCGTGTCGAAGAGCGGCGTGCCATCGTCCACCTGGCGGAGCCGCGAGGCCATGAAGGCGCCGGAGCGATAGTGGAGGAAGGTGGGGTCGCTGGTCCGCAGCTGGGCGCCGACAATGGCGTTCTGCTCATGCCCGGCGCTGCTGATGGTGTAGAACCCCTCCCCGTCGCGCTTGAGCTCACGCGCCGCGACGTCCAGGCATCGCGAGAGGACCTGGTCCTCCCAGAGCTGTACCGCGACCCGGGCAGTGAGGGTCGTCCCCACACGCAGCGGGTCGCCAGGGTCGAGCGGCGTCGGGGCTGGCTCTGCCGACTCAAGGTAGGCGTCAAGATTCGCCTCCACCACTGCGACGCGGTTGGTGCTCATCGGATCTTCTCCTGCAGCCGGGTTCGAACCATGGGCACGGAGGGTAGCGACAGCGAGACCCATTCGGGGCGGTCAGACGCCAGAGCTCCCGGCCGTCGCGCTTCGGAGCAGCCGCCCGCAGTCAGCCCAGTGAGCAGGTCGCGCGCCGCGGGCACCGCTTGCACATCTTGCGCAGGGGCTTGTCGCAGCACTTCTTCTTCAGCGCCCCCTTGGGGCTGTTCTTCTTCTTCTTTCCCACCGAATCGTGCCGCCCTGGGGGTCGCCGCCCACGTGCATGAACGTGGGCCGCGCCGGGCGGGCGTCTCCGCGGGAAGACTACGCGATTGAGACTCGTTCTCAGGGGAAGCGGCGACTTTTTTCCCCGGCCGCCGCCCTCACCGCCCCTACCACTCGCCGGCGTAGGTCGCGACGAAGCCCGGCGCGTCACGCTGAGACAAGTCGAAGCTCCGTCGGGCGATCATCTTGGTCATGATCGCGTCGTAGCTGGCCCAGGAGACGAGCAGGTCCCCCGCGCGGATCGGCCCGAGCTTGGGCTCCTCGTGGGTGGCCGTCCAATTGGCCGCGCCGAGGCCCTTGAGCCACTGGACGCTCTTGAGGCGCTCGCGCTGGAACTTCTCGGCCTCGCGGTCGAGCTTGCGTTCGTTGTAGTTCAACTCATCGAGGCCGTCGTCCGCCTCGACCCTCGGCCAGGGCTTCTCGGGGTCGCGGAGGGTCAATTCCAGCCGCGGTCGGAAGTCGAGAATCTCGCGATCGCAGAGGTTTCCGACGATCTCGAGCACCGACATACCGCCCTCAGCGGGACGCCACCGCGCTTGATCCGAGGGGAGGCTCTGAACGAGCTGACGTAGCTGGTAGGCAAATGCCTCCAGGCGGCCGATGAGAAGGTCGGGGTTCATGGGTTTGGTTAGGCCACGCAGGGATTGGACAGCAGATCGCTACAGGTACTTCAGGCCCGGTATCCCCACGAAACCTGCTGGTCCATGGGGCCGCCAATACGCCCTGCTAGGCCGCTACAATGCCCTTCGGTCAGTTCCCGTCCACCCCGCACCCCAAAATGGTCCGCAACCTCGTCCTCGGCTCGTTCGCCCTCATTGCCGCCTTCTGGAGCTTCATCTTCTACGACCGTTCCACCGAGGCCACGCAGGCCTTGAGGGTCCGGGACGACCGAATTGCCCGTCTTGAGATGGATAACGGGCAGAAGACCGTGCGCATCGAAGCCCTCGACGAGGCCGTCGCATCCCTGGAGGCCGAGGTCTCCCGGCTCGAGCTGGCCCGTCAGCTGCTGCAGCTCGATCATCGAATCGCACAGATCGAGGTGCTGCGACAGAGCCCGGCGGAGGATGGGTCGGGTGAGATGCAGACCGAGGTCCTGTTCACGGAGCTCGACCCCGAGGGCAGCCCGATCGGGCCTGGCAAGGAGTTCACGCTGCCGGGAACGAGGCTCTACGTGGAGGGTATCGTCGTGAAGTTCAGCGACTCCTACGTGGAGGAAGGGGATCCGCTCCGCGGCACCTCGATCTGCCTCCTGCAGCGCATGTTCTCCGAGGAGCTAGCCCCGGACGAGGGCGTCGCCCTGGACTCAGTCAATCAGCACCCTCTGCCCTTCACGGGCGATGACCTGCCGGACCCCCTCTATCAGGACCTCTTCGAGCGGGTCTGGGACTACGCCAACGATCCGGCGGCCGCCGAGCGGCTCGGGGTCCGTGCCATCCAGGCCGAGGCGCCGTCCGTCGAGGCTCGTGCAGGCCAGACCTACCGCCTGGAGCTGCGACAGTCAGGCGGCATGACGCTCCGCGCAGAGCGCTAGGCACGCAGGCAGGGGGTCCCCGGCTCATCGCTTCAGCATCCGCTGCACACGGCCCGTCCAAGCGCCGCAGCGGCCAGGGATGAGGGCGCGCTTGAGCCCCGAACGAAAATAGGCGCCGACCCTCTACTGAGGATCGGCGCCTGGGTCCCTTCCCGGGGACATGACCGATGTCAGCGGACGTCGCACCTGAGTGCGTCGGGCGCTCGACCCCAGCCAGTTCTACTCCTTACATCTCGCACTTCGGTCCTCGTCCTCGACCGGATGCGGGCCCGACGAAGTACGCCAAGAAAAAGTGGCCGGCGATCCGAAGATCGCCGGCCACGTGGCGAGCGGACCAGATGCTCAGGGGAGGAGCACGGTGTCGATCACGTGGATGACGCCGTTGGAGGCCTCGATGTCGGTGGCGACGATGTTGGTGTTGCCGACCTTGGCGCCGTCCTTGTTGATCGCGATGGCGAGCTCGGTGCCGCCGATGGTGGGCGCCTTGTCGAGCTTGGCAGCCTGGTCAGCGTAGACGCGTCCGGAGACGATGTGGTGCTTCAAGATCGCGGCGAGGCGGCCCTTGTTCTCCGGCTTGAGAAGCGTCGCGACCGTGCCCTCGGGCAGCTTGGCGAAGGCGTCGTCCGTCGGGGCGAAGACCGTGAAGGGGCCGCCCTTAGTCAGCGCGTCCACGAGTCCAGCGGCCTTGGCGGCGGCGAGGAGCGTCCCGAAGGAGCCCGCACCCGTGGCAACCTCGGCGAGGTTCTTCGACTGCGGCAGCATCACCGTGTCGATCACGTGGATCACACCGTTCGAGCAAACGATGTCCGCGGTCACGACGGTGGCGCCATCGATGGTGACGGTGCCCTCGTCGATGACGATGTCAAGGCGCTGACCGTTCAGGGTGGTGGCGGTGGTGAGCTTGTCCTTGACGATCTGCTTGGAGCGCACGTCGCCGGCGACCACGTGGTAGGTCAGGATTCCGGTGAGCGCACCGCGGTTCTTCTCCTCGAGGAGGGACTCAACGGTGCCCTTGGGGAGCTTGGCGAAGGCAGCGTCCGTCGGTGCGAAGACCGTGAACGGGCCCTCTCCCTGCAGCGCGCCAATGAGCTCGGCGCTCTTCAGAGCGGCCGCGAGGGTGTTGAAGCTGCCGGCCTTGACCGCGGTGGTGACAATGTCGTCCACGGCGTTGGAGGCAAGCGCCGCGCGGGGCGTCGAGCTGCAGGTCTGGGAGCAGGGGGTGTCGTCGGAGCCGGTCGAAGCGAAGCTGGCAGCGGCGAGAGCGAAACCGGTGAGGGCGAAGGTGAGTTTCATGGCTGATTCTGTTGGGCTTGGGACAGCCCGGCTTGGATGCGGAGTCGGCGAGCCAGGGGGCGGCCCGCGAGAGGGGTTCAAGATGGGGCGTCGAGCGTGGATCGCCCTGCTCCGTCTTGCACCCCAGGCTTCGGGAGGCCGCCGGGCAAAGATGCAAGCACCCCACCGCTTCACCGAACTCACACAACCGACGCACCGAGAACGAATTCGCCAACTTGGCGCATCCAGGCGCCGCGGACGGGTCACCGCGTGCCCGACCGTGGAGCAACCGGGAGGGGATGGAGGGCCTCACTTGTACGGACCTGAATGTGAGGATGACGCCAGCATGGCGGAGGGGCTGAGCCAGGCGGAACGCAACCACCAGGTGGCGGACGCGGGGGCAGATGGAGAAGGAGCGATGGCCTGCTCGCTCGGAGCCCCCACCGCCCCGGAGCCCCGGAGCCCCCGAGCCCCGAGACCGCTGGCAGACTTCGACGAGCGGCCGGCTCTCGGCCAACCCGGTCCCTCGCGGTCCCTCGCGGTCCCTTCGACGGGCGGCCCCTACAGAGGGCAGCACCCACAAGAGGCGGCACTCACAAGAGGCGGCACGGTGACGATCGTTCGGCACCGGGGCCTCGGCTCTCCCGGCGCGCCCTCCTCCGCCGAGGTCGAGGCGCGCACGGCGGACGGGGGTCGACCGGTCCTTCCGCTGCGAGCGATCGGCAGCGCTCGGTGCTAGTCGCGCTCGGACGAGCCGACGGCGTCTTCCGCCGCCATCTCAGCCGCCGAAGCGCCGTCGAGCATGGGGTCCCGGCGGACCGTGAAGACTCGACGATCGCCGATAGGCTCGCGGGCGGCGTCCTCGTCTTCGGAGAGCCTCGAGAGCTGCGCCGAGTACTGACCCTCCGGCGCGCGCCCCCGCCGCCTGGCCACCGCGCGATCCAGCGCGCCGTCCCAGCTGAGCCCATGCAGCCCCGGGCCGGCCGGGACCTCGATGAGAGCAACGGACTCGTCGCCTGGACCGCGGATCTCCACCGCGATCGACGCCTCGCCTGCTCGTCGGTGGACCCACAGCTTCAGATCTCGCGCCTCGTTCTGACCCCGCCAGGTGGAGTCGCCTCCCCCGTATCCCCCCACGGCCGACCGGCGCGCCCAGCGCGTCAGATCCCCGACGGGAAGGAGGTGAACGGGGGCCTCGAGCGCCTCCTTGGACAGGCCACGGAGGCCGTCCACGTCCAGGGCCCAGAAGCCCCTCCCGTGCGTGGCCGCGACCAACACGCCGTCACGATCGTGGAGCGCAAGGTCATGGACCGCCACCCGCGGGAGGCCCCCCTGGAGCCGCACCCAGCTGGCGCCGCGGTCACAGCTCATGAATGCGCCGAGCTCTGTCCCCACGAAGAGCACGTCCGGGTTGGCCGGGTCTTCGATGACGTCGTTGACGGGCCCGCCGGGCTCGAGCCCCTCGGTGATGAGCCGCCAGCTCTTGCCGCTACCCAACTCGTCGGTGGTGTAGACCAGCGGTCGGAAGTCGTCCTCTCGGTAGCCGGTGAAGCTCGCGAAGGCTCGCCCGCGATCGTGGGCCGAGAGCGTCACCCGGCTCACCCACCAATTTGAGGGGAGACCGGGGAACTGACCGGTCAGGTTCGACCACTCGTACCCGCCGTCGCTCGACATCTGGACGAGGCCATCGTCGGTACCCACGAGCAGCAGCCCGGGGTCGACGGGCGACTCCGCGACCGTCGTGATCGTGCAGTGGGGCACGTTCCCGGCGATCTTCTCGGCGTCATTCGACGTCAGGTCCGGGCTATGCACCGGCCAGCTGTCTCCGCGGTCGTAGGACTTGAACAGCCGGTTCCCGCCGAAGTAGATGATCTCGGGGTTGTGCGCCGAGATCAGGATCGGTGAGTTCCAGTTGAAGCGCAGGGCCGACTCCTCAGCGCCCTCGGGCTTGGAGGGGCGGATCCCCACCGACGTGCCCGTCACCATGTTCCGTCGATAGATGGCGCCGAACTGGGACTCGCCGTAGACGGTGCTCGGATCCCGGGGATCGATCTGAGCGTAGAAGCCGTCGCCGCCGCCCACGTAGTCCCACTCGGACGGGTGAATGCCCTTGGGATCGCGCGACGTGCTCGGCCCGCCCCATGTGCCGTTGTCCTGGGTGCCGCCGTACACGCGGAAGGGCTCGGACATGTCGAGCCCGACGGCGTAGAACTGCGAGATGGGCAGGTTGTTGATGTGCTGCCAGCTACTCCCACGGTCAAAGGACACGTGCAGGCCACCGTCGTTGCCGAGCCAGACCTTGTTCGTGTCCGCGGGGTCCACGAGGACCGCGTGGTGGTCCACATGGACGGAGCCCGCGATCCGATCCCACGTCGCTCCGCCGTCCTCGGTGCGGTAGAGCGGGACGCTGCACATGTAGGCGCGCTGGTCGTCCTTGGGATCGAAGCGGACCTGACCGTAGTAGTACGCAGGGCTCCCTCCAGCGGGCTTCTCGTTCACCCGGGTCCAGGTCACCCCTCGATCTGAGGATCGATAGACCTCGCCTCCCACCTGGCGCTCACGGGGCTCCGGTTGAAAGACGAGGAGCGCAGCCAGCGTCGTGGTGGCGGTGGCCACCTCACCACCGCGCTCGTAGGTCACCTCCACCGGCTCGCTCGCCGCGTCGCCGTCGGCCTCGAGGAGCGCCATGACCTTGAGCCACTTGAAGGCCGAGTCGATCGACCGGTCACCGACCCGGCGGATCACATCGCCGCGGCGCAGCCCGGCCTCGCGGGCGCCACCTCGACGCTCGACGTCGGTCACCACGAGCCCGCCGTCCTTCCACTCGGCCTCCAAGGCGGGGCGCGGCTCACGCTCTTCGACCTCCACGTTCTGGTTCGCAACAGTGGCGATGACCTGCCCATCCGCCGGGAAGACATCCAGGCCGATCCGCCCGATGTCTCCCTCCGGAAGGCCCCCAGCGCAGCGCTCGAACGTTGCGCCGCCGTCCTCCGATCGCCAGATTCCCGACCCCGGCCCGTTGCCGTCGAAGTCCCAGGCGCGGCGGCGGCGCTCATAGGACGCCGCATAGACGAGCTTGGCGTCGGAGGGGTCCATCGCCACGTCCACCACGCCGACGTCCTCGCTGACGCGCAGGACCCGGCTCCAGGTCTCGCCTCCGTCGGTGGTGCGGTAGAGACCTCGCTCCTCGTTGGGCGTGTAGAGGTGGCCGAGGACCGCCACGAACACGTGGTCTGGGTTCTCGGGGTCCACGACGATGCGTCCGATGTGGTGCGAGTCGCCGAGGCCCACGTGCTTCCACGTCTCCCCGCCGTCCGTGGACTTGTACACACCATCGCCCCAGTACGAGCTGCGCTGGTTGTTGGCTTCCCCCGTCCCCACCCAGAGGACGTCGGGGTTCGAGGGGTCCACGGCGACGTCACCGATGGAGATCGTCCCCTCACGCTCGAAGAGGCAGCGCCATGAGGTGCCGTGGTCCTCGGTCAACCAGAGCCCGCCCGACGCACTCGCCACCCAGAGGCTCCGGGGCCGCTCGGGGTGGAGCGCGAGATCGACGACCCGGCCTCCAAAGCCGGTGGGGCCGAGGGGCCGCCACTGGAAGCCCTCGAGGTCGATCGGCGCCGGCGCCTGGGCGTTGATCGAGGGCGCTCCCAGCAGGGAGACGAGGAGGAGCAGCGCCCCGGGTCGGAGCGATCGTGAAGAGTTCATAGGCGCGGCCCTGGGGGGAAGGCGGCTCCGGCGGGGGGACGATAGTCGGGGTGGGGCGGCTCCCGGGGGGGGTGGAGAGCCACCGGCGGACGCCTGCGGCGCCGTCTCGTTCAGTCTATGGCGCTCGCCTGAAGCTGGCGGGCCCAGCTTCAGGGCATTCCCCCTCCGTGACCTGTCCCGAGCCTGCTGTGGCTCACATCACATCCCGCCCATGCGGCCAGCAACCGGGGCGCGAGGCGACTGGGGCGAATGGGGCGACTGAGGCGATCAGGGCGAATGGGGCGATCGGGGCGCAGCCTCACCCGGGGAAGGGGCGCCTCCTCACCAGCGGAGGGGCAGGGTCGCCGCGTCGGCTTCCTACACTCTTACATATGACCGACCACCCCACGGAAGAAGAGCGCGACCGAGCCGCATGCTCGCGGCATTGGCAGCGGAGCCTGCGACTGATCGCAGCCCTGCTCTCCATCTGGTTCACAGCCTCCTTCGGCTGCGGCATCCTGCTGCGCGAGACCCTCGACCAGTACATGCTCCCCGGGACGGGCTTCCCCCTCGGGTTCTGGTTCGCCCAGCAGGGCGCCATCGTG
>CAJQPT010000161.1 GCA_905480285.1 uncultured bacterium
TCCATGTCTGTTATAAACGCTCCGGCAGGCGGCTAAGGCCGAGCGGTGCTTCAGCCACCTGGAGCACACAGACAGACTGGCCTGTCGCCTGCCTGCCCTGTCGGCTGCCTGTCTGTCTGTCGGTCCTGTCGTCTATCGGCCTCTGTCGGTATCAGTCTGCCCCTCCCCCTCCTCCGTCAGCTTGTCCTTTCGTCTGTCTGTCCGTCGGCTTCTGTGTAACCACCTCCATGCGCAAACACCAAACGCGGTCGCGGAGCGTCCCACGTGCGAGGTGGCATCCACCTTGAGAAGGCAGACAGACAGGCAGGCAAACAGGCAAACAGGCAGACGTGCAGTATGTCTGCCTCTCGGTCTGCGTCTTGTCTGTCGGTCTCTGTCTTGTCTCTCGGTCTCTGTCTGCCCACCAGCATGGGCAGCAGCTGCGAGCGGCAGCAGCAGCGCGCACCATGGCGGGGGGAAGAGGATGCCACCTGTCTGTGTCTGTTCGTCCCCTGGCCCATTTTGTTCTGTCTCCCTGTCTCCCTGTCTGTCTGTGCGTCTCCCTGTCTGCCCGCCTGCCTGCTGTCTGTCCCTCTGTCTAGCCACCTGGCACCCCGATCGCGAGCTTGCCATCGCGAGGGAAGCTTAAGGGATTTTTTTTTTTGCAGCAGCACAACAGTAATGATCCGGCAGTGGCAACGATGGTAGCGGAGCTTGCCATCGTGGTCAGTGAGGATAGCGAGTGCTTGTCCTCACTGAAAGATGTCCGCCGGGGGAGGACCAGGAGCCGGCTGGTGGACTAGCATCGGGCCGGCCTGCTTGAGCATGACCATGCAATGATAGGCTTCATAGGAGCAGGACCATGCAAGGACTGCCGGCGGCCAGTTCGCGGGCGGCCAGCAGACAGATCGCCACCACCCACTCGCAACGGTCCTCCTCGTACGCCAGCCAATGCAAAAACTCCATGACATTGCCGACATTGTTTGCAGACGAGTTCTGCGTGCCCAAAGCCGTGACACCCAAAGCCCCGCCCAGCCATGTGTAGAATTTGTTCCCCACGGCTGCATACTGCATGTTCGCGCGCTTGCCGAAGACGACTAGCAGATCGGTGAAAACGACATCCCCGAGCCATGCGCCTGGGCGGGACATCTGGCACATTTGCTTGGGGCTGGCTAACTCCCAGGCCAAGGTCTGCTTCACGCGCTGGCTGCCCGCCGCCCAGGCGGTCAGGTAGTTCTTCAAGCCGTCAGGGTCGCGCAGTCCTAAGGTCCCGACGACAACCTGCATGTCAGAGGACTGCACCTTCGCGGCAGCATGGGCTTGCCTGTGCACCTGCGCGGCAGCATGGGCTTGCCTGTAGACGGATTTCACCAAGTCGCGCCATGGAAATTCACGGAGAAGTGTCGCGCGCTCCGCCAGTGACATTAAGCGCGGCATATTCTCCAGCCCCTCCGTCTCGACCTTTGAGTCGTCTTTCCAACGTCCTGGGTCACCCGTCCACGCCAGACAGCTCTCCGAGCCTGCCTCCGACTCCGAGCTTCCGCAGTTGTCGACCCTTCCTCGTTCTGGCTCAGGGTCGCGGGAGCGGCTGCCGGCGGGAGCCTGGCCGCTGCGACCCGCCCCACGGTCTCCGGCGGAGTCGCGCGCGGGGCTGGACGGGGTGGGGGCTTCTGGTTGCCAGGCGGCGGGAATACGAAAGCCTCTTCTGCGGAGGCAGAGTTCGAGCCGGGACTCTAGGGGTGGTGGCTGCTCATTGCGCCTGGGGCGGTCGGCGGAAGCCTCACCGCCGCGGGGGCTGTCGGCTGGGGCCTGACTGCCCGAGGGCCTTGGCTGACCATCAAGCGTGCCCTCCACCTGTGCCTGGGCGGGGGTGCCTAGCCATTTTTGTTCTCGTCTCTCTCGGCGGCGGCGCCGCTCCGGGGGGCTCCCGATGGGGGCGGCTGTCGAGGTCGAGGGCAATTTGGCTGCCTTGGCTTTGGCCCCATCCTCGGGGGAAAAAGGCTGCCGCCTTTTGGCCGTAGCAGGGTCTTCCGGTGCAGGGGAGGGAGCAGGTGGTGCTGTATATAGGGGCGGGGGGGAGCGAGCGCGGCGAGAGCGAGGCCTGGAGCGAGGGCGGCGAGAGCTGGCACGAGCCTGACCCCCGCCGCCGGACGACGGCTGGTCGGTGCTGGCACGAGCCTGGCCCCCGCTGCCGGACGACGGCTGCTTCGGACCAAGACCGGAGGTCCACTTGACCTTCGCCAGGTCGACCTTCGGCCTCGCCCTCACTTCAGCGAGGCGGATCTGCTCTTGATGAAACTCCTGGCCCGCGGCCAGTCGCCGGGCACGAAGCGCCGCCCAGTCCTCCTCGGAACGCCGCTCCAGCGCCTCCCAGGCCCGGGGCGGGAGCTGGCCGGGCTGCGGGGCATCCCCGTCCTCATCCCCGCCCTCACCCCCGCTCAATTCGTGGACCCACCACAAGGTCCACTCCGCACCACTCTCCAATCGGTTCTCCGGGCCCACCACTGTCATCTGGTGCGAGTGCTGGGCGTACCTTTTCTTTCTCTGCCCATTTCTGCACACGGCGACGCCCCGCCAGTTCGCGATGCACCCCGTCTTC
>CAJQPT010000162.1 GCA_905480285.1 uncultured bacterium
CGGTAGCTCGCTCTTCGAGGATGAGCTCGGGAGCATTCCTGGCCTCACCCTCGAGCTCATCGAGTCCATCGATTGGGCGAGCGAACACGCCACCCGCGACGCCATGCGCGGGGTCGACCTCGGGGTCTACCCGCTCCGTGAATCCGTGCCCAACAGCTACAAGTGTGGCTTCAAAGGCATCGAGTACATGGCCCTCGGCCTCCCGGTCGTCGCCTCGGACTGCCGCTCCCACCGGGCTCTCTTTCGGGACGGTGTCGACGGCTTCCTTTGCGCGGACGAGGCGCAGTGGACGGCGGCGCTCACCGAACTCGTGGTGGACCCCCTTCGCCGACAGCAGATGGGGCGCGAGGCGCGCGCGCACGTCGTCGCTTCGTGGTCCACAGGCGCTGCTGCAGAGGCGTTCACCGCGGCTATCAACTCGGCCCATCGGTGAGGCGCTGACCCTCGCTGTGACGGGGGCTTCTCCCTCAGCTCGACCCAATCCGGAAGGGCGCACTACGGGTAGAGTACTGCCATGCAACAGGCTTCCGAGGTTGACCCGGTGGGGATACGCGTGGCTTACGGATCCGTTCCCAAGGAAGGCGGGACGTTTACCTTCTATCGAAACCACCGCGATGAGTTTCGCACCCGGGGAATCGATGTCAGGTGCGTAGCCGTGGGGACGGAGTCGAACAGCCTTTGGAATCCGAGCTACGCAGACGAGGGGTGCGTCAGGCTTGCCCCACGGACGTGGTCCCTGCGGAGGCAGGTCGAGGCGTTCGTGAGTTGGTGCGAGGTCGAGGGCATTGATATCGTCGTCCCCGTCAACTCGCGGCCGATCCTCGCATCGATCCCGCACCTCCCTGCACGGGTCCGCGTGATCTCCCGGTGCGCCAACGCGCTGCACGACGAATATCTCTTCGCCGCAACGGGCCTCGAGCGGGTCAGCACCGTCGTCGCCTTGACACCGCGCCTCGGCCGCGACCTCACCGCGGACTACGCGGTGGACCCGGGCCTCATCCAGCTGATTCCGAACGGCGTCGACACCGAGCGTTTCGATGCGCCCCCTCGGACGTCAACGAGCCAACGGCGGATCGAGCTCGGGTTCCTCGGTCGGCTCGAGCATCGCCAGAAGGGCGTGCTCTTCCTCCCCCCCATCCTTCAGGCCCTTGAGGGCTCCGGGGTCGACTTCCATCTCTCCATCGGAGGGCAGGGGGTCGACGAGGGAGAGCTCCGGCGCGAGCTCGCGCCCTGGGTGCAGTCCGGCCAGGTCTCGTTCCTCGGACTCCTCGACCGAGAGGTCATCCCCGGGTACCTCGCGTCCTGCGACGTGTTCCTGTTTCCTTCGCAGTTCGAAGGCTGTCCGAACGCTCTCCTGGAGGCCATGGCGGCCGGCTGCGTGCCCATCTGCTGGGTCATCGAGGGCATCACAGACTTCATCGTCGAGGACCGGGTGACTGGCTTCCTTCACCCGCTGGGCGACGCGGCAGGCATGGCCTCCTCGATCGCCGAGATCGCGCGAGGCGAGGTCGAGATCGAATCGATGTCTGCCCGGGTCCAAGAACAGGCCCGGGCCCGCTTCTCCCTCGCCGAGTGCGCTCGCCAGTACGGCGAAGTGATAGCAACAGCACTGTCCGCGAGCCCCCTCGTGGATGCCGGGCTGCCGATCTCGAGGTTTGACCCGCCGGCATGGCTGCTCCGGCGGCTGCCCTGGCTCCCAGAGAGCCTCCGTCGGAGCATCAGCCTTCTCCGCAGGAGGCTCCGCCGAACGACCTGAAGGACAGGGCTCATCCAGGCCCCGTGCTCAGGGTTCAGGCTTGAGGGTTCATGGCACAGTACCGCCCGCTCAGTCAGCAGAGCGCCCGGCGTCAGCCGACCACCGGCTTGCGATCTCGGCCTCTAGCTCCGATCGAGGCACCTTGTTCTGTCGGTCCCAGACGATCGCGAGGGAACGAAACTCGGCCCCCGAAGTATTGAGCGCGGCGATCAGCCCGGGAATCCCGTCAACGATCCCTCGCTGGATGAGGTAGCGCTTGATGAAGAGCAGCGCCGGGCGGAGAAGGAGGGTCGAGAAGCGGACCCGCTCGCCTTGCTCAAGCTTCTGGTCGGCCACCACCTGGCAGTACTGGAAGCTCTTGGCGAGCCGCTCGGTGTAACTCCCGTCGATGAGGTGCGGCATTCTCGACTCCAGCTGCCCGATCCGATCTTCACCGCCGTCGATCACACACTCCTCGTGGATCCGGTTCTTGAAGCGGTGGCTCCCGCGTCGGGCAATTTGTGGCCGGTTCCAGGTCTCCCAGCCGCCTGCCCGCATCGGGCGGTGGAGGAAGTAGTTCGTGCGTCGATAGCGGAGCCCGTTCAGATCGGTCCCATCGATCGACGCCCGGATCTCCCGCGCCAGCTCCGGGGTGACGCGCTCATCGATGTCCATGTGGATCAGCCAGTCCGACCGCGCCGCGTCGATGCCGGCGTTTCGCTGGCCGGCGAACCCATCCACTGGATCCATGGACCGCTCGATGACCGTCACTCGGTCGCCTTCGGCCCTCAGGATCTCGAGCGTCCGATCCGTGGAGCCGTCGTCGATCACCACCACCTCGTCGATCCACGGCAAGAGGTGGTCGAGGAAGCCCCGGATGTCCCGCTCCTCGTTCTTGCAGATCGCAACTGCGGCGAGCGTGGCCCGCTTCGGGGAGTCGGAGGTCATGGCGTGGTTCGAGGCAGCAAGGAGAGCAGCGAATGGGACCCAGCGTCGGAGGCACACGCTCCTGCGGAAGACTATCCGGTCACCGTGCGATCGGTCCCCTTGCGGAGAGCACTTGCGGCGCGACGGGCTCCAGCGCACCCTCCAGAGATGCCGCCAGGCCGACGTCTCCTATCGAGGCGGAGCGGAGCGTCGCGCGAGCCGCCCCCCATGGATCGCTCAGAGTCTGACCGAGTCCCCCGACCGGAACGACTCGTCCGCGGCGAG
>CAJQPT010000163.1 GCA_905480285.1 uncultured bacterium
CGGCGATCTGCTCGCTCACCATCCCGCGCGCCACGCCGCTCATGCGCTGGAGCTCGGCGTCGATGTCCTCGATGCCGGCGATCAGCACGGCGCGCGTGCCCCCTTGCACGATGTACTGAGGGGCCGAGCCCTCCATGCTGACCATGCTGTGGATCGTGGCGCTGGCGGCACCGAAGGAGCCTCCGTCGCCTTGGAGCGTGAGGGCGCGCGTCGAGAGCTTGGGCTTCATGCTCTCCGGGAGGCCCGCGGAGTTCGTTGCCGTGTAGTCCATGAGGACCTCGACCCAGGCGGCGCACGAGGCCTCATCCTCGAAATCAACCACCCAGCGAATTGCGATCTGGGGCTCTTCGGACGGAAAGCCGAGGGTGAAGATCGCCGAGAGCAGGTCCGCGTCCCCGAGGAAATCCAGGGACATGGAAATGGCCTGGACGCCCTGGTGCATGTCGAGGATCGGCGGGAATTCGCCCTCCATCCCGCGCAGCTGCTGGACCAGGAGCTCGACCGGGTCCACCGGACCGCTCCCCATGACCTCACCGATGGCGCTCTGGAGATCAGCGTCCGCCATCATCTTCGCCATGGCGGTCTTGCCGTAGCTGCCCATGGTCCCCTGGAGGTCCGGGACGCTGAGGACGAACTCCGCGGTGTCAGGGTGGAGCCCCGGGCTCTCCTGGGGAGTCAGGGGCGTGAGAGCGGCGGCGAGGGCAAACGGGAAGAGCATGGGGATCGAGGTCTCGGGGGAGGGCTTTTGGGCAGGTCGGGGTCGGACGGGAACCTAGCTGTTGGGGCTGGACCCAACGATGGGTTCCGTTCCGCTTTCGCGCGCCGACGCCAATATTCTAGTGGGACGCTCCTTTTGTCACTCCAAGAGGCTGTGGCGAGGGCTGAGCGGGCCTGGCGGCGAGGACGAGCTCTCCGCCCCGATCGCAGTCATGGCGAACGGGTCACGGGGAGCGGCTTTGCCCTGGCCAGAGCCGGACAGGCGCCCTGTAACGGCGGAATTCTGCCGCCCTGGCCTGCCTCTGGAGGGCACCGCCTCCGTACCCTCTTGCCCGGATTCCTCTTACAGGCGTCGCCCGTCCGGGCGCTTCCAGTGGGGGGGGCGGGGTTCGCTGGGCCATCATTGATGGGCCAGCACCAGGCTTGAGGCCGCGCGCCTCCCTGGCGCACGCCGAGCTCTGCTGAACCACGATCAAGCGGTGCCTTCCAGGCAGCTGCCGGGCCAACGGGCCCACGACCCACCGATGACCATGAGCGTTTACACCGACTACCTCGAGCAGATCGAGGCCCGCAAGGGCCAGGGCCTTCACCCCAAGCCCATCGAGGATGCCGCTCTCGTGGAGGCGCTCATCGAGCAGATCGAGGACACCGGACACGAGCACCGCGAGGGCTCGCTCCAGTTCTACATCTACAACACGCTCCCCGGGACAACCAGCGCCGCGGGCGTCAAGGCGCGCTTCCTGAAGCGGATCGTGCAGGGCGACGCGTCCGTCGACGAGATCTCCCCCGCCTTCGCGCTGGAGCTGCTCTCGCACATGAAGGGCGGCCCGTCGGTGGAGGTGCTGCTCGACCTGACCCTCGGGGAGGACGCAGCCATCGCGCGCGAGGCTGCGGACGTGCTCAAGACGCAGGTCTTCCTGTACGAGGCGGACACGGATCGACTCCAGGCCGCGCACCTGTCGGGGCACGCCCTGGCGACGGAGATCCTCGAGAGCTACGTGGCCGCGGAGTTCTTCACCTCTCTGCCCGAGGTGGAGGAGACGGTCCAGGTGGTCACCTTCGTGACGGCGATCGGGGACGTGTCCACGGACCTGCTGTCCCCGGGCAGCGACGCGCACTCTCGCTCCGACCGGGAGCTCCACGGCCAGTGCCTCTTTGAGCACGACAAGGAGAAGCAGGACGCGCTCAAGGCGCTCCAGGCCGCTCACCCCGACAAGCGCGTCATGCTCGTCGCGGACAAGGGCACCATGGGCGTCGGCTCGTCCCGGATGTCGGGCGTCAACAACGTGGCGCTCTGGACGGGGGTTCAGGCGAGCCCCTACGTGCCGTTCATCAACATCGCCCCGGTGGTGGGCGGGACGAACGGGATCTCTCCGATCTTCCTCACCACCGTCGGCGTCACCGGCGGCATCGGGCTGGACCTCAACAACTGGGTCAAGAAGCTCGGCCCTGACGGAGCGCCGGTCCTCGACGGCGACGGTGAGCCGGTGCTGGAGGAGGTCTTCTCCATCGACACGGGCACCGTCCTGACGATCAACACCCGGACGAAGAAGCTCTACGACGAGAGCGGCTCGAACGAGCTCTGCGACATCGCCTCGGCGTTCACTCCGCAGAAGCTCGAGTTCATCCGCGCCAAGGGGTCCTACGCCGTGGTCTTCGGCAAGAAGCTCCAGGCCACCGCGGCGGAGATCCTCGGGGTGGAGCAGCCGGCGGTGTACGCCGCCGCCAAGGAGGTCTCCCACGCGGGGCAGGGCCTGACCGCTGTGGAGAAGATCTTCAACCGCAACGCCGTGGGGACGACCCCGGGCGCCGTGCTGCACGCCGGGTCGGACGTGCGGGTGAAGG